>CALAVC010000064.1 GCA_937892095.1 uncultured Bacteroidales bacterium | reverse complement strand
ATAGCCCATTCTCCGTCTCTCCGCAAGCCACACCACTTGCCGAAGACGAATACGTCCAAGTCCGACCCACCGACCTCGACTTCGCCAACAACCTCATCGACATAAGCGTCCTCGGCGAAATCAATTTCCTCAGTTTCGACCACATGTTCCGTAAGAACGAAACTCGCTTCTCTCCCTACCTCGCTCTCGGACTCGGACTAACTTCCTACAAGGGCTACGACAAACCCAATAAGAAAAAATCCTTTTTTGTGTTATCTTTGCCCTTCGGTGCAGGCATAAAGTACAAGCTAAACAACCTCCTCCGACTCGGCGTAGAGTGGACTTTCTTCAAAACCTTTACCGACCAACTCGAGTGTGTCAACCCTGACGGACTATCCTTCGACCCTTCCGACCCCTACAAAAACGGACAGTCCTCACTCCTACACAACAACGATTGGTACTCCTCACTACGCCTAATGCTAACCTTTAGCCTTTGGCCTCGTTCCCTCGTCTGCAACGACGGACTACGTTCCTACTACAAAGATTGACAAAGTGAGCATGTCAGACATCCATATCGACCCCGATAGAGTCCCCAAGCATATCGCCATCATAATGGACGGCAACGGACGCTGGGCTAAAAAACAAGGTAACATTCGCCTCGTCGGACACAAATTCGGCGTAGGCTCTGTCCGTAAAATTACCGAAGCCGCCGCACGCATCGGTGCGCGCTACCTAACCCTCTACGCCTTCTCCACCGAAAACTGGAACCGACCCGCAGCCGAAGTCGAAGGACTAATGAAACTCCTCTCCTCCACAATCGAAAGTGAGCTCTCAAGTCTCCTCAAGAACAACGTCCGACTATGCGTAGTCGGCGATGGTCGATTGCCACAAACCCTCAAAGACAAGCTCCAACGTGCCGTCGAGCAGACAAGCTCCAACACAGGACTCACCCTGACGCTCGCCCTCAGCTATAGCGGACGATGGGAAATAACCGAAGCCGCCCGACAAATAGCCCTCGAAGTCCAAAGCGGCACCCTCGACCCACAAAATGTCGACTCGCAGTGCCTCGCCGCTCACATGCCCATGAGTTTCCTGCCCGACCCCGAACTACTCATCCGCACCAGTGGCGAATATCGCATCAGCAACTTCATGATTTGGCAAACAGCCTACTCCGAATTCTATTTCACCGACACACTCTGGCCCGACTTCGACGAGGAGCAACTCTTGCTCGCCATCGCCGACTACCAGAAACGTGAACGACGCTTCGGTCAGACAAGCGAACAAATCTCTTCTAAATAAGCCCCGTAAAGCACACTTCATCCCAACAATGTTGAAAAATATATACGCCACACTGTCGCTATTAATCTTTTCGCTCGTCTTCTCTTGTGCCATGGCACAGTCCATAGCACCTGCCGACAGTTCGCTCACCAACACACCCATAGAACGCGTCTCCTACTCTGGCAACGCCCGCAAATACATCATCGACGACATCATCGTCTCCGGAGCCGCCCACATGGACAACTCTCTCCTCGTCAACCTCTCTGGTCTCCACAAAGGACAAGAAGTCGCCATCCCAGGCGATGAAATAACGCAAGCCGTCAAGCGATACCTCAACAACGGTCTCTTCTCCGACGTCAAAATGTACTACAAAGAGACCACTCACGGACACGCCATAGTCGAAATAGCCCTCAAAGAACGACCGCGCCTTAGCAAAGTTAACTTTACAGGCCTCAAACGCTCCGACGTCAAAGAAGTCTACGACAAAGTAGCCATAATGGAAGAAGCGCAAGTAACTCCTTTCCTCGTCAAGCGTGCCGAAAAATACGTCAAAGACTTCTTCGTCGGCAAAGGTTTCTACAACGTCGAAGTATCCGTCGTCCAACGCAACGACCCCGAACGAGACAACCACGTCATTCTCGACATCGCTGTCGACAAAAAAGACAAAGTAAAAGTCCATAAGCTCCGTTTCCATGGCAACAACGTAATGACATATCGTAAGCTCAACCGTGCCATGAAAAAAACTAACCAAAAAGGGCTTATGAACTTCTTCCGTACCAAAAAATTCGTCAAAGAACTCTACGAAAAAGACCTCGTTGCACTCATCGACTACTACAATGAACACGGCTATCGCGATGCTCGTGTCCTCAACGAAACCGTAATGCGCAACGACGACAACACTGTCGACATCGACGTCTACATCAACGAAGGCATACAATACCACATCGGCAACATATCTTGGGTCGGCAATAGCATCTACTCCGCCGACGACCTTACTCGTGTCCTTGGCATGAAGCGTGGCGACATCTACGACACCAAACGTCTCGAAAAACGACTCTACCAGGAAGACGATGCCGTCCACAACCTCTATATGGACAACGGCTACCTCTTCTCCAACATCGTCCCTGTCGAATCGCGCGTCGAAGGCGACACCATCGACCTCGAAATGCGTGTCGTCGAAGGCACTCAAGCCACCATCAACGACATCATCATCAAAGGCAACGACAAGACTCACGAACACGTCGTCCGACGAGAAATACGCACCAAACCCGGACAACTATTCAGCAAGAGCGAACTAATCCGCACCGTCCGCGAACTCGCTCAGCTCGGACACTTCAACCCCGAAACCATCAACCCAGTCCCACAACCCAACGGCGACAACGGAACAGTCGACATCGTCTACAACCTCGAAGAAAAATCCAACGACCAAATAGAACTCTCTGGTGGTTGGGGCGCTGGCATGTTCGTCGGCTCACTCGGACTCTCGTTCAACAACTTCTCTCTTCGCAACATCTTCAACAAAGAAGCCTACTCGCCACTCCCAACAGGCGACGGACAAAAACTCCAACTCAAAGCACAAGCCAACGGCAAGTACTACAAATCTCTCTCAATATCTTTCACCGAACCTTGGCTCGGCGGGCGTCGCCCCAACTCACTGACAGTCTCTGCTTTCTACTCTTCCCAAACAGGTGTCAGCTCCAGCTACTACAACAACTTCTACAACGGCTACTCCTCTGGCTACACCTCAGGTGGCTCCACCATCGCCAGCAAAAGCAGCATAAGCCAATACCGCAAAGTATCTGGCTTCTCCGTCGGCTTCGGCAAGCGACTCACGTGGCCCGACGACTGGTTCGTCCTCTACACCGACGTCAGCTACCAACACTACAACCTCAAAAACTGGCAATACTTCCTCATGCAAAACGGCAATAGCCACAACATTGCCTTCGGCGTCTCCCTCAGCCGCAACTCCATCGACAACCCCATTTATAGCCGTTCGGGCTCCAACTTCTCCATCGGTGTCAAGTTTACGCCGCCCTATTCAGCTTTCTCCAATCGCAACTGGCGCAACGAAGACCGCACCAACATACTCTACAAGTTCATCGAGTATCACAAGTGGAGTCTCAAAGGACAAGTCTTCAAACCACTCTCGCCCAACCGCAAACTCGTCCTCATGGGCAAGTTCGAAATGGGATTCCTCGGCTACTACAACCGCTACAAAAAATCGCCATTCGAAAAATACGTCATGGGTGGCGACGGCATGTCGGGCTACAGCACCTACGGCGAAGAAACAATCGGACTCCGTGGCTACGAAAACTCCTCTCTTACACCTCGTGCAGGCTCCTCCTACTCCTACGATGGCAACATCTACAACAAGTACTCCATGGAGCTCCGCTACCCCATCACACTGCAACCACAAGCCACCGTCTACGCTCTTGCCTTTGCCGAAGCTGGCAATTGTTGGAGCACCTTCCAAGACTATAGCCCATTCGACCTCAAACGCTCTGCCGGTGTCGGTGTCCGCATCTTCTTGCCCATCTTCGGTCTGCTCGGCATGGACTGGGGCTACGGCTTCGACGAAGTCGACGGCTACAACGGAGCAGGTGGCAGCCAATTCCACTTCGTCATCGGGCAGTCTTTCTAACAGCGACAAAACTTTGGTACGCAAATTGTTAATGATTAGTCATAAACCACAAAACAGCTAACAACATGACAATGAAAAAAATATTCTCCCTACTCGTCGTAGCCTTCGTCGCTACCATAGGGGCAGTAGCTCAAAAAACAGTCTTCGTCGACACAGAATACATCCTCAAGAACATCCCTGCCTACGAAAGTGCCAACCAGCAACTCAACAAACTCTCGCAAAAGTACGAGGCCGAGGTAAAAGCACGTCTCGAAGAAGTTCAAAAACTCTACGAGACCTATCGCACCGAAAGCGTGTTCCTCAGCAACGACATGAAAGTCAGCAAAGAAAACGAGATAATCGAAAAAGAACAAGCTGCCAAAAAACTCCAACAACAATACTTTGGGCAAAACGGCGAACTCTTCAAACAGCGCGAAGTCCTCGTCAAACCCATTCAAGAACAAATTTTCAACGCCATCTCTTCTCTCGCACAAGAAAAAAACTACACCGCCGTCTGGGATAAGTCAACATCCACCGGTCTAATGTATGCCGACAAGACACAAGACATCTCCGACCAAGTCCTCGCTAAAATGGGCTACGGCAAATAAATATTCCCACTCTCACCAATCCCATTAACATCAACCATCGACGTAATGCATAAATCCTACTGCCGTTTAGCAGTCGCTTCCGTTGCTTTCGCCCTTTCCCTAAGCGTCTCTGCTCAAAGCAAAATGAAACTTGGACATGTCGACACCCAAAAGCTCATCACGAGCATGCCCGAGTACACATCAGTCCAAAAAACTCTCGACAGCGAAACCGACAAAATAGAAACGCGTCGCTCCATAATGGTCGAAGACTTCCAAAAGCAAGTCGCCGACTACCAACAAAAAGCTGCCAAGATGACCGACAAAGAACGTATGGACAAAGAAGAAGAACTCGGTCAGCTCCAACAACGCATACAAGAGTTTATCCAAACTTCGCGTCAAGACATGCAAACCAAGCAGCAAGAACTATTGCAACCCATCGTCCTCAAGGTCCAAAAAGCCATACAAGACGTCGGTGTCAACGAAGGCTATCTCTACATCTTCGAGCGTGAGTCCCCACTCATACTTTTCAGTGGCAAAGGCTCCGACGATGTCGCACCCAAAGTAAAGCAACGTCTCGGCGTAAAATAACATCCCAATAACCTATTCTCATTCATTTCAACCGAAAACCACCAACCAAATTATGAAAATATCCAAATTTGTCGCCTCCCTTGTAGCCCTATTCGCACTCTTCGCCGAGGCTCATGCTCAAGACCTCAAATTCGCACACATCAATAGCCAGCAATTCCTCAGCGAACTCCAAGAGTTCAAAGACGCCAACGTCAAAATGCAAGAGGAGGCCACCAAGCTCGAAGAGCAAATCAAAGTCATGCAAAACGACATTCAACAAAAGTATGCCGAGTACATGGAAAAACGAGACTCTCTCCCCGAGCTCATACGTGCCACCAAAGAAAAAGAAATTCAAGATGCAAGCGAACGCATGCAGAGTTTCCAACAACTCGCACAGCAAAGCCTCCAACAAAAAGAACAACAACTCCTTCAACCCATCCTCGAAAAATATCAAAAGGCTGTCGAAGCCGTTGGCAAAGAAAACAACTTCACCTACATCTTCGACAAGAGCTCGCAAGTCATTCTCTTCGAGTCCGACCAAAGCACCGACATATCTGCCCTTGTCAAAGCTAAACTCGAATCTGCCAAATAATTCTTCTCTCCAATGAAAGAAACAGAACTCTATTGGCAGATCTTCAACCAAGCCATTGCCGACTACCACGTCGCCGACAATGTCGACACCCCCAATCGTAACCCCTACGAACCTGCCACTCTTCAACACCTCCTCTACCACAAGAATTGGATCGACACCGTCCAGTGGCACCTCGAAGACATCGTTCGCGACCCAGCCATCGACCCCGTCAAGGCTCTTGCCATCAAAAGACGCATCGACGCTTCCAATCAAGAACGAACCGATATGGTCGAGTACATCGACTCCTATTTCTTAGATAAGTACAAGGGCGTCAAGGTCCTCCCAGATGCCAAAATCAACACCGAAAGCCCAGCTTGGGCAGTCGACCGACTTTCCATTTTGGCTCTCAAGGTCTACCACATGTCTGTCGAAGTCAATCGACACGATGCCGACCCAGCTCACAAAGAAGCCTGTGCGCGCAAGCTCGCCGTCCTAAACGAGCAACATAAGGACCTCTCAACAGCCATCGAAGAACTCATCGACGACATTGCCGCTGGTCGTAAGTACATGAAAGTCTACAAGCAAATGAAAATGTACAACGACCCTGCCCTCAACCCAATCCTTTACGCAGGCAAAAAATAATCTTCTGTCGTGACTCGGCGTGTTCTCATCATACGTCTTACAGCCATGGGCGACGTCGCTATGACGGCGCCCATAGTTGCTTCTGCTTGTCTGGCCAATCCCAATGTAGAGTTTACCGTCCTTTCCACACCTTTCTTCGAACCTTTCTTCGAGCCTTTCCCCAATTTCCATTTCTTCGGCACTGACATCCGACGCCAAAAACATGGACTAATAGCTCTTTGGCAACTTTTCAAAACTTTGCGTTCCATATGTCGTTTCGACACCATCATCGACCTTCACAACGTCTTGCGTTCAAAGGTTCTCCGCACCCTCTTCCGTCTCGTCGGTTCAAATGTCTTCGTTGTCGACAAGGGGCGCGCCGACAAAAAACGTCTTGTCAGTGGCAAGCTCCACTCGCAACTAACACCAATGGTCGAGCGCTATCGGAAAGTATTTCTTAGCGCAGGCCTTTCTTGTCCCGACACGACTCATCGTCGCCCACAAGAACCCATCCCATCAGCCTCGCCCATAAAGACCAAAGGCACCGAAATCTGGATCGGCATATCGCCTTTCGCAGCTCACGATGGCAAGATGTATCCCCTCGACAAGACAAAGCAAGTCATAAACCTTCTCCTCCAACGCCCCGATGTCCGCATATTCATCTTTGGCGGCGGAAATAAAGAAAAAGCTCTTGCCCAGTCTCTGCTCTCGTCCGACAACCATTGCCTAAGCGTCATCGGTCTCATGCCTCTTGATAGCGAAATGGCTCTAATGTCCAACCTCGACAGCATGATTTCTATGGACTCTTCGGCCATGCACGTATGTTCACTCTACGGTGTGCGAGTCGTCTCCGTTTGGGGAGCTACACACCATTTCGCGGGTTTCTTAGGCTATGGACAAAAACTTGCCGACGTCGTCGGACGAGACGACCTCACTTGCCGCCCCTGCTCCGTTTATGGCAACAAGCCCTGCCGTTTTGCCGACTATCGTTGCTTTAATATCGACCCGCAGAAAATCGTAGACATAGTCCTCAACAACTAACATTTCCACATCGATACTTTTGTCGACATAGTCCTACCCCTCCCACTGCAACAACTCTACACCTATAGTGTACCGCGTCCCCTTGTTGCTCGTTTGTGTCGTTTCGCTCGTGTCCTCGTCAGTTTTGGCGACAAGAAATACTATACAGGCATAGTCATAACCATTCACAACGACCCACCCGATTTCGCCACAAAAGACATAACCGACATCCTCGATACCGATCCCATTGTCTCTCCCTCCCAATTCGAACTCTGGCAGTGGATTGCCGACTACTACATCTGCACTCTTGGCGAGGTCATGAAAGCTGCCATTCCTGCTGGTCTTAAGCTCGAAAGCGAAACAAAACTATCGGTCAACACACTCTTTTCCGACACCGACACCCTTACGCCTCGCCAACTCGACGCACTCAATTTCATAGCCGAAAAAAAAGTCTGTTCGCTCTGCGAACTCTCTAAAGCCATGGGGGGCATAAACCCTACTGCTCACGTCAAAGCACTCTTAGATGCCGACGCCGTCTATGTCAGCGAGCAAATGCGTGGAACCTACCGCCCCAAGACCGAAGTGGCATACGCCCTCGCTCACGAATATCATAGCGAAGATGCTCTCCTCGAAGTCTTCAACACATTGCAGTCGCGAGCTCCGCGTCAACTCGATGCCCTCATGCTCCTCATTCAGCAGTCTGGTGGCATGTCGCAAGCCACCTCTGGCAAGCGCGTCTTTCGCTCCGCTCTCACCTCCAACCCAAACGTAACTGCAACCCACCTCTCCGAACTCGTCAAGAAAGGCATTCTCATGCAAGACAATGTCAGCATTTCGCGCATTGCTCTCCCCGATGCCGAAACTTGCCCTCCTGCCACGCTCTCCGAAGTTCAAAGCCAAGCCCTCTCCGAAATACTAAGTAGTCAAAACTCTTGCCGTCCCGTCCTTTTGCAAGGTGTCACAGGCAGTGGCAAGACCGAAATATACATCCACCTAATCCAAAAAACTCTCGCCGAAGGACGAAACGTACTCTACCTCCTGCCCGAAATAGCTCTCACCACGCAAATAACCAATCGTCTAAGCAAACATTTTGGGCCGCAAATGCTCGTCTATCATAGCAAGTTCTCCGACTCTCAGCGTGTCGAAGTCTATAAAATGCTCTTGTCCTCATCCTCGCCCTACATGCTACTCGGTGTGCGTTCGTCTGTCCTTTTGCCGCTTGCCAACCTCGGACTAATAATCGTCGACGAAGAGCACGAAAGCAGCTTTAAGCAATACGACCCAGCCCCTCGCTACAATGCTCGCGACATGGCCGTGCTCCTCGGCTCTAAGCAAGGTGCGCTAACCATTCTTGGCAGTGCCACGCCAAGCCTCGAGAGCTTTGTCAACGCTCGCGATGGTCGCTATGCCCATGTCCGACTCGACCAAAGGCACGCTGGTCTACAGTTGCCCAAAGTCGATGTGGTCGACATGAAGACTGCTCGTCAGCACAAAGAAGTCGACGGCATCTTCTCCTTCCGTCTCCGAAGTGCCATTGCGCAAGCCCTCGAAGCCAATAATCAAGTAATACTCTTCCAAAATCGTCGTGGCTTCTCTTCCTACGTCGAGTGCCACCAATGTGCTTGGGTAGCTCGTTGCGTCAATTGCGACGTTGCGCTAACATACCACAAGTCGTCCTCACAACTCGTCTGCCACTATTGTGGACACTCTGTGCCACTGCCCATTACGTGCCCCGCTTGTGGCAACCCCAGTCTCCGACCCTATGGCATCGGCACCGAGAAAATCGAAGAAGAATGCTTGCGTCTATTCCCATCGGCTCGTCCTGTCCGCATGGACCTCGATACGACTCGTAGCCGAACAGCCTACGAACAAATAATTGCCGACTTCGCCGCTCACAAACACAATATTCTCATCGGCACGCAGATGGTCACCAAGGGTCTCGACTTTGCCGATGTAACCCTCGTCGGCATAATCAATGCCGACGGCATGCTCAATATGCCCGACTTTCGTGCCGACGAACGTAGCTTTCAGCTCATGGCACAAGTCAGCGGACGTGCTGGGCGACGTAGTGTCCGTGGCCAAGTCTACATTCAGACGTCCAATCCAACTCACCCCATCATCGCAAGTGTCGTCTCTGCCAACTACGATGCCCATGCCACCCGACTCGTCGACGAACGCTCACGTTTCCACTTCCCACCCTTCTATAGGCTCATCGACCTTACTATAAAACATCGCAATCAACAAATATGCTACGAGGCCGCACAAGTCCTCGCTGCCGACCTTCGCCCGCAGTTCGGTAGTTCAGTCGTCGGACCGCTCACACCAACCATCACCAAAATAACCAATTTCTATTTGCAAGAAATAAGCCTCAGAGTCTCACGCTCTGCACGTCCGTCACAAGTCAAAAGCCTCATGATGACGCACGTCAACCACCTCCTCGCCGAGCAACGTTTTCGCTCCGTCATCGTCAAAATCGACGTCGACCCTTATTAGATGTCTTACTGATAGCCAACTCCCTTTTTTTACGTAATTTTGTCCTCATTAAAGCAAAGTAACCTCATAATGGAAAAAGTAGTAAGTGGCATTCGCCCAACTGGCAACCTGCATCTCGGCAACTATTTCGGTGCCGTCACAAGTTTCGTCCGCATGCAAGAAGAATATGACTGCAAGTTCTTCATTGCCGACTGGCACTCGCTCACCACTCACCCAAAACCTGCCGACATCCGACAAAGTGTCGACACCATACTCGCCGAATACCTCGCTTGTGGCATAGACCCCAATAAAGCAACCATCTACGTCCAAAGCGACGTGCCACAAGTCCTCGAACTCTACCTCTACCTCAATATGAACGCCTATCTCGGCGAACTCGAACGTGTAACAACTTTCAAAGAAAAAGCACGTCAACAACCCGACAACGTAAATGCCGGTCTGCTAACCTATCCCACCCTCATGGCTTCCGACATCCTCATACATCGTGCCCTCAAAGTCCCCGTCGGCAAAGACCAAGAGCAAAACATGGAAATGGCTCGCAAGTGCGCCCGACGCTTCAACAACATCTATGGCGTCGACTTCTTCCCAGAGCCACAGTCTTTCCACTTCACTGCACAGGCCGTCAAAATACCCGGACTCGATGGCACAGGCAAAATGGGGAAAAGTCAAGACAATTGTATCTATCTCAAAGACGACGAAAAGACCATCAAGAAAAAGGTCATGAAAGCCGTAACCGACTGCGGACCGCAGTCTGCCAACAGCCCTAAACCCGAAGTCATTCAAAACCTCTTCGACATAATGAACGTTGTCTCCTCGCCCGACACCGTCAGGTTCTTCGACGACAAGTGGAACGATTGTTCCATTCGCTATGGCGACCTCAAAAAGCAACTCGCCGAAGACATAAACAATTTCTGCGCACCCATTCGCGAGCGTATCGAACAATTCAGTGCCGACAAAGAAAACCTACATCGTGTCGCCATGCAAGGTGCCGAAAAGGCTCGCCAAAGCGCCCAGCAGACACTCGACGAAGTACGACAAATAATAGGCTTCCACAAGTAATCTCGTTCCGTGAAAAACGCCCACTTGCAACTTCGAAGTCTCCTCGCCGCTCTTTGCGTATTCTTTTTCGCTTGGAGTTGTGCCAATCCCGGTACACCCACTGGGGGACCAAAAGACTACTATCCACCCGTAGTCGTCAGCTCCACTCCAGTGCAAGGTGCAACCGATTTTAGTGGGCGCGAAGTCGTCATCGTCTTCGACGAAAACATACAGCTCAAAGACGCCGACTCTAAGTTCGTCATGTCGCCTCCTACGCAGAAAAAACCCAAAGTCGATGCTCACGGCAAAGTCATTCGCGTCTCCTTTGACGAAGACCTCTTGCCTGCCACCACCTATACCCTCGACTTTGCCGACTGCCTCTCCGACCTCAACGAAAGCAACGTCAAAGAAGGCTTCACATTCTCTTTCTCCACGGGCGAAAGCACAGACAGCATGATGATTTCGGGCAACGTCTACGACCCACAGACAGTCGAGCCAATCGAAGGAATCTACGTCCTACTTCAAGCCAACCTATCCGACACCGCTTTCCGAAGGGTAGTCCCTTCGCGCATAGCCAAGACCGATGCCCTCGGACGCTTCGCCATTAAGAATGTCCCTGCCGATGCCGACTACAAAGTGTTCGCTCTCGACGACCAAAACCGCAACTTCCTTTTCGATAATCCGGGTGAAAAAATAGCTTGGACCGATAATCTTGTTCGACCTGGTTGGGAGATTCGCCACGTCCCCGACTCTGTTCGTACCGACTCTGCCTACATAGAGGCCGACACTGTCCGATACGTCTACGAACACATCGTTCGCGACACTCTTGTCTACACGCCCGACTCTCTTGTCCTCTTCGCTTTCCTCGAAGACG
Organism: uncultured Bacteroidales bacterium; assembly: GCA_937892095.1. Lineage (GTDB taxonomy): Bacteria > Bacteroidota > Bacteroidia > Bacteroidales > Marinilabiliaceae > W3P20-009. Next base: position 13,482 of record CALAVC010000064.1, on the reverse strand, counting down.
CCTACGAGCAATACATAAAGACCGACGAGCGAAAGGCACGCAACACCGTCCGACTCGCCATGAATAAGCCCATGGCACGACGTCCTAAAATATCCGTAGCAGACCATGGCGACATATCGCTCTTCGCTTCTGTCGAATATAGCCTCACCAACGACTCCGCCATGATTTGGTTCACCGACAGCACCATTTGGAACAAAGACTCCATAGTGCTCGTCGTCGACTATCTCATACAAGATTCTCTAAACAATCTCGTCAGCAAAGTCGACACTCTGCGCGAGTGGCACTACAATCGTCAGCTGTCATCGTCAAAAAAAGAAGACCGAGGCTCCGACCGTAAGCGACGGAAAAATAAAGAGACCAAGCCCAAAGTCCCAACACTCGACATAAAAGTTTCTTCGTCGGTTTCGCCCTATGGCTCCGTCTCGCTCGTTTCGCCAACCCCCTATGCTCGCTTCGACTGGTCTGCCGTTAGCCTCTACGAAAAGGAAAAAAACAAACTCGCAGGTCGCGACACGATTCTCTACACGCCAGTCAGCTACACAACCGATGAAGACTCTAACTTCCTCTGTCGCAAACGTCTCAAGCATAAGTGGACGCCCGGCAAAAACTATGAGCTGCGCATCGACTCAGCTTCTGTTGCCGACATCTATGGTTTGCAGTGCGACAATATAAAGCACGACATCAAGGTCCCTGCGCTCGACACCTACGGCACGCTCTATATCGACATCGATAGTGTCGCACCACACGACTATCTGCAACTCGTCGGTAGCTCTGGTCAAGTCGTTCGCGGTGCTCGTGTCCCTTCCAATGGCAAAGTTGGCTTTCGCTATGTCCGACCAGCCGACTACAAATTGCGAATCCTCTCCGACCTCAACGACAACGGTGAGTGGGACACTGGCAACTACGACCAAAACCTACAGCCCGAACTCTTCACCTACTATATGGACAAAATCACAGTTCGACCCAATTGGGACATCCACATCAACTTCAATCGCCGTCTCTACACGCCCGATGCCTATGTTAAGAAGTTCGGCAAGAATAAACAGAAAAAGCGAAATAGCTCTCGCTAAGTAGCATTGCGCATGTCTACCGACGAACTTTGGATGCGCGAAGCCATAAAAGAGGCTCGCCTCGCTGCTCTCGATTGCGAAGTGCCCATAGGAGCAGTGGTCGTCGTGGGCGACAAAATCATAGGTCGTGGGCACAACATGGTCCAACGTCTCAACGATGTTTCGGCTCATGCCGAAATGATTGCCCTCACAGCAGCTTGCCAATATCTCGATGCCAAGTATCTGCCCGACTGCACTCTCTATGTTACTCTCGAGCCTTGTCCCATGTGTGCTGGCATGTCGCACCTCTCGCAAGTCGGTCGCATTGTCTACGGAGCCTCAGACCCCCAAATAGGCTATTCTCGCCACACTCCCTCTCTCCTACATCGCAAGACACAAGTCTCCTCTGGCGTCCTCGAAAGCGAATGCCTTGCACTCTTGCGCTCTTTTTTTAGGCAGCGTAGGAGATAGGCTTTTTATCACACGGGCGCAATCTCGTCAATGTGTTCCATCGCCCAACGCAGACGGCCTCCGAAGTTCCTTTCAAAATCTAATTCTTGGCTGTCGAATGACGTTCAACTGCCATTTGACAGCTTTTAAAATGCCATTGTCAAAGCCTTAAAAATCATTGTTTTTGGGTATTTCATTCAGTTGGTCAGCAAGATATTTTTGAGAAAAAACACCCCAATTCAATGGAAACACAAATTACTCTTCAGCTTGGCGATGTGCAGACGACAGCCCTCATCCCTGTTGCCATCAAAGCAAACGAATCGCTTCGCCCATGTCCACGCATCGTCGACAACGTTGCCGTTAGTCTTGTCAAGCACTTAGACCTCGACACGCAGCCTTTCGACAAGTTCATGTCCCACGAGGGCGTCATTGCTCGCACAATCATGTTGGACAAATATGTCGGCGACTTCGTTGCCAGCAATCCATCTGCCTGCATCGTCAACCTCGGTTCAGGGCTCGACAATCGATTCTCTCGTGTCGACAACGGTAAAATATTGTGGTTCGATGTCGATTTCGACGACATGATAGCCGCTCGCAAAAAGGTTTTTCCCGAACGCGAACGCGTAAAGATGATTTCTTCTAACGTCTTGACGAATGACTGGGTCTCCGATGTCAAAAAATCTGTCGACGTTCAAAACGTGCCCATGCTATTCATTGCCGAAGGGCTTTTCATGTACCTAACCTTCGACGAAATCAAGACTTTGTTCAATCTTTTGAAAGACAACTTCCCCGTTGGCACCCTCTGGGCAGAACAAAATAGTCCTCTGTTTGTAAAAAATCAAAAATATCACGACACTGTCAGCAATACCAATGCTGTTTTTCGCAGTGGAACACGTAGCGCCAAAGAGCTTGAAAGCCTTTGCCAAGGCATGCACGTCGTCGAAGAACACTCGTTCAACGAAGAAATGAAAAAATATTCTCTCCGTGGAAAACTCTTCGCCTTCTTCTTGCCCAAGATGAACGACCGCTGGGCTCGTTTTGAATGGGCGTCGTAGGGTTTAGACAGAAAAAATACAGACATAAGACCAAACCATAGTCCATAGCCTTTCTATGTGCTACGGACTATGGTAGCGCAGTTTATAGAGTGTCTATCCCCAGCTCTTTCAAATAGCCGTTTAGCTTCTCTTTCGAGTCTCTAATCTTGTCTTCAATCTCTGTTAGCAAGGCATGATTGGCAGCCAAGTCTACCTGCTTTTCCTCCTGTGCCAAGCTGACATAGCGAGTGATATTTAGGTTGTAGTCGTTGTCTCTAATCTCCTTGAGGCTGACGCGGCGACTAAAACGCTCCTCCTCTGTGCGTTTGCGGTATGTCTCAACTATCTTGTCGATGTGTTCAGGCAGTAGCACATTCTGCTTCTTGCCTTTCTCGTAGCACTCTGCTGCATTGATAAATAGCAAGTCGTCGCTCTTGCGGCATTTCTTCAGCACGATTATGCATACTGGGATGCCTGTCGAGAAGAACAAGTTTGATGGAAGACCGATGATACAATCAATGTTATCATCGTGAATGAGCTTTTGTCGAATCGTGGCTTCTGCCCCGCTACGGAACAATACACCGTGCGGCAAGATGATTGCCATCGTCCCACCATCGCTTAGGTAGTTGAAGCCGTGCAACAGGAATGCAAAGTCTGCTGCGCTCTTCGGAGCAACGCCAAAGTTCTGGAAACGAGGATCTTTGGATGTCTCGTCGTCAGGCTCCCATTTGAGGCTAAATGGCGGATTGGCCACGATGGCGTCAAAGGTGACGGGCTTCACGGGGTTGCTCTCTTTGAGCATCGTCCAGTCGTTGGTAAGGGTGTCGCCGTGGAAAATCTCAAATTCAGTGTCGTGCAAGCCGTGCAACAACATGTTCATGCGAGCAAGGTTGAACGTTGTGACCTCTTTCTCCTGTCCGTAAATTTTGCCAATCTTCCCGCCGTGCTCCCTCATTTGGTTGTTTACGTTCAGCAGTAGCGAACCCGAGCCACACGCAAAGTCGAGAACCTTGCGCAGTTCGCGCTTGTGTCCCGTCGCAGGGTTTTGGCAGTCGAGCGTAACTATGCGCGACAAGATGGTGCTCACCTGTTGAGGCGTGTAGAATTCACCAGCTTTCTTGCCGCTGCCTGCCGCAAACTGACCAATGAGATACTCGTATGCGTCGCCCAATATATCGCCTTTCTGGTCGAACTCTTCGAGTTTCTCTTCCAAAGTCGATATGATGCTACACATCATCTTGTTTCGAGACGTGTAATCCTTCCCCAGTTTCTCACTCTTAAGGTTGATTTCTGAAAACAAGCCTTTGAAAGTCCCTTTGAACGACTCGTTCTCGATGTGCCGAAAGCTCTCGTCCAGCTTCGTCAGCAAGTCTTCGTCATGCGTTCGTGCCAGTTCTTGTATCGCGCTCCACAGGTATTGAGGCTTGATGACGTAGTGCGTGCTCTTGAGCATCATGTCTTCAAACTCTTGCACGTCGGCTTCGTTTCCTTTATACCAATCCAAAAGCAATTTGCCTTCGGGGAGGTCGTTGCCAAGTTCGGAGCGTGCCTTGTCTTCGTAGCGTGCACTGATATAGCGATAGAAGAGCAACGACAGCATATAGTCGCGGAAGTTGTCGGCTGTCATTGCACCGCGCAACACGTCGGCCACACTCCACAATGCTCTGAAGAGCTGATCTTTTTCTTGTTTGGTCAACTGGATTGTTGTTGTATTCTCCATGTTGTATATCTTTTTGTTTCTATTATTCTTTATTTTTTAGTCTGAATGTGTTGCAATCCATGCTTCGCTGTGGAAGTCGTTCAAGTCTGGCAGCACGAATCGGTATTTCTCCACCAAATGTTTGAATATGGCTGTTGCTAACTTCTTGTTGTCTTCGTTCATCAGAGCAGGGGTAAACATTGAGCCTTGGTGTGTAAGCACATTTACCACACGAGAATAGAATTCCGTAAGTTCCTCTTTACTAAATGCTGTTTTGTCATACGTTTCACCCCGGTATTTTATGCCTTCCAGAATGATAGCAAAGTCTCGATGACCAAAGAACTCCTTTATCTTCTCCATTACGCTGCGCAATACGGTAAAGTGAAACGTATATAGTTTATCGGTTTCAATAGCTTTCTTTATCTCGCTCATCATTGCCACGTTGTAGTAGAACGGAGCATTGTCGCTCATGCTTTTCAGCACCAACTGGTCTTTCTGCTTGTTGCGGCTAAGATAATAGCGTCCTAGTTTTCTGTCGGCCATTAGCCCGTGAAGCATAGTGTGGAAGAAAAGAGCATGGTGAGAAGATACAATAAACTTTATGCGTCGGAAATCTTCTTTGCCTGCTTTCTGATTGTCAACTTCTCGTTTTAGTTGCTGACGAATCACTGTATAGAGTTGTTCGGCAAAGGCTATAACATTATTGTCATCGAGCGATGACATCGGGTCGTCGATGTATATGTACTCTAATCCTTGTAAGCGTCGTTACCTCCAATAACCTGGTCTAATATGCAGCGGAAGAAGCACCAAACGAAAAGGCGTTCCTCGCCACGCGAGATTTTTATGTTTTCTACTTCGCCTTCTACCTCGTTCCATTCACCATTAATCTTTACTCTTTGTTTTACCTTTTTACTGAAAACGACATAGGCAGGTATTTCTGCATTCTTTTCGTCGTAATGGAAATCAAAATCAATATCGACGAATGTCTGCAAATAGTTGCGCAGCTTATCTGAAAAATTGTAGCCTGCCAAACCTCGTATCAGCGACGAATCCGTGTTTATATACAAACGACGCTCGGTGTTGTTCTCCAAGTCGTTGTCCCACGTAAAAAGATCCTCGGTATAGGCATTGTAATAGAGCGTGTGCTGTGGCGAGCCTTCTGCGCGACCGTAATGGGCAAAGTCGTACGACAGGCGTGTCTTGCCTGTACCGTTGTAGGCAAACACAAGGGCGCAGTTGGTGAACTGATCCCTTTCGTCTTTCTCAAAGCAACGGTGTAAAGCTCTTATTATGTTATCGTTGTAGGCCATGTCTGCTTTATTATCTTATTCCTTATCTACGTGCTTTTAGATACTAAAACGTTTAGAAATCCTATTGAAACCGTTTAGATTTGCAACCTCTAACATATTAATAATCAGCACATCATAATACGACAATTCACATTAACCGTTTAGAATCAGCCTTTAGACCGTTTAATTTTTCTTCAACTGCCATAAACCATCTACAAACACAATCTCATTAGTCGTTCTGTTCGTAATAATAAGAATAGTCGATGCCCTTCATGAAGAGTTCGCGGTCGTCCGTCTTGTCTGTTAGTGCTCCATGAAGCAACTCGCGTATAGCCGAAGCGTCCACTGCACTGCGCACCATGGCGTCGAGATAGTCTTTCTTGGGTATGCGGCTCCAATCGATGCAACGGCTGAGGCGTTTTTTGAATATGAGGTCGAGCCAGATGCGGGTGCTGCGTCCGTTGCCTTCGCGAAAAGGATGGGCAATATTCATCTCCACATATTTATCCACAATCTCGTCGAAAGTATTTTCTGGCATCTGCTCTATCTGTGCAAGCGTCTGCGACAGGTATTGCGCCATGGCAAACTGGAAGCCGCCTTTGGCAATGTTCACTTGTCTGATTTTGCCAGCAAAGTCGTACAAACCGCCAAAAAGGTAGGCGTGAATCTTCTGCAGAGCCTTAACCGTGCCCACTTCTTCGTCGGCTATCAAGTTGCTTTCCCAGAATGTGTATGCCTTCTTTCGGCTCTGTCCGTCTATGGTGTTGTCGCTGTATGTAAACCAGTCGAGAAACGCTGTGGTGTTTTTGCTCGGAATGGTCTTTACCACCTCTGCAATGTCTTCTTGTGCAAAGCAGTCGGTGGCATATCGCTTGCCGTCGGCAGATGTCAGTTTCAGTTGTATACATTTTGAATATAACTGAGCAAACCGCTCTTTCTGCCTGTTCTTCATTGTGCCCCAATAGACACGTGGGCGCGGGCTCTCGGTGATGGCGGACACTATATCGACGATAGAGAAATACCATTTGCTCTCGGCGTCGCTCCAAATGGCTCGCACTTCGTGGTCGTTGTAGAAGCGTATGGACTGTTTGGACATAATCAATTAGAAATTAGAGATTGATAATGTGAAACTGCTATTTCCCTGTCGGAAACATTTGCTGCATAAGACCTTTCTTGTGATCTTTCAATACATCCAGTTTTGATTGCTCAGAACTAATGAGACAATCTAAACTTGACAGACAGGAGGTTATCTTCTGTTGTTCTGCAAGTGAGGGTGTCATAAAATTCAACTTTCGTAAGGCTGGCATGTTGACAGAGAGTAATCCACCAGCATTGGTATTATGCTTACACCATTCATCTATGAGATAGAATGAGTAGTAAACAAATTCCGGACAGTAGGTTGCGGACAGCGATTTACGAATTGAAAAATTCGTAAATCGCTGATTCGCAAGCGAATCAGCAATTATCATTGCGTGAACGCCAATAGTCGCAGTAGTGGCAAGGATGATTGAATTTTTCTTGAATAGTCCCCCACCTTTAACTGCTTGTGGCGTTATGTGCTGAATAGCATCAGAAAGTATACCGCCATTTTCACGGATATCTTCCATTCGGAACCAAGGAATTGTTCCATTAATCCAATATTCTGGTATCCGTTTTGAAGGTGTATAACCATTCCTAATTTCAAATACAGATTCAATAGAAGGAGCCTCCCAATCTCCAGTGAAACCAGGGAAGCGGAGTTTGGGTGTATTCATATTGTTGTTATTCATGTCGTGCTCTATTTATCTGTTAATGATATATGCACAATGTTGTTGCCTACGGAAAACAATTGCCCCACAACTTGTGGCAAAATCATTCCTCATTGCAAATTTTCTTGTTCATTGTCATTTATAAGTCGTAAAACTTGTGCAACAAGTTGTTCTTTTTTTGGTAGGCAGAAAGTGTATTGCGACGCAAAAATCTGATTAGAGAGCCCTCCCAACGCATATTCGGCAGTGAGCTCGTCTTTGTCAGTGCATAAGATGATGCCGATAGGTGGGTTGTCGCCCTCGTCGTTCACCTCGGTCTGGTAATAGTTGAGGTAGGCGTTCAGTTGCCCAACGGCTTCGGGGGTAAGTTTTGTGCGCTTCAACTCTATCAAGACGTAGGCTTTGAGCAGTTTGTTGTAGAAAACCATGTCGACATAGTAGTGAGTGTTGGCAATAGTTACTCGCTGTTGCGTGCCCACAAACATGAACCCTCTGCCCAATTCGAGCATAAAGTCCTCGATTCCGCGCACAAGCATTCGTTCCAACTCACTTTCCAAAACAGGTTTGTTTTCGGGTATACCGAGGAACTCGAACACGTACGGATCTCTCATGATGTCAGATGGTTGTTGCATCTCTATTCCTTTTTGTGCAAGCTGCAAGACTTTTTCTTTGTTTGCCTGCCCATCAGAGAGTAGCAGCCGCTCAAACAACGAACTGTCTATTTGTCGCTTCAGCTCGCGGAACGACCATCTTGCATTTTCGCATTCCCTCTCGTAGAAAGATCGCTTGCTGTCGTCGCTTATGGTGAGCAACTCGCAATAGTGGCTCCAGCTTAATTTGTTAGACAGTGTCTGACAATTTGGATATTTGACGTATAACAACCTCATCCAGTGCAGATTTGGACGTGAGAAACCCTTTCCAAATTTCTTCGACAGCTTTTTCCCAAGCCCTTGCAGTACTTTTTTCCCATATTCAGCGCGCAAGTTATTATGCTGTTCGTTTTCGACAATCAGTTTGCCAATGTTCCAGTAGGTAACCAACAGCGTGGTATTGGCTTGCACAGCAATACTATTCCGACTTTGCTGTATTAGACCAGCTATGGCTGCAAACAGTTCATCGTTCATGCCCGTTTTGTTATCGGTGTCTGCAACTGCAGTTGTTTTATCTTTCATATCCTTTAGCTCACTTATTGTTTATTCTCTAACATACGCATTCAGTCCCCCTATTGCGTTTGCAAACTTCTCCCAACATCTTCTCTTCCCACTCACCAGAGAACTCAGGAAATCGCAGCCTTGGTGTATTCATATTGTTGTTATTCATGTCGTGCTCTATTTATCTGTTAATGATATATGCACAATGTTGTTGCCTACGGAAAACAATTGCCCCACAACTTGTGGCAAAATCATTCCTAATTGCAAATTCCTCATTCTTTTACGTAAGCGCTTAGCCCCTCAATGGTGTTTCCGCCAGTAAGCAATGTGAATATTGGCGCGAGGCGCACGAGCAGCGACTCCTTAGCCGCCTTGCGCTGTTTCCACCCATCGATATGGCTCAACAGCTCGCGCAGTGAATCCTCGTCAATGCGGCGCAGCTTAACTGTCTCGCCCACCAAGCCTTCAAGTGCCGTGGCGTCTATGCCCAGCTCCTCGGCAATGGCTGCAATCTGTCGGTTGAAACGCTCGTCTTTAAATGCCCTATATCGCTCGCGGATTTCCTTTTCGCTCATTCCGCTGCCCTTCTCAAGCTCCTCTTCTATAAAGGCTTTCAAGTAGTCTCGCTCGTTCATAAGGTCCACGCTGCTCGACAAGATTTCAAGCAGTTGCTCTTTCGTAATCTTCACCTTCTCGGTGTGCGTGTCGGTATACTTGGCAAGCAAGCGCATTATGTAGTCGTAATCGACAAGTGCCGAGCTGAATAGCGATAGTTCAAAGTCAATTTCGTCGTCCTCGTGCATTTCGCCTCCTCTGTTGCCTTTGTCGAGCTTTGCGCGGCGTGCGAGGTCCAGATATGCTGTGCGGAACTGTTGTAGCGTATCTTCGGGCATTATGTTTTCGACAGCAGTTTTCAGCTCCTTAGGCATATCTACGTACTGGTCGAGCTTGAGCGCCAGTCGCTGCACATCTTTGAAAGCGTCTATAAACTGAGAAGCATTCTCGCCCTGCGGAATGTTTACGACCTCGTCTGGCTTGCACTCCAAGCCCATGCCGTTCATAACGGTCTGCAACTGCGAAATCTTCTCCTTGTACTTCTCTACCACCGTCTCTACTGGCTCAACCAGCCAATACTCTTTGCCCTTGTCGCGCTCGAAACCGCTGAACAACACCATAGCATCATCCATAGCTTTCTCCAAGTCGCAGTAGCAGATAATGTTGCCGTAGGGCTTTGTGCCGTCGAGGATTCTGTTGGTGCGGCTGAATGCCTGTATCAGTCCGTGCCATTTGAGGTCTTTCGCCACGTAGAGCGTATTGAGAAACTTGCTGTCGAAGCCCGTCAGCATCATCTCCACCACAATCACCACATCAAGTTTCTTTGCGTGCGGATAGTCTTTGTTGGCATACTTCTGGTCTTTGATGCGCTGCTGAACATCGCGGTAGTACTCCTCGAAAAGGTCTACAGAGAAGTTGGTGCCAAATTGCGTGTTATAGCCTTCGATAATCTCTTGCAGAGCCGATTTGTTTTCTTCCGGCTTTTCCTTGTTGTCGGCTTCCTCTTGCGGCAAGTCCTCGTCCGAACTGTTTCTCATGGGCGGAGTAAACACAGCCGCTATGTTTAGCCGCTCGTAGTCTGGGTCTGCCAATGTGCGCATTTCTTGTTCTTTCCTGAAAATATTGTAGTAGCGGATAGCCTCGGGGATCGATGGTACGGCAAGCAGTGCGTTGAACCGCCGTTGTGCAGTTAGTTTGTCGTGGTTGTCCAGTATATGGTTTACAATCTGATTCTTGGTCAGTGGCGTCGGGTCGTTTTCGCCGTCAGAGGTCTTGTTGCCGTAGTGCTCCACCTTAAATCGCAGCACGTTGTTGTCGCTTATGGCATGCGTGATGGTGTATTCGTGCAAGCACTCTTGGAACACGTCTTTTGTTGTAACATATTCGGCCTGCCTACCGTCGGCTCGCACCACGTGGCTGTTCTCTTCAAAAATGGGCGTGCCAGTAAAGCCAAAGAGCTGCGCTTTCGGAAAGAAATTCTTGATTGCTTTATGATTCTCGCCAAACTGACTGCGGTGGCACTCGTCGAAGATAAACACAACTCGTTTGTCTCTCAACTGCTCAAGCCGCTTATAATATTTGTTCTTGTCCGACTGTTCGAGAGCAATACCCAACTTCTGTATGGTGGTGACGATAACTTTGTCGGCATAGTCGTCGCTCTCTAATCGGCTAACGAGAGCAGCAGTGTTGGCGTTCTGCTCCACGCATCCCTCCTGAAATTTGTTGAACTCTTCGCGAGTCTGTTTGTCGAGGTCTTTTCTGTCGACCACGAACACACACTTTTCAATGTCTTTATTATCCTTCAGCAATGTTGAGGCCTTGAAGCTCGTTAGCGTCTTACCACTTCCCGTCGTATGCCAAATAAAACCATTTTGATTGCCTTGCGATACGCAATTAACTATGCTTTCAACCGCATATATCTGGTAAGGGCGCATCACAACTACTTTCTTCTCAGTCTCCACTATCACCATATAGCGACTGATGAGCTTGCCCAGACAGCACTTCTGCAACATCAAGTCTGCGAAGTCGAAAAGCTGTGCAACCTTATGGTTGTCTCGGTCGGCTGCATGATATACTGGCAGATAGGCATTTGTGGCGTCAAAGTGGAAATGCTCGTCATTATTGTTGGCAAAATACATAGTGTCGCTGCCCCCATTGCTGACAATAAAAAGCTGCATAAAGCACATCAGCGTGTTCGTATATCCGTTGCCCCGATCCTGCTTATATCTCACGATTTGTTCCACAGCCTTCAGTGGCGACACGCTATGTCTTTTGAGCTCTATCTGAACAAGCGGAAGCCCGTTTACCAATATGATCACATCATACCGTTGATGGCTATTGGCTGTGTTTATACTTAGTTGGTTTACAACCTCATACTCATTTTTGCACCAATCACGCAGGTTGACGAGACTATAATCGAATGTAGTGCCATCATTGCGTACGAAGGTCTGTTTCTCACGCAAGTGTTTTGAAGCTGTGAACACATCCGATGTAATATTCTCTTGCAATAGCTTGCGGAACTCATCATCAGAGAGAGAAACGAAGTTCAGCCGCTCGAACTTCTCACGAAAATTCTTTTCAAGAGAATTCAAATCGCGTATGTCGTCCCTATAGATATATTTCAACTCTTGCAATTTATCTACGAACTGTTGTTCTAGTTGTGCTTCGCTCTGTATCATAGTGTTTCTTTTTGTTATGCAAAATTACGTTCCATCAGTGTGTTCTTTCTGCACATCAGAATATTTTTTTCAAGTTTTCTTTCCCTTGTCAGGACGCATATGCCACTATCGGAACATAACTCGTAACCCATTTGCTATCCTCAATCCTCATCATCTCTTTGAACGTATACGCATTCCACTTTTTCTATTTGATCCCATATTGTTCAGAAAACATATGTATGATAAGTAAATTTCTATTTATTAATATTTATTAACAATGAAATGGGGATGTAACATTTATTTACCAAGTTTACTCGCAAATCAAAACATTATGAAAAAACTACTCTTTTTGTCGTGTCTCATGATTTCTGTCATGTCTCATGCTCAGTTTGCTAACCCCAGATGGCGAGTCGCTTTCCGATATTGCGCATGTCTACTCGGGCGAGCGTTTGCTTCGGTTTGTGCGAACAGACAAGTTTTCCTTCGGACTCAAAGACCCTAACAAAGATTGGTGTGGAGAATACACCTATCTTGCTTCAAACACGTCCGGTATACCAGACCAAGACTTTGTCGTTTCTTTCAACCAAAAGGGTAAAGTCGAAGCCTATTGGTATGGATCCGGTGTGCCTAGTCCCTACATCATTTTCGACTACGATTCGAAGGGGAAGCTCAAAAGCTACTATGGTTGCGAAAGAGAAAACGATAGGAATTTTTCAGGGTATTGTATCCTGGACTACCAAACTTCGCAGTGCACATTCTATAGTTTCTGGACTGGTGTCGAAGATCATGTAAACAAGCTGTCTGTAAAATTCAAACTCAATCAAGCAGGTCTCGTAACTTATGCCGACATGACTGTCGATTCCGACAATCATCTCGTCTTCAATTTCTCTTACGACAGCAATGGGCGACTCATTGAAGAAAAAAATACCATCAATGGCATAATACCATCTCTCATCGTGTCCTAACCTACAATAGCCATGGTTTTATCGAAACAGAGTCTTTTACGATTCCCAACATTGCCGATCCAGTCAAGTATTCCTACATCTACAACTACGATTCTAAGGGCGACTGGGTAAAACGTATGTGCTATTCCGAAGATGGAACTCTCATAAAGCGTACCGAACGAGATTTCCGTCGTATGCGAGATAAAATTTTCTAATTCCTAATTCCTAATTCCTAATTCTAAACAATCATCATCTTTTCTCCAATGAAAAAAGTATTCAAATGGCTTGGCATAACCTTACTTGCTGGTTCTCTCATCTTTGTTCTAATCAATTTCTATTTGGAATCCTCCTACAAAGAAGCGCAAGAATCTCTATCGCGTCAATCTTACAACGAAAAAATGTTCGCCAAGGAATATGTATCCCTAAAGGAATGCGAGCTAAAACTCAAAGAAAGTAATCTCTTCTCAGAATACGAATACGTCGTTCGTGGGTCTGTACAAAATTCTGCAGAATTTCATACCCTCGAAAGTATGCTATTAGAACTCTGTTTCTATTCGCGCAACGACGTCCTCATAAAGTGCCAAGAGTACGCAGTGTCTTCCATCGACTGTTCTCCAAGCGACACAAGGCCATTCACTGTCTTGATAACCCTCCCCGACGATTATCAACGTTGGTCTTGCACCATAAAAGAAGCGAAAATGAAAGAATAATAGACCATAATTCTTGCCAACAATCGAAGGTTGGCTTTCTGTAAGGCAACCTTTTTATTTTGTACATCAACTTATCTATACTCCTATCACCCTCATTCTCAGCCCCATAACACTCTTTAACAAAACTTTTTCGTGAGTATGCTTGCAAGTTAAGTTTTTGTGCTCTACCTTTGCACTCGCTTTCGGAAAGGACGGG
>CALAVC010000063.1 GCA_937892095.1 uncultured Bacteroidales bacterium | reverse complement strand
CGGTTGGTGCGGTTGCCGGCCACATGATGAACGGTATCTGGGGAACGATTGCGGTCGGTCTTTTCTCCACGGCGAGCGCGCCGGGCTTTGCGGTCGCGGGCATTGGCGAGGGCGTCTTCTACGGCGGCGGCTTCGGTCAGCTTGCAAAGCAGTTGGGCGGTATGGGCATCATCATCCTGTGGACAGTCGTTACGATTACGATTGCCTTCCTGGTGCTCAAAAAGACAATCGGTCTTCGCGTTACAGCGGAAGAGGAAATCCTTGGTCTGGACAAGCTGGAGCACGGTCTTGCTTCAAGCTACGCAGGCTTTACGATTCCGTACACCGCAGAGGAAGTGGAAGAAGCTCAGGAAGCTGGCGTTACGCTTCCGCCTGAGGCTGCAATTCCAGTCATCAAGGCAAGCAGCATGGGGAACAAGCTCAGTGAAGTGATTATCATCACCCGTCAGAACAAGTTTGATGCGCTTAAAAAAGCACTGAACAATGTGGGCATTACCGGTATGACCGTAAGCAACGTAATGGGCTGCGGCTACCAGAAAGGCGAAAGCGAGTTCTACCGCGGCACGCAGGTTGACATCCACCTGCTTCCAAAAATCAAGGTGGAGATTTACGTGGCAAAGGTGCCGGTCGAGGCTGTTATCGAAGCTGCCCGCAAGGCACTCTACACCGGTCACATCGGCGACGGAAAGATTTTTGTCCTTGGTGTAGAAGATGCAGTTAAGGTGCGTACGGGCGAATCCGGCTATGACGCGCTGCAAGACAGGGCGTAACGGCGACGCGGCGCGGTGGTTGAGCTTGTCGAAACCACCCGCCGCGCAGCACGGCGGTGGACGCAATGAGCTACGACTACAACACGGTCGTCTGCACCGATGCGTGCTCGGCGAAGACGCCTGAGGTCGCCGAGGCAAACATCTTCGACATGAAGAACATGGGCATCACCTGCATCCCGCTTGCCAAAGTGAAGGCACAATTTTAGCGAACGTTGGCGTTCCGCCTGCGGGGGCTTTAGGGACAAGGGCGCTAAAATTCCGCACTGGCTCCGACCCCATACGCTTCCCGAGTACCGACTGGGCAGACTACATCATGAAAAAAGTTACCCTGCAAACACAGAGTAACATAAGTGTGTCGGGTGGTAACGACAAGGTGCGCTACTTCACCAGCATTGGTCTTTACACTGCTGGCGGCGGATTTGAAGAATTTAATAAGCCCTACCACTTCGACTTCCGCTATAAGCGTATGAACTATCGCTCCAATGTCGACATCGACGTAACGAAATACACCACGTTGAGTGTCAATGTCAGTGGACTATATAGTCGCCAAAATCGACCCATTAATGGTAGTGGCACGTCGCAGCTCATCAAGTTGATATACTACGCTACGCCATTCTCGTCGCCGGGTATTGTCGATGGTAAGTTCATAGTCAACTCTAACGACGAAATCCCGAACAACATCGAGAAGTTGCCATTCATTGGTGCCAATGGTATGGGCTACTACGTCTCGGGTGGCTACTATCAAGACGATGTCAACAAAGTGTCTATCGACCTCATTGTCGACCAAAAACTCGACATGCTGACCGAAGGCTTGTCGTTCAAAGTCAAGGGTGCTTACAATTCGCAGTTTACTAACCGACTGAATGCCAGTGGCGCATCGACGGCAACTTATATTCCCAAGATCGACTTGGGAAGTTCCGAAAAAGACATGTATCTGCTTATGAGTGGTGAGGAACTCAACCCAACAAGCTTTAGCCGCTCGTATGGCAAGGCCCGCGACTGGTATTTCGAAGCAAGCCTCAACTATCATCGCTCTTTTGCCGAAAAGCACAACATCTCGGCGCTTGCTCTCTACAACCAGAGTAAGCAATACTACCTCTCTTCTTATTCCGACATTCCTCGCGCCTACGTAGGTCTTGTTGGTCGTCTGTCCTACGACTACCGCAATAAGTACATGGCAGAAGTCAACTTTGGCTACAACGGCTCCGAGAACTTTGCCGAAAACAATCGCTTTGGTGCTTTCCCCGCAGGCTCTGTGGGTTGGGCAGTCTCCGAAGAAGGATTCTTCGACCCACTGAAGACAGTTGTTAGCTTCTTAAAACTTCGTGCTTCGTGGGGTTTGGTCGGCAACGATAAGATAGGCAACGGACGATTCCTCTACTTGCCCGACCCTGTTACTGCTTCGTCAAGTCAAGACCACTCGAACACCACCGCTGCTGGTCCTGCCTACTTCTTTACCAACAACGACACCTACGGCAACAACCCTGTTTCGAATGGTGGTTGGGAGACAGGCAAGAACAACCCAGACGTAACGTGGGAAAAAGCCTTCAAGCAAGACTATGGTATCGACATGAACTTCATGGATAATCACCTGACCACGTCGTTCGACTACTACCTTGAACACCGCAAAGACATCATCTGCCAAGACAATTTGCAGCCACGCATACTTGGCTTTATGGCCTACCCCGTAAGCAACCTCGGTGAGGTCGATAGTTGGGGTTGGGAAGCTTCGGTTGGCTACAACAACTCAATCAACGAAGATTGGCGCGTTTGGGCTAAGCTCAACATCTCTTACAATCAGAACGAGATAAAAGTCGACCGTCAGGCGCCCCAAAATGAGGATTATATGTACACGGCAGGTCGACGCATCGGCAGTCGTAGCCAATATAAGTTCTGGCGTTTCTACGACGAAGATGCCGAAGCACTCTACCAAGCCGAGTTCGGACAACCACTGCCAACACAAAGCCTTGCCAAGGGCGCACTGCGTAAGGGTGATGCAGTCTACGTCGACCTCAACGGCGATGGCATTGTCGACACCGACGACCTTAGCCGCGACTACGGACACACCGACGACCCCGAATACATTGCAGGTCTTAACCTCGGTGCTTCGTGGAAACGCCTGACGCTGAGCATGCAGTGGACTGGCGCATGGAATGTAACTCGCGTCATTAGCGATGTCTTCCGTACTCCGTTCATCAACCAAAAAGGCGACATGAGCGACGGTGGCTTGCTCGTCTACCACATCGACAACTCTTACGACCCCGAGAATCCTTCGCAAGATGCCGAATACCCTCTGCCGTCGTTTGATTATAAAGACCAAAACTATGCAGGTAGCACACTCTTCGAGAAAGACGCTAAGTACTTGCGCCTCAAGACTGCCGAAATAGCCTACGACTTCGACTTCCCTTGGATGAAGACCGTCGGGCTGAAAAAATTCCAGTTCTCGCTCAACGGCTACAACCTACTCACGTTCACTCCCTACCTCTGGGGCGACCCCGAAGCTCGTGCCAGCAGTGCACCGTCCTATCCGTTGCAACGCACCTACACGGCAAGCCTGAAACTCAACTTCTAACCCCCTGCTTCTAAGATAATATGCAAAAGAACAAACTACATAGCACCCTGCGTCGTGCAGCCATAGCTCTCTGCTTGCCATTGTCTGCCATTGCAGTGTCGTGTACCGACGACATTGAGTTTGGCTCCGCCTTTGTCGACAAAGCACCTGGCGGAACTGCCAACCTCGACACCATTTGGGCAAGCGAAATATATACAGGCAACTTCTTGACTGGTATATACAGCATGCAATACTATGGCTTGCCCTACACTGGTCGCTCCGATGGCTACAACCACTCTGCCAGCTCTTACGTCGGCAAACTCGATTGCTTTACCGACCTCTACCAGTGCTACTATGCCAGCACGACCATGTATGGCAGCTACTACAATGGCTCCATGACAAGCGCCATAGACGCACCCTACTCCTACATCAACGACTATGTGTGGCAAACAGCACGCGAAGCCTTGTTGCTTATCGACAACCTCGACCGTGTGCCTATTGCCGAGCTTTCGACCAAGGAAGACAAAGACGGAAACAAAATATACAGCGGCGACGAACTGCGCAAGCGCTGGAAAGCTGAAGCGCGATGCCTTATGGCAGCCAAGTATGCCGACCTTTTCTTCTGTTATGGTGGCATACCGATGCTTACGCATAACTTTTCGGGTTCTGAAAGCAGCTTTGAATTGCCACGTCAGACGCTCGAAGCCACAGTCGACTCCATCGTATCCATCCTCGATAAAGCCATTCCCGACCTCCCTTGGGCCTACAATGGCAGCCACGACACCAACTCTGAAGAGAAGAACATCGCTCGTTGGACAGCAGCTGCCGCCATGGCGCTCAAAGCCAAAGTGCTACTCTTCGCTGCCTCGCCAATATTCAATGCCGACGAAAGCTACTACGGCGGTTCTGATGCCGAGACGGGCAAATATGTCTGGTATGGCGACTTTCAGCAAAGCCGTTGGGAACGTGCCCTCAAAGCATGTGAAGACTTCATGACGCGCCTCGATGCCGAAGGATATTACGAACTAAATCAGCCAACAGGTACCAGTAATATTGACTATCGAATTGCCTATCGCAAAGGCTACATCAACTGGAGCAGTCGCGAAAACTTGCATGTTAGTCGCGTCCACGAATACGAAGGCTCAGGTGCTCGCTACGACTGGGTAAAGTGGGTCGGCATTGGTCGACATAGCTACTTGCCTACGTGCGAATATATGGAGCTATACCCTTGGAGCGATGGCACTCCATTCGACTGGGAAGCCGACCAAAAGAAAATTAATGGCACAGGCAATCAGCGCAAAAATGCACGACTCTTCTTCCGCTACCCCGACAGCAAAAATAAGGTGGCAAGTCGCGACCCACGTATGTATGAAAACATGATTGTCAACGGCGACTATGCGTCAATATCTTTCGAAGGAAGTCCTTCGGCCGACGAAGTCGAACTCTGGGTTGG
>CALAVC010000062.1 GCA_937892095.1 uncultured Bacteroidales bacterium | reverse complement strand
CTTCCGATCTCAGAGAAAAATGCAAAGAGGTTGTTATATTTGTTAAAAAAAAGCGAAAGGAATTGGCAAAGGGTTATAGATATTTTAATAGAGATATTAGTTGGCTGTCGTATGACAGGAGGGTGTTGGAGTCGGCGACAGAGGATGGTCATACGCTGAGCGAGCGACTGAACTTCGTGTCGTATCATTCGAGCAACTTGGACGAGTTTTATAGTGTGCGCGTGGCACTATATAGAAAGGCGGCGTATGGTGGGATTAGGATTGAGGAGGTGAGCAATGCGACGGCGACACTTCAGAGGATAAACATGATTGTGTCTGGGCAAATGCTGGACGCGAGCGAGATTATCAGGACATTTATATGTAGGGAGATGCGGAGCATGGGGATAGACTTTCATTATGGGGAACGTGCGACAGCGGAGGAGCATAGGGCCTTTGTAAAGAACTATTTTGAGAGGGAGGCTTTGCCGTATTTGCAACCGGTGCTTTTGGACAGTGGGATATACGTTTTCTTGAGGAATAATAGGCCGTATTTTGCGATAAAGATGCACCGAAAGACGCGCAGTGGGATACAGGGTAAGCCGACGTATGCGGTGGTGCAGCTGCCGATAAACGAGTTGCCACGATTTGTGGAATTGCCGAAAGGGAGCGATGGGCTACGGCACGTGATGTTTTTGGACGACATAATTAGGCATGGGTTGCAAGAGCTTTTTCCGGGTTATGAGATTGAAGGCGTGTGGAGCATAAAACTGTCGAGAGATGCAGACCTTGGGATAAGTGATGACTTTGAGGGAGACATTGCGGAGGAGATTAGGGATAACCTTGTGAACCGCAAGACTGGAACTCCGTCGGGGTTCTACCACGACATTGAAATGCCACGAGACTTGCTGCTGAACCTTAAAAAGACGTTGGGCTTTGCGGAGAATGAGATGGTGGCATGCGGTAGATATTTGAACTTGCACCAGCTGAGCGAGATTAAGGTGGGCGAGGAGGATTGGCGTAAGGGACGTGGTCAGATTGTCCCGGCACGGCTGCGAGTGTCGCCGAGCGTGATAAACGTCGTGGAAGAGGGCGACCTTATGCTACATTTTCCGTATGAGTCGTTTGACTACGTGATTAGACTATTTAATGAAGCGGCGAGGGACGAGACGGTCTGCGAGATACTGGTGACGCAATATAGGGTGGCGACGAACTCGGCAGTGGTTAGCTCGTTGATTGCGGCAGCGAAAGCGAACAAGCGTGTGACGGTGTTCGTGGAGCTAAAAGCTCGATTTGACGAACGGAATAACCTGATTATGGCAGAGAAGATGAAAGCGGCAGGCATAAAGATTATCTACGGCATGACGGGCTTTAAGGTGCATGCAAAGATTGCACTTATAAGGCGAGAGGGGGCGAAATCGATTGCATACGTTAGTACGGGGAATTTTAATGAACAGACAGCACGAAGCTATACGGACCATGGGCTACTGACATCGGACACGGCAATAACGCAGGACCTTGTGAGGGTGTTTGAGTATATGGAGAGTAATGCGGCAGTGCGCCCTAAGCTGGGTAAGTTGCTGGTGTCGCAGATAAATATGGAAGAGAAGTTGAGGGAACTGATTGGCAGAGAGAGGGAAGTGGCGAAGCGTGGTGGCGATGGTCGCATAGTGCTGAAAATGAATGGGATACAGTATAGGGGATTGATAAACGAGCTGTATGAGGCGAGCATGGACGGGGTGAAGATTACGCTGATTGTGAGGGGCGTGTGTTGCATAGTGCCAGAGCAGTCGTACAGCACAAACATAGAGGTGTATAGGCTTGTGGACAATATGTTGGAGCACGGCAGAATATGGGCTTTTGGCAAGGACGGTGAGCGAGGACTGTATACGTCGTCGTCGGACTGGCTAAATAGGAACTTTAACAAGCGAATAGAGGTGGTTGCACCGATAGATAATGTGGTTATACGGAGAGAGTTGATAGGGATATTGAAAATAATGATGAGCGACAATACGAGACTTAGACGCGTGGACGCCGTGATGAACAACTGCATGGTGGAGCGGAGAGATGGCGAGAGGGAAATACGTGCGCAAGAAGAGATATATAACTTTATAGACAATGCAGAACAATAGGATACGATATGAGGTGGCAATGGCCTCAGCAAAAGAATTGGTGGCAAACATTGAAGAAGTGTTTGCAAAGTGCGACAAGACTATACATTGTGGACGGAACGAGATAAGGGAGTTGGAATATGAAGGACGGCAAGTACTGATAAAGCGATATGGTCGACCGAACATTTTTAGCAGGGTATA
The DNA here is from genome assembly GCA_937892095.1 of uncultured Bacteroidales bacterium. GTDB lineage: Bacteria > Bacteroidota > Bacteroidia > Bacteroidales > Marinilabiliaceae > W3P20-009. The sequence continues at coordinate 13,526 of CALAVC010000062.1, read as the reverse complement.
CTACTCGATTAGCAATAATAGCAAGGCGCGTCGAGCCATGCTGAACGCTACGAAACTGACGGAGATGGGGATAGAGACGGCAAGAGCGGTGGGGTATGCGGACGTGTGGCGAGGGTGGCTGTATGAGTACTCGTATGCAATTACGGAGAAAGCTGAGGGCAAGAGCTTGCGTGAGCTTAAACCAGTTGACGAACCTACGACGAGGGCATATGCAAAGTTTGTGGCACTACTGCATAAGAAAGGCGTGGCGCACAGAGACTTGAACCCGAGCAACGTGATAGTGAGACGAGAGGGTGAGGAGCTACACTTTGCGGTTATAGACGTGAACAGAATGAAGACGTATGGAGCAGGAGAAGCACCAGAGAAATATAGACATCATGACATTATGTGTGCGCCCTACGAAGACAATGAGATGTTTGCAGTGTTTGCAGAGGAGTATTTGAGGGCGATGGGGACACTGAGCGACGAGCGTTTGAGAGAGCTAATTGAAGACAAACGGAAAGACAGACAGGTGCAGATAAGGAGGGATAATAGGCGATGGAAAAATAAAGTGAAAGAGTGGTGGTATGGGCGGAAAGTGGACTAATAGTAGGTTAGTCGCCTCTCGGAAAGTTCGAAGGGCTTGCCGTCGACATAGACGACACGCCGAGTCCAGTTGCCGTGAGAATCGAACACATATTCGGACGTGATAGTCTTTTTTGAGCCATCGGAGCTGCGATAAACGCCCTTGACGGGGACGCCATCGGAAGATAGTTTGAACTTCATTTCGGACGTCTGTTTACCGTCGGACCGAAGTATGTTTTGTAGGCGAAACTGAGAGTCGTATGAAAAAGTTGTAGTGATTGTCTCGCCATCGGGAAAACTTTCGGTAACAATGGTTTGTGAGGAAGAGAGCGTTACGGAGGATGTGCTAATGATGGTTGAGTCTTTGTCGACCGAGAGGAGACTGACGAGATTGCCTGAGGGTGAATAGGTGTAGTGAGTGCGCGAGGAGACGTAGAAAGTGCCATCGAAGCCGTTAGTGGTGGCTACAGACTTTTGATTGGCAACGTAGACATAGTCTGTGCGAGAAAGAGGTTGACCATCGGAGTCGAGACTTTGTTCGGAAAGGATGTTGCCAGACGCGTCGTACTCTTGTAGGCGAGCGCGTTTTTGTTCTGCTTTTTGGACGACGTGTCGTGAAAAATCGACACTCCACGTGGTGGTATGTGATGTGTGGACAGGTCCGAAGAGTTGATTAGTAAGACGGTCGGAAGCCCCAAGTGGACACACACCTGCGACTTGCGCATTGACGGCAAGAGCGACAAAGAGAAAATGTATGAGCAGCGAAAGGGACTTCATTATTGGAAAGGAACATAGTCTTGTGGGTTGTTCATATAGTTGGCAGGGTCGTTGAGATACTTACCCATTTGACGTTGCATATAGTCTATGCGAAGAGTCTCGACAGAGTCGACTTCGGCGCGATTTTGAACAACACCATGGTTATTGTAGATGATGTTGACACTGAGGTTACCCTCGTCGGGGTAGCGCTCGGACCAACGACCGACACGGACACCCATGGCATATTGCCCTTTGGCGATGGGTTTGCCATCGATTCCGTAGACGCAATAGGGTCCGTTGAGTTCTCCAGCACGATAGGAAGCCTCGATTTCTTTGGCACCCGACTTAAAGTATTTGAAGAAAGGACCGTCTTGCACGCCATTGACCCACGTGGATAGTTCGAGTAGTTTGCCGTCGGGGTAGTAGAGTTTGGACTGTCCGTGTTCGGCACCGAGGTGGTAGTCGGTTTCGCGAATGAGCTCGGCATGTTGATTATAGAACTGCCAATGCCCATCGCGTTTCTCGTCTTTATATGAGCCTCGACTTTCGACTTTCTCGTCGGGGTGGTAAGTTGTTACTCGACAGACACCTTGCGACATGTATTCGATGAGGACACTGAGCTTGCCAGTGTCGTAGAATCGTCGGACTTTGCCGATGGGCTTGTCGTCTTTGAACGTGGCGACGTAGCGATAGCGACCATTGGGATATTTGGTGGCCCACTCACCTTGTCGACGTCCTTGAGCGTCTTTACGATTGGGTTTGTCGGGGAGGTTAACTTTTGGCGATGCGGACTTTTGGGAGACAGATTTTTCTTTTTTTTGCTGAACCTCTTTGGGAGCCATGCCACCGAGGAAGTCTTGCGATAGGACGGGTATGCTGATTAGCGTGCAAAGGGCTGCGGATAGGAATATCTTATACATTGGTGTGGTCGAGTTTTTGAGATGTGTGGCTGTGAGTGCAAAAAACGTGCCTTAGATGACTACCAACTGCCACCGCCACCACCGCCACCGAAACTGCCTCCGCCGAAGCCTCCGAAGTCGCCATGCCCACCACTGAACGAGCCCCAATCGGAACCACCAGAGCCACGTCCGAGTGAGTTGCCAAGAATCCAGCCGATGTCGGAAGAGTGCGAGACGCTGCGCAAACCGCTTGCACCAGAGCGCGTGTTGAGATAGAGATATAGGCCTATAAGTCCGAAAAAGAAAAGGATTATGAGTATGTCTTCGGCAGTGAGGTCGTCGCTAACGTCATCGGCATAGAACTCGCCACTTACCGCCATAACGATGCTTTCGACACCACGGACAATGCCTTGAGAATAGTCGGAGGGGCGGAAATAGGGTATCATGTCGTCGACAACGATGTGGCGACACTGAATGTCGGTTAGAGCGCCTTCGAGTCCGTAGCCAGACGTGATGAATGCTTGCCCGTTGCTATATTGATTTTTGGGCTTAACAATCATGACGACGCCATTGTTTTTACCCTTTTGACCTACACCCCAACTTTCGCCAAGCTGCTGAGCGAACTCGGCTATGGAGAGATCGCCAAGGCTATCGACTGTAACGACGGTTATTTGCGTAGACGTGGAATCGACAAAGGCGACAAGAAACTCTTCGAGCTGAGCTTTGGTTTGCGAGTCGATGATGGACGCGAAATCGTTGACGAGCCGAGGAGGATTGGGAGAGGGAGGTACGGGGCTATCGTAGGCGAGCGCAGAACTTGAGAGGCAAAGCGCAAGAGCGAGTAGCCACGAGGTGAGGCACGAGAGTATGTTGGCTTGCAGAGCTTTCATTGGTTAGCATTTTCGCCAAAAGAGACTTCGTTGGGGAGTTCGTTGTTGGCAGAGGACTCGTCGGTAGGAGGGAAGTAGAGTCGAAGTTTTTCGGCACAGAGGTGTATGCCTCTACACAGACCTGAGGCGAACTCGCCACGTATGAAATAGTCGGACATGGTGGCGAGGACCTCGTCCCAGAACTGTTGAGTTACGTGGCAATTGATGCCTGCATCGCCTAAGACGGCAAACTTACGGTCGGCTTCGGCGATGTAGAATAGAACGCCATTGCGTAAGGCTGTCTTATGCATACCGAGTCGGGCGAAGACCTTGGCTGCGGAGTCGCGGACATCGGGCAAACAGGTATGGTCGACGTGCACACGAATTTCGCCAGAGAAAGTTTTTTCGGCTTTTTCTATAGCAGCTTCGACAATCTGACAATCGGCTGGCGTCAGTATCATGGGAGGAGCGAATTAATCAGAACTTGACTTGCGGAGCTTTGTCGGCACCTTCGGTGGCTTTGAAATAGGGCTTCTGTGCGAAGCTAAAAATCATGGCTACGAGATTGGTGGGGAACTTACGAATATAGGTGTTGTATTCTTGTGCTACTTCGTTGAATTTTTTACGTTCGGTAGCGATACGATTTTCGGTGGATTCGAGTTGCTGAGCAAGGTCGCGGAAGTTTTCGTTGGCTTTGAGCTCTGGATAGTTTTCTTGAACGACCATTAGTCGGGAGAGCGCACCGCTGAGTTGGTTTTGAGCGGCTTGGAATTTGGCCATATTTTCTTCGGTCAGGTCATCGGCAGAGAAATTCATGCTTGTGGCCTTGGCGCGAGCTTCGATGACGGCAGTGTAGGTTTCTTGCTCATGGGTGGCATACCCTTTGACGGTCTCGACAAGATTGGGGATTAGGTCGGCACGACGTTGGTAGACGTTTTCGACTTGAGCCCACTGAGCTTCGACGGCTTCTTGTTTTTCGATAATGGTGTTGTAGGAGCAGCTGGAGAAAGTCAGAGCAGACAAGAGGGCGAAGAGAAAGATCGAAAGGCTTTTGCGGAGTTTCATTGCTTTATAGAATTTCTTAATTATTGTTTACTTACGAAGTTAATATTTTTCGTTTGACTTTTTAAAAGATTTCCAACGTTTAGTGTCGGCACTATTTTTTACAATTTGCGCGATGTCGGTCGGAAGGTTGGGAAAGAATGTTATGCCTGTGAGCCGTTCGACTTCGGAAATGGTGTTGACGTATTGGTCGCGAGGTTGTGAGGTGTGTGTGTTGCGACAGACAAAGGCAATGCCACAGGGGTCGGCGCCAAGTCGGATGACACCCTTGTAGAAAGCTTCGGGGACGGCTATTTTATTTTGTCCGATGAGTTCGTGTGGACCTTTAAGATAGAGTGGTCCGCTGACGATATAGACTGCTCCATACTGTCGAGCCCAAGCACGACAATCGGACTCTATTTTGTTCCAACGTCCGCTGTTGAGTGCAGCACTTTGTGGGCAACAATTTGTCAGGAGGAAAGATTCGTACATGGCTGTCTCGTCCCACTTGTTGTCGGCAGCAGGGCATAGGTGTCCTTTGGTCCATTTGAGAGACTTATCGACATTGGGCTGTCGATAGTCGGCAAAGGTGGCGCGAGGAGTGCTGACATCGGTGTCTTCGTGCCAAGCATATTTGGGTCGACGGGCATTGCCATAGGCATGGTCGGCAGTGAGGCACCACATGACCCAACGTGGTGTACGGAGCTGTGGGTCGTAGGAAAGGGAGTAGGCTTTTCGGTGTAGGATTTGAGTGTCGGAGGGAGAGGTGGGTAGTCCGACTTCGGAGAAATGGTCGTCGGCAGAGCAGACGATGGAGGCGAGGAGTTGAGCAGAAAGGAGTAGGCTGCGGAAGAGGTTTGACAGATTCATGCGAGACTACGGTTGTATATGTCGTTGAGGAAATTTGCAACAGCGCGATAGGAATAGGCTTTGCCACGCTGTCGGATAGATTCGCGGTTGTATTCCTTGTAATTGTCGAGCATATGTTCGATGGCGACAACGAGTTCGCGTTCACAACCAGCTTCGACGAGTAGGGCACAGGAGTCGTCGACCATTTCGGCAATGCCACCCACACGAGATGAGACGAGAGGCAACCCTGAGGCAAGCCCTTCGGAGACAACGACAGGAGCGTTTTCGAAGTTAGAAAACATGACTTGAAAATCGGCTCGGTGCATAAACTTGCTGACCATGCGAGGTGGTACTTCACCGACAAAATTTATGCAATGGGAGAGACTAAGTGAAGATACAAGATTGCGAACTGAGACGATGTCGCGCCCGTTGCCAATTATGTCGAGAATGAAATCGGAACGATATTTGGCGACTTCGGCAAGGGCGCGCACGATGCCCGATACGTTTTTATGAGGTTCGTCGAAAGTGGTTACACAAATCATACGGACTCTGCCCCCACCATTGGGACGCGTGTCGGGGTCGGAGAAGAAGAAATCTTCGACGACATTGTTTACTTTGACGACTTGGCGTGGAGTCAGCCCCTGCGCTTGCATGGTCTCGGCCAAATGATTACTTACGGGAAGAAGGTATCGTGAGCGACGAACAACGAGCTCGGTAAGACGTCGGCGAAGGAAACCACGATATGAATAATTTTCTTTTTGATAGCGTGTCCAATGTTCGACAACGACGTAGGGTATGCGTTTGAAAACGGAAAGCAGATAGGCTAAAATGCCACAACGCGTAAGCACGTTGACTTGCGTAAGGTCGATGTGGTTGCGATGGGCGACAATGTAGCGATAGCCAAAAACGAAAGAGCGAAAGAAGTTGACGACTTTGGATACCGAGCCAAGGAACTTACGTTTGCTAAAAGGATAGTAGATTCGAAGTTCGGTGAGGTTGGGGTAGTCTTTGTCGACAGAGAGTACAACGGAGAAGTCGGTTGCGTCGGGGTCGGAGTGGAGATATAGAAGAGAGACTTGATGTAGGAGGGATACGGCTTGAGCGTGTTTACGGACGAAGATTCCATCCATTGCGTCCCACTTGTTGGGATACCAAGGTGTGAGGAAAAGGACGTGCATTTAGATGATAAGCAGTCGAATGTCGAAAAGTTCGGCACCAGTTCGCTTTGCGAGATAGGCGCTCGTGGTGGTGCCATTGTAAATGGCGACGGAAGAGCGTAGCGACTGGTCGGAACGAAGAGTGTTCTCGACTCCCCCACCCTCGCCTATGGACATGAGGAGTGGCGTAAGGACATCGGAAAGAACGATTGTGGCAGTGTGGGAGGCGAGGACAGTTATGTCGGGCAAGCAGTGGTGAACAACACCTGAGGCAACAAACGTTGGCTCGGATAGTGAAGTGGGGTGACTTAGGTGCGAACGTCCACCATTGACAATGTTGAGGTCAATAAAAACAGCACCAGACTTAAGGAGTTGGATATGGTCGGAAGACAGGGCAAAACTGTGGTGAGCATGGCAACAAGCGCGGGTACCAACAACGACGTCGGCAGAGCGGAGTGCCTTTTCGAGGGCTTGAGGGTGGAGGAGAGATGTTGATATTGGCGAACTGACGCACGAGACGAGACGGCAGAGGCTATCGTAATCTTCGTCGAAGACTTTGACAACGGCTCCCATACTGACGGCTGTGTGAGCAATGGCAACTGCCGTTGGGTCTGCTCCGAGAATGAGTACCTCGGATTGGGGGATGCCAGTTATACCACCCAAAATTATGCCCTTGCCACACGAGGCAGACTGCAACAAGTGGGCAGCACATGAAACTGCAAGAAGCCCTTCGAGTTCGCCGAGACGTCGGCTGAGGACAGGCTCGCCCGAAGCATCGAGCATTATGTCGGGCGCAAGAAGAGTGATTTTTCGGCAACTAAGTTCGAGGAAAAGATTTTTGTCTATTTGGCTACGCGAGACAAGGCATACAAGTGTCTGTCCGCTGGAGAGGAGGCAAACTTCGTCGGCAGTTGGTGGCAGAATCTTGACAACAACATCGGACTTCCAGACTTCTTCTTCGTGAGTTATCTGTGCACCAGCAGAGACATAGACCTCATCGGAGAAACGAGCACGAAGACCAGCGCCTTGCATAATACGAACGCTATGTCCCATAGACACAAGACGTTCGACACCCTGTGGGGTTAGGGGGAGACGGGTCTCATCGGTAGACTTTTCGACAGGAACGCCTATGACGAGTTGCGCACGAGGGTGCTTGCTTACTATGCGTTCTTCGCAAGGTGCGGGAATGGATTCGAACATAGGAACTTAGTAGTCGGAAATGGTTATGGAACGTGAGCCATCGGGGAGGACCTCGATGGTTATGCGCTTGGCATTGTCGGGGTAGAGAGAGTCGGCAACCTCTGGCCACTCGACGAAGCAGTAGCTGCCTGAATAGAAATATTCGTCGAAGCCCATAGAAACAGCTTCTTCGACAGTTTGTAGTCGGTAGAGGTCGAAGTGATAAACACTATTGCCATCGGGGAGTGCGTAGTCGTTGATGATGGCAAAGGTGGGACTATTGATGACTGAAGGTGACCCCAGAAAACGCATTATACTGCCGACGAGTGTTGTTTTGCCTGCTCCCATGGGAGCATCGAGGCAACAGACTCGACTATCCCCCAAAGCACTGAGAAGGTCTGGCACAATGAGCGAAAGGTCGTTGGGCGACTTGGCTATGAATTTCTGAGGTTGCATGATGAAGATTATTATTCGGTTAGTTGGAGCGAGAAGCTGAAGCCCACATTGATGTTGTTTGTGGGGTATGAAGATGAGATGTATGGTGTGGTGAGAGTCTGGTCGTAGTAGAATTGGATGTTGAATTTGCTGGTGAGAGCATAGTCGGCATTGAACTTAATTGCTGTGGATTTGTTGCCACTGGCAAGTTCGTTAATGCCTTCGTCTATGCGTCGAAGGATGGTGTAGCTATTGCGTTTGGAGAAGCCAAAAGTGAGGTTGAGTGTGTTGTTGAAGTTGGAGTCTTTACCCTTGATAAAGAGCTTAACGTTGTCGAAACGATAGCCGAGGTTCATGTTCCAGTCGTGGCTATAAACTTCTGTTATCTGATTGTTGGATATGTTGAGCGTAAGGGTACGGTTCTTGTTGATGCCCACACTACCTGTCATATTGTTGACCATGGTGGCACTTAGGTTTATGAGTGGGTTAAACTGGTCGGCGAGGGTGATGGTGGTGAGGTCGTAACGCGGAACGTAGTTGCCAAGGTTGTCTACGACATCACTAATACCCGTGCCATTGTCTTGCCAATCGAGGTTGGACTCGAAAGAGTTCATGGTATACTTACTGGTGTAGCTATGGCTGAGCTCGAAGCTACGGAACTTAGACTTGAGGGCAGGGATGTAGTTTAGCCCACTAAACGTAACTCGCCAGTTGGGGCTCATCTGTCGGAGACCAGGAAGGAAATCTAAGAATTGGCTATGTCCACTATGACCTGTGTAGGCAGCGAGGAATGCTGGCACAAGAACATCTTGGCTTGTATAGCCATAGCCGACTGTGCTACCGTCTTCGTTTTGACTAATATTTCCGCGAGACTGTCCGCGACGCTGACTTATTTCTGAACGAGCTGCGAGGAACTTATTGTAGACATCGTAGTCGAGATTTCCTTTAAGACTCGGCTTACGGAAAGCTGTCCGAATGGCATTGTGAGTAATGGTGAGACTACCATGTTCGACATGATTGTAGACACCTTGGAAGCCTGTACTGCCGAAGACGTAGTACTCAGTCATGCTACGTTCTTTATTTCGTTGGGCGGAGAGGTCGACTTTGAGAGAGCCGAACATTTCGAGAGTGGCACGAATCTGTAAACTTTCGCTATGCGTCATGGCATAAGGTTCGTTGAAAGTGGTGTCGGTTGTCATCCAGCCACTTTCGACAGCGTGAATGGCGTAGTTGCGATCTTGGAAACCAGTAAGGAATCGGAAGCCGGGTCCACGATTGCCACTTACACTACCAATGCCCATAAAGCGAGCATTGGGCATATAGCCTGCGAGCGTTGTCGTGTTATTTTCTGAGTAAGAAACACTGAGCGTCTTGACCGATGTTGCAAGTATGAGGGCAATGTCGGATGGAACATTGCGTTTCTCGGCTTTTGGTGTTATGGTGCCAGTGATGGCAATGCGAGCATCGGCAGATGCCATTGTCGGCGTGAAAGTTGCAGTGTTTTCATCGACAGACTTGAGCGTACCTTTTATCTGATGACCTTTTTTATCGAAAGCACGTGCGGTTACGTCGGTTGTACCGAGGTTGTGCTTGATGGTTACGGGCTTGCCAACAGAGAACTTCAGACCATTCTGATTGTAATTGACAGACTTATTGTTTTGGTTTTTCTTGTTGGAATTCTGTTTGCGACCTTCGAGGGTATAGTGTTCGTAGATGTCGGAGAGGCGTTTAGACTTGCCATAGAGCGTGCCGAAATTGGCCATGCCATTTATTTGCTTGGTATTGCCATTTCGAATGGTGTTGCCCCATTGGTAGTCATCATTATCGTCGCCACTTGCCCACGTATAAGTGCCTTTATATTGAGCTGTGGAAGATAAGAAATTGAGATAAGGCAACTTGTTGATAGGTACGGTCCAATTAAGCTCGCCAGAGTGTTGATAGTTGTTGACTGTGCCAAAGTGCTTAATGTTGCTCCAAACAGAGTCTCGCCAATGAGAATACTCGTCGGGATAGAGATCTTTGTTGACAGGTCCTTCGGGTTCGTCGATAATGGCACTTGTAACGGCTGTCGCACTAAACTTCAGATTTCGGGTGATGTTGTAGCGGAAGTCGAAGTAGCGGTTCCAATAGAAATCTTTGGTAACGCTGATGGGAACTTTGTAGTCTGGGTTTGTAATGTTTCGTTTTTGCACTTCTTGGTAGCCTCGCGTAACTTCCCAACGGTAGCCGAGCAACTGTGGTGAAGAGTAGAGGGTAAGGTCTTTGATTAGTGCAAAATACTTATTATCGAGTTTAGTCTTTTTGAGCGGAGAGAAGGTCTTGCCACCCGTAGAATAGTTGTAGCCAAGAGAGCCAGCGATGTCTTTGCGGCGATCGTATTCTGTGTTGGGGTCGGTCTGTTCGTTGGTGCTTATGGAGTAGGAGGCTGAGAGGTTAGAGGGCGAGAGCATAGTAACCTTTTTACCTTTGGCAGGCTTTATCTTGACATTGGTAAAGTTGAGGCTACGTATGGTTTCTGTTGTTTGCGATATTTTTTCTATGCTGTCGCGCTCGGCCTTACTGCCAGCATTGGCAAGGACTGTACTCATACGGACGTCGGTGTCGTAGGGCGAGTAGAGAGGTGTGGATACTTGCTTGCTATAGCCGATGTAGGTGGGTAGGCTAAGGCGGAAATCGGGACCAAAGAACTTGCCGACTTCAAAGCTACCAGATATGTCGAACTGCTTATTTTCGTCGAGACTGCGTTCGAGAACGCTTTGGTCTATGGCTCCAAAGCCTACGCTACTGTACTGACCAGAGGCTTGAATGGTGCCGAGGTCAGCAAGTCGGAGGGTGGCACGTCCGCGTGCAGCCCAACCACCTTGCTCGTTGAAATCGGTCAGACGAAGTTCGTTAATCCAAACTTCGGCACTCTTGGTGCCAGCCCCATGAGCACGCACACCAACCATCATGACAACCACGTTGCCTGTGGACGGATTGCCTTTTATGCGTATGCGATTGTTATTATTGTCGGGGTCGGTAATGGTGTAGACATCTTGATAGGTAAGTGTTGACCCAGCTTGTCGGCGAGCCTCGTTGCGAGCGAGTTTGCACTCTGTGAGAGCCGACAATGGCATATCGAGTTCGTTTTCGGTAGGCCAAACAAGATAGCGATCGCTTTCGTTGTTGGAGCTATACGTGCCATGTGGGGTCAGTCGGAGTGGAATTTCGTATTCGTAGTAGTTGTCTTCGTAGTCGGAACCAAGGCGTACGAATACAGAGACTTGATTGTCTTCGAGGACATAACCTTCAGGGGCTTCGGCGTGAACATACATACGCAGGCGTTTGTAGTTACGGAAGTCCATATTGAGAGTCTTATAGATGGCACGAGCATCACCACCGCCAAGGTCGGTTACTTTGAGCGAGTAGGCTTGCTCATTGAGTTGGCGTAGCTGAGGGTTGCTGGGGTCGACTACGCGATCGACACCTGGAGGTAGGACGTAGCTAACGGGAGTACGTCGGTCGTTTTCTTCGATGTTGACAGTAGAAGTGGAGAATGCCGTGGCAGCAACGGCATGTCCGTCGGCTTCGGTAAGCGATTCGGAATATTTGCGCCATTCGCCACGTACGAGTTCGAGCGTAGCAAAACGCATGATACAAGTGTCGGTGAAGCCAGTCATGTACATACGCATGAACTGAATGGAAGTCAGGTCGCTAATGTCGCCTACAGTCTTTTCAGGTTGCGAAATGGGTATTTTGAACTGATACCATTTGATTGTCTCCGTCTTGCCATTTTCAAGTTTGATGGTTGTTTGCATCATGTCGGCAATGTTGTTGTGCCCAACGACCATGCTATCGGGGCGAATGGAGACACGATATTGGAAATAGTTTTCGGTTTCGCTTAGAGTGTAGTCGGCATTTAGGTCTTCGTCGTCAGGAATGGTGGTAACGGCCGTTGTATAACTTTCGGAGGAGTATTCGCTTGGGAGTGAGTTACCTTCGGTGTTGTTTATTTTTTTGTAACGATCCATTATGCTTACTTCGGCATCGTCGTAGTCGGAGCCGCGGAAGTAGTGGAAGTCGTCGGCAGATGGGTCGGCAATTATTTCTTCGTAGGCAGCATCGGACAACTGACCGTCGGCATGCATTTGTCGTATGCGGTCGATGTAGGGATACTCTGGTTTGTTATAGAAATAACGTTCGCGGTCGGAGTTCATGCCGTCAAGACCGACATCTTGTGCACGCATGCTTGCGGCATCTGTATTGAAGCCTTTGACAAGCGAATTGCTATGGGGAATGTAGCCCCATAGTGTGCTATCGACTACAAATTCTTCGTCGACAGTCGGCAGACCATGTTCGTAGGATTTACGACCATCGGGGAGGACATCTTCGGACACGGAACCAAGGTTGAAGTAGAGTTCGCCACCGCGACTGGGATCTTGGTTATAGATGAAAGGGTCCATCATCCAGAACTCGATATATTCTATATTGTTCTGCTCGAAGTCGGTGCTTTCGAGTTTACGCTGGATACCAGCCCAATTACTTTGTGGGTCGGTTAGGTGTCCGTCTGTTGTAAGGTCGGTTGTATAGTTATATGGGCCACGCTCGTCGGGATAGTAGACGAGGTTGAGCGTAGTGATGTTTGTGCTTTCGCCATAAGCAGCTTCGCGGTTGGGATATAGCTCTTCTTCGTATACTTCGCGAAGGTAGTGGTTGCTACGTTGTTCTTTGTCGTTGCGGATATGCTTTGGCGTCGTAGACATGTTGCGCAAGAAGAGAGGGTCGATTGAATACCATGCAAGCCTTGCACGGTCGAAGCCTGCAGAAAGGTCGCCAGTCGAGACGGCTGGTAATTCACCACCTTCGGGACGAGAAGCCAAGTGCCAACCGAGCCAATTTTTTATGTCGAACTTAACGCTACTGCCTTCAAAGTCGTCAATATAGGCTGCATTTATGGCACTGCTATGCCCAGCAATCAGCTTGGCTATTTCACCCTCGACTGCAATGCTACTCTCGGCTTTGGTGCTGACGAGTGGTAGTGCATCGAGAGCCTTGGTGATGAAAGGCAGTTTCTTGGTGTAGTTGAGGTCGACACCGAGCATTGTGTTGGAAACACTTTCTTCGCCATAAGCCACTTTATTGGTCAGTGGGCTTTCCTTCATGTGAATGATGGTTCCGCCAACGTTGAAGTCGGGGTTGAACTCGTAGTTAAGGTGAGCACCGACGAGTGTTTGCGTCTGAGTGGAGATGGCAGCCTCGTTTTCGTAGGAGATGTTGATGGCTGTGCCAGAGCTAAGAAGCCCCTGATTGAGGATGCGGACACGACCGAGCGAATAGTCGACTGTATAGTCTACGTTTTCGGTTAATACTTGTCCACCTGCCGACACGACTACACTACCTTGTGCAATATTGAAGGCGTTTAGCGAGATGTCTTGCGAGTTTTTGCTCTGGAACTGACCTTTTATCTTAAACTTATTTTTCTTGGTCTGCTGCTTGGCAAAGACTTGTGTGCTGTCGTAGAGAGCGTGGAACGCATATTTTTCGGCAAGTTGTTGTTCGGACTTAAACTTGCGCTCTACATAGTCGCCAAATGGTTGTCGTTCGGGGAATATGATTAGACCACGCTTGGTGTTGATGGTTACACCCTCGACAAAGTCGTACTTGCCATCGGCACTGACGTTGCCATAGCTATTGAGTCGGTCGAGATTGAGGACTTGTAGCCACGTGTTGCCATTTTGTCCGCCATCGATTGGACGCTGACCTTCGTTGACGTAGTTTATGTATGTACTAGTGGAGTC
>CALAVC010000061.1 GCA_937892095.1 uncultured Bacteroidales bacterium | reverse complement strand
AATTCAACGCTAGATAGGCTATAGCAACCGTAAAACTGGCGGTTATTGACTTCCTCTAGCCCTTCTTGGAAATGGAGTTTGGTAAGGCTATCGCACCCATGGAACTCCACGTTGCAAATGGATTTGACCCCCTCGGGGATCTCTAGTTCCACCTCCCCTTCTAAATCGAAGAACTGATAATTCATCAAGTCATAGGAAGGAAGCTCAATAGGAGTCTCCTCTAGGCCATCTTCCTTCTTATTATCTTCCCTATTATCCTCATTATTGTCTGTATTATCTGTAGCTTCGCCTTCTTCTTTTCTAGGAAGGACGCGCAATCCCGCGCGCTCCCCGGCTTCCATATCGTCTTCCTTAATAATAGAAGAGGACTCTTGGGTTTCCTTGGGGTTATCCACGGATTCACGGCTAGATTCAATAGAGGCGCAGGCAGATAAAAGGAAGAGGAAGGTGATGATAGCGCCTCTTAGCCAATGGTTATTTGCTTTTTCCATTGCTTTTCTCTCCTCGGTTTCCATTCTTTTTGGCCAATTCCAGGGTTCATTTTGGGCTCTCTATCCCCTTTCTACCCCTTTTTCTAGTCGATTTTTAGTCGATTTTCTTTTCTTATCCCTATTTTACTAGAGAGGCAAGATAAAGGAAACGTAACAATTCGGTTTTCCTAGTTCATTTGCCACCCCATTCCATTAAATGGAATCTTGCCTTCACCAAAGGCTTTCCCTAAGGTTAATTTTTCTTAACCAAGCTCTTCTTTCTTAGAGCAAATTACGGGTTTTAGGCAATGCTGCACTCATATCCGACGCTGGCACACCAGCCATTTCCGACCCCGGATATTTACTCGTGGCACGCTGCATAGAGCGAGGAGTCGAAGTACAATGTCTACCCGGAGCTACAGCGTGTATCCCAGCCATAGTGGATAGTGGACTTCCTTGCAACCGATTTGCCTTCGAAGGCTTCTTGCCACAAAAGAAAGGACGTCAGACAGCCATTGAACAATTGCGCCACGAAAGCCGCACGATGATATTTTACGAGTCGCCATACCGACTAACAAAGACGTTGCTACAATTTGCCGAAGTCTTTGGCGCAGAGCGACGCGCCTCGGTCAGTCGCGAGATTAGCAAAATACACGAAGAGACAATGCGTGGCACATTGTCTGAACTTGCAACGCACTATACTGCCAATGCCCCGAAAGGCGAAATTGTGATAGTGGTTGAAGGCGAAAACGTAAAGCGCAAGGACCGACAAAACGAAGAAACAGAAGAAAATAACGAACCATAAAACATCAAAACAATGAAAAAATTAGTTTTAGGTGGGCTTGCATTGTTGGCAACAGCCGTAAGCTTCACAAGTTGCAATCAGGCAGAGCTCGAAGCTCGCAAACATGAAAACGATTCGTTGCGTAACGTCATCAACAACCGCGACAGCGTGATGACGCTCTTGGCAACCACAATGGCCGATGTCAACCAAAACATCAGCTACATCAAGGAAAAAGAAGGCATCGTATCGCTCGATGTCAACGGCACCGAGAACAACAAGGAGCAACTTCGTAGCGACCTCGACGCAATCCACCAACGTCTCATCGATAGCAAAGAAAAAGTAAACGAGCTACAAAAGAAACTCAAGGCTTTGGGTAGCAAAAACAGCGAGTACAAGAAAGTAATCGAAGTACTCCAACAGCAGATAGAAACCCAAAATTCCGAAATTGCAAAACTACAAAAGACCCTCGAGGAAAAGAATGTCGAGATAGGCTTCCTCAACGATGCCGTCATTCGCCTCTCGACCAACGTAGACTCACTTGCCAACGTCAGCGCACAAACGCAAGAAAAACTCGAGGAGACAACCGATGCACTGAACAAAGCGTGGTACTTTGTTGCCAACCGCAAAAAACTCAAAGAACTTGGTCTTTACACTGGCGGTCTTATCAGTGGCAAGGGTAGCAGCGACCACAATCTCTTCACCGAAATAGACGTTCGCAACGTAAGCGAAATCGAACTTCCCGAAGCTCGCAAGTATAAAATCATGACCAAGCACCCAGAGTCTTCGTACGTCATCGACAAAGACAATCGCAAACTGACCATCAAAGACAAGGAAAAGTTCTGGCAGTCGAGCCGCGAACTGATTGTCTGCGCATGGGGTGCTGACGACACCGACGACTAAAATAGTCGAAGTGCAGAACAGCATAAAAATTTGGAATCAGAATACCCCATCAGTGCGCCGATACCTCGCACTGGTGGGGTATTTATAAATTAAGACACATAGTTTTACCTGTTGGCTACAAAGTTTTGTGCAAACGTTTGTAGAAAGCCAATGACATTGGCTTGATTATTGCATATAGGCAAACAAAATGAGTTTTTGGAATGCGAAACAACATCAACATATATAGAACAGTAGCCAAGATTCACATCTTGCTAGCACTTTGCCTGTTATGCACAGCCTCTTTTGCACAAACAAGCAAATATCTGTTGCCACAAGACGTAAAGACAGCTTTCGAGAAGAGCGACATGA
This sequence comes from uncultured Bacteroidales bacterium, assembly GCA_937892095.1. Taxonomy (GTDB): domain Bacteria; phylum Bacteroidota; class Bacteroidia; order Bacteroidales; family Marinilabiliaceae; genus W3P20-009. The sequence continues at coordinate 12,958 of CALAVC010000061.1, read as the reverse complement.
AGCACCTATCTGCCTACATTGCTCCAACGATAGAGATTAGCCTACCGACAGGCTCGGGTATATATGGCAAGCGTCAGGCCGAAATGGTACTCAACGAATATTTGCAAATGCACAAAGGCATGACAATGAACATAACGGGCGAAGAAAACGTCTTACAGGCCACCAAGACCAACGGCAAGATAAGCCACAATGGCAAGACTATGTTCATCAGCATACTCTTTCAGCGAAACAAGAATAGCATACAGATAAAACAAATAAGGATAGACGATAAAAAATGACAGACTTCGATATTTACCTTGGCGACTTTATTGATAGATGCATAAAAGAAGACGTCGGCGACGGCGACCACACTTCGCTTTCGTGCATCCCAGCAGACGCAACCGATCGTGCACAACTAATCATAAAGGAAGAAGGCATATTGGCAGGCGTCGAAGTGGCTCGCAAAGTGTTCGAACACCTTGACAAGGACTTTAAGTTTGAGAAACTTCTTGACGATGGCACGCACGTTCGACCTGGCGACATAGCCTTTAAGGTCAGCGGGAGAACCCAGACACTACTGCTTGCCGAACGTCTTGTGCTGAACATAATGCAACACATGAGCGGAATTGCAACACAAACAGGCAAGTATGTCGATAGACTAAAAGGACTGAGAACCAACGTCATCGACACTCGTAAGACCACTCCAGGAATGCGTATGCTGGACAAAATGGCAGTCAAGATAGGTGGTGGAGGAAATCACCGCATAGGACTTTTCGACATGATTTTGCTCAAAGATAATCACGTAGATTTTGCTGGTGGCATAGACAAAGCCATTGGCAGAGCAAAAGACTACTTGAAGAAAACTGGCAAAAATCTTAAAATAGAAATAGAGGTTCGTAGTCTCGACGAACTCGAACAAGTAATGCAAATTGGCGGAGTAGATCGCATCATGCTCGACAACTTCACGCCTGCGCTAACACGCGAAGCCGTCAAACGCATAGGAGGAAAATACGAAACGGAGTCGAGCGGTGGAATAACGATAGACACTCTTCGCGACTACGCAGAGTGCGGAGTAGACTACATCTCTGTTGGCGCACTAACTCACCACGTAGGCAGCCTCGACATGAGCCTAAAAGCATACTAAACAAGTCAATACAATAAAACAATAACGGCATTGAAGACTATAACTTCAATGCCGTTTGTTATTTTGTATGACTTAGACAATCTATTCGGCTACATATTCATCGGTCGTGTCTCCATAACCAAAACTACCGATAAAAGTCTTGAGTTTGGACTGCGTAGCCTTACAGTGCGAACACAAGCCATAGATATATAGCGAGTGGTGCGACACCTCAAAATCTTCGCGCTTGGCAGTCTCGGAGATCATGTTGGTAATCCTATTGTCGGGCACCTCAATGACGGCACCACACGAAAGACAGATAAGATGGTCGTGTGGCTTAGCATCGTAGGCTCGTTCATACTGTGCTTGATTTTTTCCAAACTGATGTTTAAAGACAAGCCTACAATCCATCAACAAGTCAATAGTATTGTAGAGAGTAGCACGACTAACACGATAGTTTTTTTCTTTCATAAACATATACAACTCTTCGATGTCGAAGTGTCCGTCGCGACTATATATCTCGTCGAGAATCGCAAAACGCTCAGGAGTCTTGCGATGACCATTTTTTTCCAAGTAGGCTGTAAATAACTCTCTTACAGTTTCTCTAATTTGTTTTTTGCGTTCCATCTGATTACGGTAAATTGCTCCGTTTCCTATATTTGGACGGAGTAAAAATAAAACTTTTTATCCGAATTAGAATAAATTTAGATTTGTTTTTCCATTTTGTACGAGTCGAAGACGAGGTTTTGCATGGTAAAAAGACATTAATGGGGGTAAAAAAGAGGCAAAACTCACGTAAAATCAATCATTTAAATAAAAAAAAGATTATTTTTGCGCCGATTTGCATTAATGTGCAAATCTCAATAAATAAAGTCTAACAATTAATTAAGCTTTTAAGCAACACATGAGCGAACTGCAACAGCAGGGCATCGAAAATTTCGATTGGGATGCCATCGAAGATGGTGGTATCAGCAGCACCGTAGAAGAAAAGGCTAAACAAGCCGAAGAGTACAACAAAACACTCTCTTCTCTGAAAGAAAAAGACGTTGTAGAAGGTGAAGTCATCTCTCTCAACAAGCGTGAGGTCGTCATCAACGTCGGCTTCAAGTCGGACGGCATCGTAAGCCGCAACGAATTCCGCTACAATCCTGACCTCAAAGTAGGCGACAAAGTAGAAGTATATGTCGAAAATCAGGAAGACAAGAGCGGTCAATTAATCCTCTCCCACCGTAAAGCACGCGCAATGCGCGCATGGGACCGTGTATGCACGGCCAACGAAAACGACGAAATCGTCAAGGGCTACATCAAGTGCCGTACCAAGGGTGGCATGATTGTAGATGTCTTCGGACTCGAAGCATTCTTGCCTGGCTCGCAAATAGACGTTAAGCCCATCCGCGACTACGAAATGTTCGTAGGCAAGACAATGGAATTCAAGGTTGTCAAGGTTAACCACGACTTCCACAACGTAGTCGTTTCGCACAAAGCTCTCATCGAAGCAGAGCTCGAACAACAGAAGAAAGACATCATCTCGAAGCTCGAGAAGGGTCAGGTCCTCGAAGGCACAGTCAAGAACATCACCAGCTATGGTGTATTTGTCGATCTTGGCGGCGTAGACGGACTTATCCACATCACAGACCTCTCTTGGGGTCGTGTCAACCATCCTGAAGAAATCGTAGCACTCGACCAAAAGATTAACGTTGTCATCTTGGACTTCGACAACGAGAAGAAGCGCATTGCTCTTGGTCTCAAGCAGCTTACGGCACATCCTTGGGATGCTTTGGACACCACACTCAACGTTGGTGACAAAGTCAAGGGTCGTGTTGTTGTGATGGCCGACTATGGTGCATTCGTAGAAATTGCACCAGGCGTAGAGGGTCTTATCCACGTAAGCGAAATGAGCTGGTCGCAGCACTTGCGCAGCGCACAAGACTTCCTCAAGGTTGGCGACGAAGTAGAAGCTGTCATCCTTACTCTCGACCGCGAAGAGCGCAAGATGTCGCTCGGCATCAAGCAGCTCCATCCTGACCCATGGACAGAGATTGAGCAGAAGTATCCTATCAACTCGAAGCACCAAGCAGTCGTACGCAACTTCACCACATTCGGCATCTTTGCAGAACTCGAAGAAGGCATCGATGGACTTATCCACATATCTGACCTTTCGTGGACGAAGAAGATTAAGCACCCCAACGAGTTCACTCAGATTGGTGCAACAATTGACGTAGTAGTTCTCGACATCGACAAAGAGAATCGTCGTCTGAGCCTCGGACACAAGCAACTCGAAGAGAATCCTTGGGACGTATTCGAGACTGTATTTACCGTTGGTTCTGTACACGAAGGTACAATTACCGAGATTGTCGACAAGGGTGCAGTAATCGCACTACCATACGGTGTAGAAGGCTTTGCAACGCCACGTCAGCTCATCAAGCAAGACGGCACACAAGCCAAGGCTGACGAGAAGCTCGAGTTCAAGGTGATTGAGTTCAACAAGGCTACCAAGCGTATCATCGTATCGCACTCACGTACGTTTGAAGAAGCAAAGGCAGGCGACGAAAAAGAGCGCAAGCCACGTGCTAAGAAGTCGGCTGACAAAGCAACTGTTGCTCGTAAGCAAGCAGAAGCTAAAGAGGTTACCACACTTGGCGACATCACCGATCTCGCAAGCCTCAAGGGCAAACTTGAAGAAGCCGAGAAGAGCAACGATTAGCATTTGTTTAAAAAGTGCACTAATCGGCAATAAAAGTAAACTTTCAGCGAATCATATACGTAACAAAATATAGCGTATATGATTCGCTTTATTAATTTACTGAAACACACAAAAATGGCAAACATCTCCATAGACAAGAAAGCCGACTACACCGTAGTGGCACTAAACGCAGAAAAACTCGACGGACAAACGACACCAAAACTTCGCTCTGAACTTGTGCTCTTGGCAGGCGACTCGGTGAAAAACATGATTTTAGACCTAAGCAATTGTACGTATTGCGACACGACGGGGCTGAGCGCAATATTGATAGCACACCGACTATGCAAAGATGGCTGCCTGATTCTTTGCGGACTTAGCAGTTCGGTAGAGAACATGCTATCGATACAACGATTTAATCCACCACTACAAATAACCCTGAACCTCGAGGAGGCAGAAAAACTTATGCAACGCCACATACACGCAATACAAGTTGCATAGTAGAGAAGCGACACCAACACACACAACGGCATGAAGAGGCACATTTTGACGAGCTTTCTTATTGTCCTCGTGAGCATAGTAACGAAAGCACAAGAAGTGGTATGGGACAACTTGGCGATAGGATATTCGAACATTCAACTACTTGAAGTAAGAAAGGTGAGTTTTTATGCCGACAAGACTGAGATTGACGTAGCTCTGAACTTTCGTGCAGGTCGGTGGATGAGCTTAAGCGACAAAATATATTTGCAAACCGACAATAAGCACTATGCAGTTAAGAACGCTACGACAATCGAACTAAACAAAAAGTATACGTTGCCAACGGATACTGTGTATTTTTCGTTAATATTCGAAGCGTTACCCAAATCGACTCAAATATTTGACATTGTAGAGGCAGGTACAGGTGGTTGGCAAGCTATGAACATTAGAAATGCAGAAAGCATCAGCAAAGGCATAGCAGACACATATTGGCGAAGCGAAGAGACAGGAGATTGGGTTATAGGCATTGCAGAAAGACACGTTGTCTACAAGAGCGAAGTATGGGACATCGTAGACAAAACGGAGAAAAAAGACAGCTATGCGCTGACGCTGAGCGACGGGACAAAAATTAAGATTGGGCGACTAAAGAAAGGCTGTAGGGACATAACGATTGGCAAGGGAAAAGCAATAAGGTGCAGTCAGATTACGGGGAAAACACTACCAGACTACCCTACCAAAGATTTGCGAAAAGGCTTTGTTGACAATGGATACAACACAAAAGATAGTGTGATTGTGGTAGGTTGGCTGAAAGACATGCCACAAGAGGTGTGGAAGGAAGGCGAAGACTTTAAGATTGAATACGGAAACATATTTGATGGGAGAAACCAATGTTGCGCTGCAACAGGAATGGATTCGATGGGTCGTTTTAGGCTGAAGATTCCTCTGCTGAACACGTCCCAAGTGTTTGTAGACTGGAGACGAGCAACGAAGAGTAGCGTATTGGAACCCGGGAAAACATATTTTTTCCTTCAAGACTTTAAGACTGGTGTGGTCATGTGGATGGGCGACGACGTAAGGCTACAAAACGAGCTATTGGCATACCCACATGAGTGGCCCAACGACCGAGTAGACCACAAGGAAAGGGGCAAGACAGACGCAATGAAATTTTGGGAAAAGACAAACCAAACAAGAGAAAAGAACCGAGCCAAACTGCGCACACTAATTGCAGAACACCCTACCCTATCGACACGCTACGTGGACTACATTGAGGGATATTATCAGACGGGACAAGGCGAGAGCATGATGCAAGCAAGATTTGCTGTGCCGAAGAGAGAGCTACCAAGTGAATATATGGAGTTTGTGTGGAAAGAGTGTTGGCAAAAAGCAAGTAAGCCATATACGCTATATCGTGATTTTACGTCTCTGACGCAAGACTACGTGGACCAATTGAAAGAGAAAAACAAAGGCGAGGAATGGGGGAAATTGTATAGAAAAACGTTTGAGGATTTGGAGAAAAAAGGAGTATGCGCACTAAGTGAGAAAGAGTTGGCAACAATTGATAAGTATATAGAGGACAAAAAGCAACTGGAATCTGACCTGCAAAAGATGCAGACAAAAAAAGAATTTGAAGCAAGAGTTGAGACTTTCAATACGAGCGAGACGACAGTGGCGATGACCGATATTGGTAAGGCATTGGAATTGGAGCAGTTGCAATATAGAGAAGTGCTTGCGATAATTGAGGAAACAGGCTGCGACGAACAGCTACGCGACATATTGTTTGCAAGACAACTATGTATGGAAATAGACCGAGAGCGCAAGCCACTTTCGGAGAATGCAATAGAGTTGATGAGGAACGAAATCAGAACGCCTGTGGCCGTGGAGGCTGTAATGGCTATGCAAGAAAAATACGTAGCCATTCAGAAGGAAAAGATAGAGAATGAAAACATGTTTTTAAAGTTGTCGGCAGACATAGCAAACAAAAGCAACGGCGAAGAGATACTAAGCAAAATAATTGAGCCGTATAGGGGGAAAATGATATTGCTGGACGTGTGGGGAACGTGGTGTATGCCATGTAAGATGGCGCTTTCGCACTCTGCAGAAGAGTATGAACGGCAGAAAGGCTATGACCTTGTGTATTTGTATTTGGCAAACAATTCGAGCGAAGAGTCGTGGAAGAATGTAATAAAGGAATACAACGTTGTGGGCGAAAATGTGGTGCACTACAATTTGCCAGAGGCACAACAAAGTGCTATAGAAAACTATTTGAATGTTACACACTTTCCGACTTACAAACTAATTGACAGAGAAGGCAAAGTGCTGGACGTGAATGCAGACCCACGCGACATAGAGGCGTTGGCGAGATTGCTTGACAAACTAAAATAAAAGCACGAGAAAAGGAACATAATGGAATTGTTGATACTTGGGTGCAATTCGGCCACACCGACGTCGCATAGGAATCCGTCGGCACAGATATTGAACATATCTGGTCATACGTTTCTTATTGATTGTGGCGAAGGGACTCAATTTCAGATGCGCAAGATGCACGTGAACTTTATGAAGATAGAAGCCATCTTCATATCACACATGCATGGCGACCACATGTTTGGACTGATAGGATTGATTTCGACGATGTCGCTACTGAATCGGTCGACACCGCTGACGATATTTGGGCATCCGAAATTGGAGGAGATGCTGCGCCCGCAGATAGCCTTTTTTTGCGACAACATACCGTTCAAGATAAGTTTTGTTGGTCTGCGATATGACAAGCCACAAGTGCTGCAAGAAGTGAAACACGTTAACGTGCGTAGCATTCCGTTGCGCCACAGAGTGGACACATGTGGTTTTGTCTTTCGAGAGCAAGTTAGGGAGCCGAACATACGTCGGGAAGCGATATGCAGGTATGGACTGACGATTGCGGACATAGTGTCGATAAAAAATGGTCGCCCGTACTACGATTATAATGGCGAAGAGGTGGCACGCGAAGAACTTGTGCGCGAAGCTCCTGCCCCATTGAGCTATGCGTACATATCGGACACACAGTATTTGCCGAACGTGGCGAGCGAGATAGAGGGCGTGTCGCTATTGTTTCATGAGGCGACGTTCATGTCGGAGTTGTCGGAGTTGGCAATGAAGACAATGCATAGTACAGCAAGGCAGGCAGCATTGATTGCGAAAGCAGCCAAAGTGCGCAAACTAATCATTGGGCACTTTTCGAGTCGGTATGTAGAGACGGATGGTCTGGAAGCCGAAGCGCAAGAAATTTTCCCGGACACGACGGCTGTGTACGATGGTTTTAAAATAGTATTTTGAGAGACGATGCGAAGAGTCGCATATCTTGTATTGATGGGCCTATGGGCGAGTGCGAGTGTAGCACAAGAGCATAGCGACCTTGAAAAGTTTACGAAGTCGGGAGTAAGTTTTGGAGTGCTACCGGCAGTGTCGTATGACAACGATCTTGGTTTTCAATATGGATTGCTGTCGAACATTTATTGGTATGGCACGGGCGAGAACTACCCGAACTATGAGCAGTCGCTCTATGTGGAGGTGTCGCGATTTGCGGCAGGGACCATGCTTGCACGCGTGAACTATGACTCGCCAGAGGCACTAAGTGGCATATCGCGCAACGCACGATTGCTGGCTGACGTGACGTGGTTTAGGGACTTGACGATGGACTTTTCGGGTTTTAACGGGCGAAAGACGGTGTGGGACAAAGACTTGATAGACAAGGAGAGCGATGAGTACTTGACACGAATATTTTATAAGCACCATAGGCGCCTGTTGAGGGCAATTGCGACGGTGAGGTATGACGTGCCAGAAAGCAATGTGTATTGGCAAGCCGGCTTTACACTTTTCGACATGAAGATAGAGAGTGTGCACCGCAATGAGCTAAGGCGTTCGCTGCCAGACACAGCAACTCTGTATGACATTTATTGCAAATATAACGTGCTAAGACCAGCACAGCAAAGTGGTGGTCGGGACTGTTTTTTACGCGCAAGCATAGGCATAGATAGTAGGGATAACGAAGCATTTGCGACAAAGGGCGTGTGGAGCGAACTGACGCTTGCTGCGGCTCCGGGCTTCTGGTCGGAACATACTGACGGATTTTTGCGAGCCACGCTTATGCACAGGCAATATATATCGCTTGGTAGCCCAGAGAGAGTGCTGGCATATAGGGTTGTGTTGCAGAACAAAATTTGTGGGCGTGTGCCGTTTTACATATTACCACACATAACGACATCGACACTGACGGCTGCGACGTCGCAAGGCTTGGGCGGGTCGAAGACAATGAGAGGTACGACACGCAACAGAATTGTGGCAGACGGAGTGGCGTTGGCAAACGTGGAGTATAGATGGCTCTTGACGCGATTTGAGTGGCAAAAGGCGCAGTGGGCGATAGGACTCAACGTCTTTGGTGACTTTGGACTGACGACGCAAGAGTATGACGTAGACCTATCGGGCGTGCCGACGGAACAGAGAGAATGGCTGTTTAGGACTGGGCACGACTGCTTGCACACATCGGCAGGTTTGGGGCTAAAGATACACATGAACACAAACTTTATCATATCGGCCGACTTTGGCAAGTCGGTTCGTAAAGACGACGGCAAACAGGGTTTTTACGTCACGATGAATTATCTTTTCTGATGATACGATTTTTGAAAAACTGGACGCTCCCCATAGCAATGCTTGTGGGAGTGCTGACGTACGCTGCGTTTCATAACATTGGCATGCTGAGCACTATTAAAGACGAGGTGTGGGCAGTGGACGCAATCTTGACCCCACTACTGATTTTCATACAGCTACTGCTGACGTTCTCGCGCGTCAACCCGAGCGAGTTTAGATTTAGGAGGTGGCACATGTGGCTCTTGCTGGTGCAGGTGGTGGGTTGTACATTGTCGTACATAATCTTGGCACCGATAAGCCCTGTGTTGGCACAAGGAGCTATGGTGTGCTTGATATGTCCTACGGCGACAGCAGCAGCCGTCATTACAGCCAAATTAGGTGGTTCGGCAGAGACTCTAATTACGTATACATTTTTGGTAAACCTTGTGGCGGCAGTCTACGTGCCACTCGTTTTCCCATTGGTATATCAGAGTGCAGAACTGACGTTTTTTGAGGCGTTCTTGCGAATATTGTCGAAAGTATTTCCACTGTTGATATGCCCATTTTTGTTGGCACAGATAATTCGTTACGTCGTGCCACGAGTTCATGCATGGCTTGGCGAACACTCTGGCATGGCATTTTATATTTGGGCACTGGCTTTGGCAATGGTTATGGGCAAGACAGCCAAAAGCATTGTGGACGATTCGGACAACATGACGTTGGTTTGTCAGCTGTCGGTCATTGCACTGATTGCATGTGGAGTGCAGTTTGCAGTGGGCAAAGAGGTTGGCGGACACTATAATGACCGGATAAGTGGCGGACAGGCATTGGGACAGAAAAACACGGTGTTGGCCATTTGGATGGCGTTTACGTACTTAAACCCGCTAACGACGGTTGCGCCAGGTAGCTACGTGCTGTGGCAAAACATAATAAATAGCTACCAACTTTGGAAAAAACGGCACCGCGAGAGCCAACAATTGGCGACAAAGGGTTATATTAGAAAAAAAAGAAAAAAAATATGCAATGTAAACGTTGTGGACGCAGTGGCCTACTACTGCCAGAAATATCGCTTGGGCTATGGCACAACTTTGGTTCGGAAGATAGCTATACGAATGCACGAGACATAATAGTACATGCATTTGACAAAGGCATTACACACTTTGACTTGGCGAACAACTATGGACCAGAGCCTGGGTCGGCCGAGATAAACTTTGGTAGGATACTCAGCGAAAACTTGTCGACACATAGGGACGAGATGGTGATTGCGACCAAGGCAGGATACAAGATGTGGGAAGGTCCGTATGGCGACTGGGGAAGTCGTAAGTATATGATAGCCAGTTTGGACCAGAGCTTGCGTCGCATGGGATTGGAGTATGTGGATATATATTACTCACATAGGTATGACCCCGAGACACCTATAGAAGAGACTATGAGCGCACTTGTTCAAGCAGTCAGACAGGGCAAGGCTATATATGCAGGCATATCGCGCTACCCCGTGCCACAAGCACGAGAGGCATATAAGATTTTGCGAGACAACGGAGTGCCGTGCTTGATACATCAGGAGCGATATAACATGTTTGACAGACATGCAGAAGAGGGACTGACGGACGCAGTAAACGAGGCGGGAGTGGGCATGATAACTTTTTCGCCACTTGCACAGGGTTTGCTGTCGGATAGGTATCTCAACGGCATACCCGAAGGGTCGCGCATGACGCAAGGACGATTCTTGAAACCTGAGGTACTGACTGACGAAAAGCATGCTGCAATTGTAAAACTGAACGAGATTGCGCAGAGGCGCGGTCAGACATTGGCGGCAATGGCACTGGAATGGAACTTGCGCCAAGAGAGTGTCACAAGCGTGCTCGTTGGAGCGTCGAGCACGGAACAACTGGATAAGAACCTTGAAGCACTGAACGGACCAGCCTTTGCAGACGACGAGCTACGTGAGATAGACGAGATATTGAAGACGGCATAGAATTTGCGTCTTTACCAATTCAACACACACACAAATGCTTATGAAAAAATATGTATCATACTTGAGTGCCTTGCTGAGCATGGTGGTATGCACGACTTTTTGCACCTCGTGTCAGGATGAGGACGAAATGGAGGACAAGATACTGACGGGAGTATGTTGGGAAGGTAAACTACCTGTGCGCTCAAGCAACGGACGCGAATATTACTTCAGCCGGTTCTTTTTCTACGAAGATAGAGGTTACTTGACGGGCTACGAAGAGTCGTATTACAAAGGCGAATATGACAGTACGTATGAGTTTGAGTGGTATTGGCTCGACGAGGCATGGCGAGTGCTGGTGCTGAACTATGGCGGCAGGTGGAACGAAGACGTTGCGTGCATAAGCATATCGAAAGTAACGAACAACTATATATATGGTCATTACTTTACGTCGCTTGAAGAATATTATGAGGCATGCGAACTGAACCTTGTGTCGACACGAGGTAGCTACATTGAATTGGAGCACGTCAGCGAAGTAAGGCACACAGAAAGCGTGGCTACGGACACGGAAGAAAAGACGGACTCGACGAGTACGGACAGCTACGTGAGACCAAGGGGGTAAGGGATAGAGGGCATATTTTCGAAGAAAATGCGAACAAATAAAGAACACTTCAAAAAAACAAACTCTCCTAAATTAGGGGGGGGTAATTGATTGCAAATCAATTAGTTATAAAACCAACTGTATTATATCCGACTGCGGGAATAGTTCCGTAGTCGGATATTTTTTGTCGGACAGAAAAATGGGTATGAGATGAGAGAAGCCGACAAAGAAAGATTTACGTTTATTGACCTATTTGCAGGGATAGGTGGTTTTCGAGTGGCACTGAAAAAATTGGGTGGTAGATGCTTATTTTCATCGGAATGGGATTCGGCAGCGCAAAAGACCTACTTTCATAATTTCGGAGAGTGGCCATTGGGCGACATAACAAAAGAAGAGACTAAAAACGAAATACCCGAAGAGTTTGACATTTTATGCGGAGGATTTCCATGCCAAGCGTTTTCGATAGCAGGTCATCAAAGGGGTTTTGAAGACGCACGCGGAACGCTGTTTTTTGACGTAGCAGAAATAGTAAGGAGGCGTAAGCCAAAGGCAGTACTATTGGAGAACGTCAAGAACTTGTTGTCGCACGATGAGGGTCGGACGTTTGCTGTGATTAAAACTACACTTGAAGAACTTGGGTATACAGTGTATTATAAAGTTATGAACGCAATGGAGTATGCAGATACGCCACAGAATAGGGAGCGCATTTTCATTGTGGGATTTAACAAAGAAAAGGAGCCTAAACACGAGCAATTTAGGTTTCCGAACAAGACAGCACTGAGAAAAAGATTAGCAGATTGCATAGACTATGGAAATAGAGACCCGAAGCTTTTCTACACAGACAAAATGCTTCATTATGAAGAGTTGAAGAAAGAGATTACGTCGAAAGAGACCATCTATCAGTGGCGACGGACATACGTGCGAACAAATAAAAGCAATGTATGTCCGACGCTTACGGCAAATATGGGGATGGGAGGGCACAACGTCCCACTGATATACACGGATGATGGGATAAGAAAGTTATCGCCTAAGGAATGTTTGAACTTTATGGGTTTTCCAGCAGAGTATGATTTTGCACCAAGCATAAACATGAGTGCCAAATATAAGCAAGCTGGGAATTCGGTTGTCGTACCACTTGTTGAAAGAGTATGCAGACAGATATTGGAAGTGATTTGCACAGGTTTATAAGTACTTGGAAAACGAACGAGAAGTACTTTGAGATGTTGCGACTGGTGGCAGGTCTTTCGGACTTGTTTTCGGATAGCAAGGTTCCGTATTTGGATTATAGACTTGCGGAGAATATTTTCTGCCGGTATTACAAGGCTATAAACAATGCACGCTCGTGCACAGCATACGATGCACGGATTGGTCGATGTGGGATTGGCATAAAAACATTCATATTGAAAGGGAATGATAGCTCGATGGAAAAAATTGCGGAATTTGACAAGGCACGAACAGAGTTGAACGAATTGAATGGTATGGCATTGGCATTAAAGGCAGAATTCAAGTTGATAATGCAACGCTTTCGAATTCGAAATTAGTCATTTCTTT
>CALAVC010000060.1 GCA_937892095.1 uncultured Bacteroidales bacterium | reverse complement strand
TGGCTGCAGAGAATGAGACAGAATATGTGGCTACGCGGCACACAAATTCCGATTTGCATTCCACACATGACATCGGCTCTTCCTTTTCGTATGTTGTCGTAAAAACGACAACCATGATGTACAAAACAATCACAAATAACATAGTCAATGCCATGAGAAAAGCATTGACAACAGAACAAATTGCCTTGCTTAGGGATGTCTTGAACGCAAAACTTGCACAAGTCATCATCAGTGAACGACAGGAGTCTGCCACACAGAACATTGCAGACAACCAAAAGCTCAAAGAGCGCTTCATCGCCGCCAAGAGGGTTGAAGGTTGCTCTTCCAAAACGTTAGACTACTACGAGAAGACCATAAGCCATTATCTTGATGCCACAACGTCTGCCATTGTCCATCAGACGACTGACGATGTGCGTGACTATCTTGTCTATTATCAAGAGACGTCTCGTGCTGGCAAGGTCACTATTGACAACGTGCGACGCATTCTGTCAAGCTTCTTTGCTTGGCTCGAAGACGAGGACTACATCGCCAAGAGTCCCGTTCGACGGATTCATAAGGTGAAGACTGATTCTCTCGTCAAAGATGTTCTTGCTGACGAACAACTCGAACAACTTCGCGATGCATGTACTTGCTCACGTGACCTCGCTTTGGTAGATTTCTTAGCTTCTACTGGCGTGCGCGTCGGCGAGCTTGTGCTGCTTAACCGCAACGACATTGACTTCAACGAGCGGCAATGCGTTGTCTACGGCAAAGGCGGAAAGGAACGACTTGTATACTTCAATGCACGGGCAAAGCTCCATTTGCAGAATTACCTCAGTGAGCGCACCGATGATAATCCTGCCCTCTTCATTTCGAACTTCGCACCATTCGGACGGCTAACTATCAACGGTGTAGAGAAACTCATTCGTCGTCTTGGATTGTCGCTCCAGATGCCTAAAGTCCATCCTCATAAGTTTCGACGCACACTTGCCACTATGGCTATCGACAAAGAGATGCCCATCGAGCAGGTGCAGCGGCTGCTCGGACATGTGCGCATCGACACGACACTACGCTATGCCATTGTGAATCAGAACAACGTCAAGATGGCACATAAGAAGTACATCGGATAGCTGAGACTGAGGCTGACTGCGGAAGTTTTTGTAAATTTGCATAGAGTTATATATCCGCATTGATTGTGTTATTGATAGCACAATTAGCTATCAGACAATAGCTTATACAATGGCATTACCAATAAACATAGAAGATCTACTCAACAAATGCAAAGTAGAGTCCGACCGCATCGAATTCAAGAAGGGTTGGAATCCTATTTCAGTATATCACACTATCTGCGCTTTCGCCAATGATATAGACAACATCGGTGGTGGCTACATCTTGGTTGGCGTCGAGGAAGAAAATGGCATAGCAAAACGTCCTGTTGCTGGCATACCTACCGAACAGCTTGACGGTATACAAAAGCAAATATTGCAATATAACCAACTCATAGATCCATTTTATGCTCCAAGGCTCTCTGTCGAGAATGTGGATGGGAAGAATGTTTTGGTGATATGGGTAACTTCTGGTCACAACAGGCCATATACGGTCCCGCAAGATGTGACCGCAAAACTGAAGAAACCAGTTTTCTATGTCCGATATGGTACGTCGTCGGTGGAGGCGAAAGGGGAGACGCTCGACCAGTTGCGAGACATGGCAAACCGTGTCCCATTTGACGATCGTGGCAATGAGGAGATAAAGATAGAGGACATCTCCCCGCTACTCTTGAAAGACTATCTTATGAAAGTTGGCAGTCGGTTGGCGCAGACAGAGGGCTTGACCGACCACATTGAAGATGTGCTGGAGCAAATGGAGCTTTTCGACGGTCCGAAAGAAAGGCGACTGGTGAAGAACGTAGCCGCTATGATGTTTTGCGAACACCCTGAGCGCTTCTTCAAGACCACACAAGTGGACATTGTCATCTTTCCCGAAGGGCGAGAGAGAAATCCCAACAACATGATAGAGGCACCAGCAATAAAAGGTCCGGTGCCGATAATGATTCAAGAGACGTTGAGCTACCTCCGCACTAATGTTGTCAAGAAGATGATTCGGAAAGTGCCCGACGACGAGAAGGCCGTCACTTGCTACAACTACCCGTATGCGGCGTTGGAGGAGGCTGTTGTCAACGCATTGTATCATAGGGATTATCGCGAGAGGGAACCTGTCGAGATTTGCGTCGAACCAGAACGAATAAGCATATTGAGTTATTCGGGACCTGACAGGTCAATAAGCATGGAGGCCATAAGCGAAGCCAAGACATTGCGTTCCCGCAGATATAGAAACCGTCGCCTCGGTGAGTTTCTGAAAGAGTTGGAGCTGACCGAAGGTAGAGCCACTGGCATACCTACAATACAAAGAAAACTTGCAGAGAATGGTTCTGCAAAAGCTACGATTGAAACTGACGCCGACAGAACCTTCTTCTTGATTGACATCCCATGTCATCCTGCATTTTTGCAAGGGAATGTCCAAGTCGATGTCCAAGTTGATAATGTTGATATTGAAGCAGTTACCGAGCATTTATCCAAGTTATTTCCAAGTTATTTCCAAGTTATTTCCAAGTCGGAGGTTGAAAGGTTGGCTGTATGCCTGACGCGTTGTGCTACGGCTATTTCAGCCCAAAGAATGCTTGAAGACATAGATGACCTTACGCAAAAACAATTGAAGAATAAGTATTTGCAGCCTCTGCTCGAAATGGAACTAATCACTATGACAATACCAGACAAGCCAAAGTCTCGGAACCAAAAGTATGTTTTGACCGAAAAAGGTAAAGATTTATTGCGATAGCCAATGGAACTAAAGAAATATAAGCTCGGAGAGGTGCTGGATGTGAGACGTGGCGCGTCTTTGGCTGGAAAATATTACTCAAACAAGGGTAAGTATGTGCGTTTGACATGCGGAAACTTCGATTACAATAACAACTGTTTCAAGGAGAATACGTCAAAAGACGATTTGTTCTATGTGGGTGATGTGAGACCTGAGTTTATAATGGAAAAGGGTGACATCATAACACCGCTTACAGAGCAAGCAATAGGGTTACTCGGTTCAACTGCGTTAATTCCTGAAAGCGGCAAATACATACAGAGTCAAGACATTGCCAAAATTGAATGCAAAGCAACTCTTGATAAGAACTTCGCATTTTACCTCATTTCGTCTGATGTTGTCAAAAAGCAGTTGAGTGCAGCCGCGCAACAAACAAAGATAAGGCACACATCACCCGACAAGATAAAAGACTGTACTGTTTGGCTTCCTAATATTGAAACCCAACGCCAAATAGGCAATTTACTCTCTTCCCTCGACCGCAAAATCGCCCTTAATCGTGCGATAAATCGGAATTTGGAGGCGATGGCAAAGCAGCTCTACGACTACTGGTTCGTGCAGTTCGACTTTCCAGACGAGAACGGCCGCCCATACAAGAGCAGCGGTGGTAAAATGGTATGGAGTGAGAAACTGAAGAGGGAAATACCTGAAGGATGGCATTGCGGCAATCTTTTGGAAATAGCAACGTTTACAAACGGGTTAGCATGTCAAAAGTTCAGACCTCAAAATGGAGAAAAAGGCTTGCCCGTCGTCAAGATTCGAGAAATGCACGATGGAATTACAGCAGAAACTGAAAGAGTCTCTGAAAATATTCCTGAGTCAATAAAGGTGTATAATGGTGATGTGCTATTCTCTTGGTCAGCGTCACTTGAAGTTATGCTATGGGCTTATGGAACTGGTGGACTAAATCAGCACATATTCAAGGTAACTTCTGCAAATGGCAACCCTAAATCCTTTTATTACTATCAGTTATTAGATTACGTATCTGTATTCAAACAAATGGCAGATGCAAGGAAAACAACAATGGGACACATTACCCAAGACCATTTGGAGCAAAGTACTATAGCAATCCCCAATGATAACCATGTTACACTCATGTTTGAAGAACTGATAAATCCCCTATTTGAGAAAATGGTTAATCAACAAGAATCTATTACAAGTCTCACCAAACTTCGTGACGAACTCTTGCCATTGCTGATGAGCGGACAAGTAGAAGTCGCAGAGGCAGAGAAACAAATACTTATGGCTGCAGAGAATGAGACAGAATATGTGGCTACGCGGCACACAAATTCCGATTT
>CALAVC010000059.1 GCA_937892095.1 uncultured Bacteroidales bacterium | reverse complement strand
CGATACGCGGAGTCATAAGGTCAGTCACATCGAGCTCCATAAACTTTACGATGCCTTCAAGCATTTCTTTTTCGTCGTTCATGGAGTCGGAGGTCAATTCGAGAGCTTGTTCGAGATCGTCTTGCGAGACTGTTTGTCCTTTGCCAGCGAGACGCGAAGCTACTATGCCAGTAGACTTCATAAGCAAACGGCTAAAGGGGTTAAATAGGTGGAAGGCTACTTGTAGAGGGTATGCCACGAGCCTTGCAAAACCAACATGATGTTGTGTGGCATAGACCTTGGGTATTATCTCGCCAAAGAGTAGTATGACGGCGGTAATGATGATGGTCTCGAAAATAAAGCGCAAGAGAGTAGCACTGCCAAAATCGACAATGGCAGAAGAGAAAATGGCCGACAACATGACAATGGATATGTTGGTCAGGTTGTTGGCAATGAGGATTGTAGCGAGGAGTTTTTGTTTTTCGGCAATGAGCGCGAGTATGGTCTTATCTTTCTTATTTTCGCTATCGCGCAGAGAGGCTTTATCTTGTGGTGTAAGTGCAAAATAAGCGACTTCGCTACCAGAGACCAGACCGCTGATGACTAAAAGACCGACGAGCGTAGCACCGAGAGCTATTGTAACTGAAGAGACCGGCTTGAAGCTAATTTGCGCCAAGCCGGCCATAATACTATCGTATGTATCCAACTGAGATTAGAATGGTGTATTAAAATCGGAGGCGAGAGCGTCTTTTTCGTCGTCATCGTCATCGTCGGGCTCACCGAGCGAACCATAGTTGCGTCCTTCGTTGTAGGCAGACGGACCGTTGTCGTTGCGAGCATCGCGACGCGAGAGTATTTCGAGGACATCGACTGCTATTTCAGTAACGAAATGCGATTGGTTTTCGCGGTCGATGTATGTGCGACTCCGTATTTTGCCTTCGATGTAAAGTTTGGTGCCTTTATGGACATACTTCTCGACCACTTGTACGAGTCCGCCACGGACTACGATGTTGTGCCATTCGGTGCGTTCGGGGACTTGATAGTCGGCTCCAACTTTGTGGGCGCGTTCGGTAGTAGCGAGTGTGAAATTGGCAACGCCCTTGCCGGCTTCAAAATAGCGTATGTCGGGGTCTTTTCCTACATTCCCTATCAAGATAACTTTGTTAACAGACATTTTGTATGACGTAAAAATTAATAGTTGAGGTAAAGATAGATAAAAATAGTTAAGTTTTAATTTTTATATTGAAAATAGTTGTAGAGATTAAACCATTGGTGTGGATAGCGACGGACGACGTCTTCAAGGGCAAAGACGTAGGCGTCTTGCATTTCTTGTGGTGTGCAACACTTAGATATGTCGATGTTGTGGAAAATGATTTTGTAGGTGCTATTGTTTTGTCGGACAATAAAGTAGAGTGTAATGGGGACGCTGAGTGTTTTGGCTATACGGAATGGCGTAATGGTCATATCCACCTCGTGTCCTAAAAAACGTACGCGCCGAGTTTGTGAACCAGTCATATATCGGTCGGCCATAAAGCATACTATTTCATTACGGTCGAGAGCTGCCTTTATTTGCATTACGCTTGCAAGGCTATCGGAGCCGAGGAGGATATAGTCGAAACGTTTGTCGGCCTCGGCTTCGTTGAGGACTGCTTGTACGGCTTTACTTTCGCCCTCGAAAAGCGTTACGTTCA
>CALAVC010000058.1 GCA_937892095.1 uncultured Bacteroidales bacterium | reverse complement strand
TTAACCACCCCCTCTGAAGATTGCCTACTGTTGCATTATCAACTTGAACTTAGGTGAAATGCTTTGCTAACTTCTCTCGTATTTCTTTGAGAGAGATTTCGCCATCTCTCAAGCATACAAGAAAAGGGTATAAAAACTGTTCAAAAGAAGGTACCATAGCCACAGTGTATGTTTATTATTATTTGGTTGACCAAATCAAATCTTTTATATCCACATCGAGTAGCTCTGCAATTTGTCTTAGAGTATTCAGATCTGGCTGTACAAGATTCGTGCACCATTTAGATACTGTAGCAGGATCTTTTCCAAGCTGCTCAGCTAGCCACTTGTTAGTTTTCTTCTTTTCGACCAAAACAATTTTTAGCCGATTTATATCTTCTCTTATCATAGTTCTGCGTATTGCATGTAACGCAAAACTATGAATTTCTCATGCACTTTCTAAGACTCTGTCCGTTTATGTCGGAGACGCAACCATTATTTAGAATGAAGCAGAAGAACGAATAGTCTTGATTCGTTGAGTAGTAACGACATGCGTGTTTGCATATAGTTTGGTATGATGTTCAGTTGATTGAGTCATGACGTCCAAACGCCTCTTACCCCACCAGCATCTCCAATCTCTTGCCCCAAGCCTCCATCGTGTAGTCGGTCTTCTTTAGTCCGCTTATCCAATTCTTGATTTCTCCTGCCATCAGATAATTGCTCATAGCAGCACCTACCGCCATGTTAGTGAGGTCTGGAGATAGTTGCTTTGCGTTGCAAGCCTCAACTATGCCGTCGTAAATTGACAGCGTCTCCTCGTTTGTCGGGTATTCTATATCCCCAGCATCGCTCCAGTCTACTTCTGCAAGTTTCTTCTCTGAAGTCCTATGACTCCTATGGATATAGCGCATCGAGGTGTGTATAGTACCATGTCCCAGAATTTGCATGATGACAAACGGATTGTCTGCCAACTCCGCCAATTGCGAAGCGCAAGTATGTCGCGCCACATGAAAAGTGAGATGGAATGGCAGATGCAGAAACCTTTCTATTGACAGAAGATGCTTGTTGACGATTGGCAATACTCGGGATGGAAACAAAGTATTTATGTCTTCGTGCTCCTTTATATACCTTTCCGCTATTCTTTGCGCCTTCCCATTGAAGAGTATATATAGAGGCAGAACCACATCGGTTTCCGTCTTTTGAGTCTTTCGCTCAATCACTATACCTTTCTTGTCGTAGCGCAGTTCACTTTTGAGAAGCGTGCTCACATCGCTGTAGCGCAGACCCGTATAGCAGGAAAATAGGAACATGTCAAGAACCACCTCACTTATGTGTTCATCATTAGATACATGTGATAGTTGAATGCCGTAGAGCCATTTTTACCCGTGTTTGCCTTGAGATACTTGTCGTACTCGACAATCAGGGCGTAATTCAGTTCGCTAAATGGAAGTCTTGCGCTCTTGATTCCTTTGAACTCCTTGATGAACTTGCAGAATGAAGACATTGTATACTTATGTCCTTTTCGCGTGTTAGCCTTGCATTCCTCCTCCTCGACATACCTATTGAACGTCTCGATAACGTCCACACTTTCAAACGACGTAAGATTCTTAGCTGCTGCTTTTATATCCATCGAATTGAATGGACGGTTGTGCTCGTCTGCATCCTTCTCCGCTGTTTCAATGTTCTCTATTATGCCGTGCATGAACGTGTTGTACTGCTCCGCATTGGTGTGCTTAACGACAATCTGGCGGGCGGGGTCCCACTGCTTGGCACTTTCCAATACTATGCCCGTAGAGACGAATACTCTACAGTCAGCACCCTTATAAACCTCCAGGTCTATGTGTAAGGGGAGAACGATGTTAAGCCTCAACAAACGTCAAACCCTCGCATTGCTTTTGCGAGGGTTTGACGACTGTGTAAAATTATATTTGTTTCAGCAGCTACTACTTGCCAGAAAGCACAGCCTTTACACACTCTGAAATGGCCTTGCCGTCAGCTTTTCCAGCCAACTTTTTCTGAGCTGCGCCCATCACCTTACCCATCTCTTTTATGCTCGTAGCACCCGTCTCGGCAACAATTGCTTCAATTGTTTTTCGAAGCTCTTCGGCACTCATTTCTTCGGGCAAGTAAGCAGCAATCACTTCCGACTCAGCAATCTCTTTTTCAGCCAAGTCTTCGCGCCCCTGCTCTTTGTAGAGTGTGGCAGTGTCCTTGCGTTGCTTAACCATTTTTTGTAAGATACGCATAATGTCTGCTTCGGCCAATTCATCACTTGCGCCTTTGGCAGTCTTTGCTTCGAGCAATTCTTTCTTTATGCCTCGCAAGGCCTCGAGTTTGCTCGTCTCGCGTGCTTTCATAGCACTCTTGATGTCTTCTGTTATCTGGTCCAGAAAATTCATTTTCTTGTGTTTTTAGTTTCGTTTATGGATTCTGACGACGCACGTAGGCTGGCACATTCTCAAGATTGCTCAGCACCTCCTCGGTGAGTGTATATAGCGACAGACTCGTTGCGTCGCGTAGCTGACGAGTGTCATAGTCCTTCATGTCATTCCCCGAATGTTTGGGGCTCTTGTATACGTTGTCAATGATGTCTTGCACTGCTTTTGTCTCGGGGTTGACAAACACGACTTCTCTTCCGCCATCTTTTTTTGCCTTTGGTTTATCGTCGTCAGTCAGCCCCACTTTTATAGTGTTCCCTTTATTTTCGGGCAGTTGGAACACATCGTTCGTAAAACCTGTCGCAATCACAGTGGCACGCATAACGCCTTCAGGCAAGTTATCATCATTGCCCGCACCCCATATAATTCGGTTCGACTCGTTTGCGTCGCCACCACCTTTCTCAAAAAGCATCTTGAGCATAGTCTCATGCTCTTCGCCCATTATTGGGCTACTGGGGTGAGTGCTGACGTTAATCAGTATATACTGACAACCCGTAATGTCGTTGTTATTCAGCAGTGGCGAATTCAGTGCCATATTTATCACTTCCTCAGCTCTGTTCTCGCCCGAAGCTTCGCCTGTGCCAATCAGCGAGCAACCCGAATTTTCCATCACTCGCTTCACATCGTTAAAGTCGGTGTTAACCACCCTGTGTATGCTTATAAGTTCGGCTAATCCCTTTGCCGCCACTGCCAACACCATGTCTGCTTGTCGCAGTTGCTCTTCAAGTGGCATTTTAGGGAACAAGTCGGCCAGTCTATCTGCGTTTATCACAAGCAACGAGTCAACGTACTTGCTCATCTCTTGCGCACCCCTTATCGCTTGCCTTAGTTGTGGGATTCCCTCCCACTTCTTCGGGATGATTACTATGCCAATCGTCAGAAGCCCATTATCTTTGCAACATTTGGCAATTACTGGTGCTGCTCCCGTACCCGTTCCCTTGCCCATGCCTGCCGTAATGATGGCCATCTTGCCACCATCAATCGCTTTCTCAATTTCGGGCAAAGCCTCAATGGCGCTATTTTTACCCACTTCTGGGTCAAAACCCGAACCCAATCCGCCAGTCAGCTCTTTACCCAATTGAATCTTATAGTGCACAGGCGAATATTCCAAAGCGTTGAGGTCTGTATTGCACACAACGTAGTTCACACCTTTCACTCCCATTTCATACATGGTGTTTACGGCATTGCTACCTGCGCCACCCACGCCTATTATTTTTATTATCTCTTGTTTTTCTTCCGTAATGTTCTGCGAAGATTGCCAGTCCATTTTTACTGGCATTTCGTTCAAATTCTCTTCCATAGCCTATCTTTTTATGAGGTTTGTTTTCGAAATGTGATTCTTTATATGTTGTACATAGTTCTGTTCGTCAACTAATCTGTCGAATAGTCGTTGAGCAACACGTCGTCGAAGTTCTTTTTTATACCTCCAAAGACTTTACCCCAAAATCCCTTCGGACGATTTTCGATGCTTTCAGTTTCCTGTTTGGGTTGCGCTGTCGTGTCTGTGCTTGTAGCGTAGTTGGTGTTCGATGTTTCTTGCTCTTCTATGGGCTTCTGCGCTTCGCTCACCACGCTCTGTTCGTTCTGCTGTTTGGCAGTCTCTTTCGCATTGTCTACAACAGTCTGCTTACCCATCAGGTCCTCATGCCGCTCAAATGCCATTGTCTGCGCCAATCCTAAGCTGCCTGCATAGTTCTGTAGCGTCGCGTCGTCAATTTCTGTCAGATGACTCTCCGACAATATCGTATTTATGCCAGTCCGCTCCACGAACATATCGCAAATGTTGTTCAATCGCGAGCCTGCACCAGTAAGCACAATTGTCTGTATGTGTCGCTTGTGCTCCTGAATTGCACTATCCACATAGGCAATAAGCTCTTCCGTACGAGCCTTGACTACAAACGAAAATTCTGCTGCCGAGATGCTCTTCGTATTGCCGTTCTTCATCTCCAACTCAAAAGTCTTATCCAATACCTCCTTATCGACAATGCCAATCTTTTCTTTCCATAAGCGAGCCGTGTTCTCGTCCTCTATATCAAGTGCTGTCGCAATGTCTTTCGTTATCGTATAAGAACCCAGAGGTATAGACACCACGTTGCGAAGCGTCCCTCCATAATATACTGCCACGTCCACACAACCTTCGCCAATGTCTACCAATGCCACGCCCTCATTTTTCATGCTTGGCAGCAGCAGTATATTACCTTTGGCCTCTGCCGTAGGCATCGACTTGTGGGGCTTAACTCTGTTTGTCGTGCTACTGGCGTTGGCAAACACGTTATTTATGTCGGTTGCATACGTCCTACGTATTGTCTGATACAGATACTTGCCCATAATGCTGTTGGCACGCTTACCCTCAACGTCAAGTGTCTCTGGCTCATTGTCTATCGAGTATGATATGGTCGACATGTGTATGAGTGCTTCCTCATCTTTCGTGTTTTGGTCTATAATGCTTTTCACTTTGCCTTCAAGCTCCTCAATCGTGTTGTTCGACACCCTTTCACCCACGTCCACCGATGCCTTTATGGTCGATGTCGTATAGGCAAGTCCTGCAAGTCCAACGCACAAGTAATACGTCTTCTTGCGCTTCGCCTTGGCAGCTTCGCCCGATGTCTTTATGTCGCCAAGCCTTTTTTCTGCACCCATTATCAAGTTGTTCACCACCTTTGCACAATTCTCTGTGTCGTATATCACTCCACGCCTGATTCCCTTCGAATTTTGGGTCTCTTTATATATGACGTTTAGCTTAAACAACTTTTTCTCATCATACTGCGCCGCTACAATGCGCGTCTGATAAGTTCCCAAATCGATTGCAATTATATAATCTTCCATAGCGAAAAGGTTTTATCGTTTAGTGCATATAATTTGTCCTTTATATTTGAGCGACACGCTTTTGTAGGCGTTCCACTCGTCTTTTGCCCAACCTTTCTTATACAAGGTCAGCAGGTCAGCAAACTTCTGTTCCACATTGTCAGCGTTGCCAAAATAGACCACGTGGTCGCCCACTCGTGGCACAAGGATATACTCACCCTCAGCTGTTACAGTTACTTGCTCCACCATCGACCGAAAGAATCCATCTTCCGATATGTGTTTGCAGAGCGACAACAAACCATCGAGCCTGTCGGCAAGCGAATTGACGTGTCCGTTAATGACGAGCGTATGGCACAGCATGCCAGCTCGTGCTGATATCTTATATCCTTCAGCGTCCATGTAATACGACGAGCCATCCGAAGTAAACACCCTCGCTATCGGTCTGCGCTGATACACGTGTATGTGCACCGACCCATCCGCTGCCGGATATGCTTCGGCTCGCCTGACAACGGGCGAGGCCACCAACACTTTCTCTATCTTGTCAAAGTCGATTGTCGACACTTTGCTACCCAATAGCTCGGGAAACTCGTCGGCAATGATGTTCCGCAAACCCTTTTCGGTAATCAGCACATCACTTTCGCTTTTGTGTACGAAAGGTACGACTTTCTCGCACACCAACTCGTTGCGCTCTGCGCCAACAAACGACATCAACACAGGAAAGTATAGCAAACCAATGGCCCACGCAAACGTACGAAACAGACGTCGCCACACGCTGCGCCAACGCCTTATGTCTGCGTCGTCTTCTGTGTTTGTTATGTTTGTCTGTTCCGTCATTTCTTGCCTATGATAATATGTTCTTAGCTCTCAGTGCTTGGCACGTAGGCTCAACAAGCCTATCGATGTTGCCAGCACCCATTATGACCAAGACGAGTTGTCCACTCCTTTGCTCTGCAAATTCCGTCATCGTCTCGGGTAATAGTGTTTTATCTTTCAACACACTCACTTCTGCACCATCTGCAATCTTCTTGGCAATCATCTCCGAGGAGACTCCTGCAATTGGTTCTTCGCGTGCAGGGTAGATGGGCAACAACCATAGTCGGTCAGCCTTCGACAGTGCCATAGCAAAGTCGTCCGCCAAGTCGCGTGTCCGACTATACAGGTGCGGCTGAAAAGCCACTGCAACCATTGCCTTAGGATACATCTCTCGCACCGACGACAACGTAGCCCGAATCTCTTGTGGGTGGTGTGCATAGTCATCAACCACAATCACATCTTGTCCACGACCCGCAATCTCAAATCTACGCTTGCTGCCTGCAAAATCGCTGCAAGCCTCCCGAATCTCGTCAGCAGTCGCGCCAGCCTCTTGTGCAAGGGCTATGGCTGCCATGCAGTTTTCAATGTTGTGTCTGCCAGGCAGTCCGAGTGTTATGTTCTTTATGGTCTCAGAAGGTGTTACAGCATCAAAAATATATCTTCCGTCAGCAACCCTGATGTTTTCGGCATAGTAGTCTGCCGAACAATCCGACGCAGCATAGCTAACAATTCTGACACCTTCTTGCACGTCTTCGCGCCCAATGGGTAGTCCGCGACGAACGACAAGCAGTCCACCACGACGCACAAGCGCAGCAAACTGCAGAAAAGCCTCTATTAGCTTAGCGTGCGTGCCATATATGTCAAGATGGTCAGCATCCATTGCTGTAATAGCTGCCGCCCAAGGGCTTAGTTTTAAAAACGAACGGTCATATTCATCGGCTTCGGTAACCATGTTTTGGCTGTCTGCATTGTGCCAATAGTTGGTCGCATAGTTTACCGATATGCCACCCAAAAAAGCAGTGCAACCTGCTTCTGACCGCCTGAGTATGTGTGCCGTCAGTGTCGATGTCGTCGTCTTACCATGTGTGCCAGCCACACACAGTGTCTTGCCTGTCGAAGTCAGTTGCCCAAGAGCTTCGGCTCGCTTACACATCGTGTAATTCTTCTCTGCAAAATATTGCATTACGGCACTCGTCTGTGGCACAGCTGGCGTATACACGACCAACGTCTCGTCAGCCTTTCGGAAGGCATCTGGGATAGCCTGTTGCACATCGTCGACGTAAGACACTGCGGCACCTTCTGCCGTCAGTTCGTCGGTCAGTCGTGAGCGTGTTCGGTCATATCCTGCCACCTCGACACCACACTTTATGTAGTGTCGCGCAATGGCACTCATTCCTATGCCACCTATGCCAACAAAATAGACTCTCTTAATATCCATCAACTTAGTCTGTTTGGTTGCTCTTCTGCACAAGTGCCATCACCTCGCGAGCAATATCGCGCGCTGCATTGGGTCGTGCAAACGACAATATTTGACCACGAAGACTCTCCATCTTATCCTTGTCGTTCAAGAGTTCTTTAGCACGGGCTATCAGTGTGTTCGTTTCACTATCGACCACCATGACAGCGGCACCCTCATTCTCTAACGCACGTGCATTTTTGGTCTGATGATCTTCGCTCACATTGGGCGACGGCACCAATATGCAGGCCTTGCCCAGCATGGCCAACTCAGATATGCTACCAGCACCAGCACGCGACACGACAACATCAGCTGCCGCATACGCTTTGTCCATATCGCGCACGAAGGCCGTTATCACCACATTTTTCTTATGTTTTGGCTCCACTGCAGCCTTCATCTCTTCGTAGTAGAGCGAGCCAGTTTGCCATATCATCTGCACGTCGTCTGTTGCCTCGTCAATGCTGTCGCGCAGCCCATTGTTTATAGAGCGAGCCCCAAGGCTACCACCAATCACAAGTATGGTCGGGCGCATTGGGTCTAATCCAAAACTTTTTCGTGCTTCTGCTTGGTCAATTTCGTTGGTCAAGTTCTGACGGATAGGATTGCCCGTAAGTATGATTTTTTCGCGAGGGAAAAAACGCTCCATATTGGGGTATGCCACACAAATCCTGTTAGCCTTATCAGCCAATAGTCTGTTCGTTACGCCCGGCAGTGAATTCTGCTCTTGTAGCAGACATGGCACCCCATGTGCAGCAGCTCTTTGAAGCACTGGTCCACTGGCATATCCACCCACGCCTACTGCCACGTCGGGTTTAAAATTCCTAACTATGCTGTCGGCACGCCATAGGCTATACACAAGCTTAAACGGAAACTGAATGTTGCGCCACGTCAGTCTGCGCTGAAAACCTGCCACTGGCAGACCCTCTATCTTGTAGCCTGCCGCTGGCACTTTCTCCATCTCAATCTTGCCGTTTGCACCCACAAAAAGAATCTCCACCGACTCGTCGGCTTCGCGCAGTGCATTCGCTATCGATATGGCAGGGAATATGTGTCCACCCGTGCCTCCTCCGCCTATAATGACTTTCATTGACTTTAGTTTTTACTTGTTTTCATACGCATTATCGTATGATTGCTAATAGATAATATTATCCCGTAGGCAAAGCCCGTGATAAAGTTACTTGTACCGCCCATGCTTATCATGGGCAGAGTCTGACCAGTCACTGGCATTAGCCCTACGCCTACCATCATGTTTATGAGTGCTTGTAGCGACAAGAGTATTGCCAACCCAGTTATGGTGTATATATGAAATGGCACATTACTATTGCCCGCCATTATGCGAGCGCGTGCCAAAATGGTTATGTATGCAATCAGTATCAGGAGGCAACCCCACAATCCATACTCTTCAAGAATTATCGAAAAGATGAAGTCTGAAAAGGCCATAGGCAAGAAGTTTTTCATATAACTATTGCCCGGACCAGACCCCAATATGCCCGATATGCTCACAGCTGCCAAGGCTTGCTGCGCTTGGTAGTCGTTGTCTGCCTTATCGTTCTCTGGACTCTTGTCTTGCGTAAATCGTTCTATGCGCGCACGCCATGTCTTAGCACGTGGAAACACGGGGTGCACTTGGTCGGCAAAGACAATCAGCAACGATACGCATATTGCTGCCAACAAACCTATTGCCGCCAGTTTCGACATCGATATACGACCAATAAACAAAAGCGATACGACCGACATGGCTATCAACAAACATGTCGACAAGTTCTCGAACATTATGATGCCACACACAATCGCTGTGGCCATTATGCACGGCAAGAAGGCATCGTCTGGGTGCTTCTCGTGCTTTGCAAGCATCTTCGCCACGAAGATTATGAGCGATATTTTGGCAAACTCCGACGGCTGAAAACTTACAAAACCCAAGTCTAGCCAACGCGACGAACCATTAACCGATGAGCCTATTATCATTGTGGCAATGAGCATCAACACGCCTACGCCAAGCATCAACTCCGCCAAACCTGCAAAATATTTGGGGTGTACATTGCTTGTCGCTGCCATTATGACAAAACCTCCTATAAGCATCGTTAGGTGTCGAAGTGGGTAAAATGTTGTGTTGCCACCCATCTTCTGATATGCCAAAACACTCGATGCACTATACACTGCCAAGAACGACACCACCGTCAAGAATACTATGGCATAGATGATATACCTATCACCCTTTATGTAGCCCCATAGCTTCTTGAGCACCGGATTCGTTATTCGCGTCAGCTCGCTCATCGTTTTTCAGCTCCCTACAGTTTCTCTACCTGACTTCTGAACATGTCGCCCCTATTCTCGTAGCTTGTGAACAAGTCGAAACTTGCACAACATGGCGAGAGCAACACGACATCACCACTTTTAGCCACCTTGTGGCATCTGCCGACGCACTCTTCTATGCTATGAGTGTCGTATGTCTTTATGCCACGTGAGCCAAAGAAGTCTATTAGCTTCTGATTGTTCACGCCCATACACACAAGAGCTTTTACTTTTTTCCGAACAAGCTCTTCGATGGCCGTATAGTCGTTGCCCTTATCTTTACCTCCTGCAATCCATACCACAGGCTTCGTTTGGCACTCCAACGCATAATATGCAGCATCTACGTTCGTAGCCTTGCTATCGTTGACGTAGTCCACACCGTCAACCGTTCTAATTAGTTCCAAACGGTGTGGAGCATTCTTAAATGTTTGTAGTCCCTTGCGAATCTGCGCTTCGCTCAGCCCAATCAGTCGTGCCACACAGATGGCTTGCATGGCGTTGTATGTGTTGTGCAGACCTTTAATGGTAAGTTCGTCTATTGCAAACTCTGCATGCCCACCAATTTCGGTCAATATTCTACCATTTTCGGCCACAGCATATCTGCTCCTACCCATTGTAGACACGGGTATCTGACGTGTAGGCTGATTGTTAAAATATTCTACCGTTGCCACGTCGTCAGCATTGTACACAAAAGCCTGCTCTGATGTCATGTTTTGCGTTATCCTATATTTACTACGGGCATACAACCCGAAGTCATGATTATAACGATCCATGTGGTCGGGCGTAATGTTACACAGCACACCTATGTCCATACGTGCACTTGTCATTCCGTCCAACTGAAACGAGCTAAGCTCTATCACGTAGTAGTCTGACTCGTTGCCCATAGCCACCTGTCGTGCAAGACTATATCCTATGTTGCCAGCCAGATTGGCATTCAGACCAGCACTCGTCAGCAAATGATGTGTCAGCAATGTGGTCGTTGTCTTTCCATTACTGCCAGTTATGCCTATCAACTTTTTGCTCGTATACCGACAAGCAAACTCAATCTCGCTAATTATTTCCGTCCCCTTGCTTTTTATTTTTAAGACAAGAGGATTGTCTTCTGGCACACCCGGACTTTTCACGACCAAGTCGGCTGAGAGTATGCGATCTTCGCTGTGTCCACTTTCTTCGTAGGCTATGCCATTGCGTTCAAGCTCTTCTTTCCGCCCAGAGGCAATCTTACCCCCATCGGTCAAGAATGTGTCATATCCTTTTGCCTTGCCAAGCAGCGCAGCACCTATGCCACTCTCTCCGCCACCTATAATTACAAGTCTCGACATTTCTATCTGATTTTTAGTGTTAAAATGGTCGATATGGCTAATATTATGCCCACAAGCCAAAAGCGAGCAACTAACTTAGGTTCTGTAAGACCTTTCTTCTGAAAATGATGGTGCAGTGGAGCCATCAGCAAAATGCGCCGTCCCTCTCCATATTTTTTGCGTGTATACTTAAAGTAGCTCACTTGCAAGATGACCGATAGGTCCTCCACAAGGAATATTCCGCAGAGTATGGGAATGAGCAACTCAATGTGTAGCAATATCGCAAACACCGCAATGACGCCACCAATAGTGAGCGAACCCGTATCGCCCATAAACACTTGTGCTGGATACGAATTATACCACAAGAATCCTATCGTAGCGCCTATAAATGCCGATATGAAAACAACAAGCTCAGCAGAGTTCGGCACATACATTATGTTCAAGTAGCTCGCAAAGTCATGGTGAGTGCTGACGTACGCAAATATGCCCAGTGCACCACCTATTATGGCCGATGTACCGGTCGCCAAGCCGTCCAGTCCGTCAGTCATGTTTGCTCCGTTGCTCACGGCCGTCACTATGAATATTGTCAATATTGCAAAGGCAATCCAGCCTATCGTGTCTTGCCATTGCTCTGGTGCCCAAAAACCAAACGACTTATAGTCAAACTTATGGTTCTTAAAGAATGGCACCGAGGTCATCGGAGCCCTTTTCTCTACGTGTTCGCCCACCTGTTCTGTCTGCACCAAACCAGTTGTCTCTGTCCGACTCTCTGTCGTTGCTCCGTCAGAAAAATATAGCGTCGATGCAACTATTACGCCCAAACCTACCTGACCGACTATCTTCATCCGTCCCGACATCCCTTCTTTATTTTTCTTAAAGACCTTTATGTAGTCGTCTATAAAACCTATCGCGCCAAGCCAAAGCGTCGTGACTATCATCAGCAGTACATACACGTTGTCTATCTTGCAAAACAGCACCACTGGCACCAATATCGACAATATTATAATTAAGCCACCCATGGTCGGAGTACCTTTTTTCTGCAATTGTCCTTCAAGACCAAGGTCGCGCACCACTTCGCCAATCTGCTGCTTCTGTAGCATGTGTATTATTCGCCTGCCTATTATTATGCTAAACACAAGCGACGTGATAATGGTCATCGCCACGCGAAATGTGATGTACTGAAATACACCCATGCCTGGCAATCCGAGCTCTTTCAAGTAATGGAATAGGTAATACAACATTTTGACTTTTCGATATTTATATGTGTGCTACAATTGTTCTACTTCTTCTCTGTCAGAAAAATGATGCTTGACACCCTTTATTTCCTGATAATCCTCATGACCTTTACCTGCCACAAGTATTATGTCGCCCGTAACCGACATCTCACTGGCTTTCCTTATTGCTTCCCGACGGTCGACAATGACAGTGGTCCTTGCTTTTTCTTCGTCCGTCAGCCCCACGAGCATATCATTTATTATGTCTTGTGGGTTCTCGCTTCGTGGGTTGTCGCTTGTCAAGATAACATAGTCAGCACCCTTGGCAGCCTCATGAGCCATTTCGGGGCGTTTGGTTCTGTCTCGGTCTCCACCACAGCCTACCACAGCTATCAATTTCGACCTATTTCCATTGCCACGCCTAATTTTATTGATGGTCGACAAGACGTTCAGCAATGCATCGGGTGTATGCGCATAGTCCACAATGGCTGTTGCCCCTTTGCTCGTGCGGTGTGGCTCAAATCGTCCGTTGACAGGTCGCAGCCCGCTAAGTGCTGTCAAGACTTCGCTTCCTTCAAATCCCAATTCGAGCGCTGCACCATATATAGCCAATAGATTATATGCATTGAAACGACCGCAGAACAACATGTGTGCTTCGCACCCGTTAAAATCCATTCGCATGCCGTCTATACTGTCCTCAACAAGCTTACCCTTATAATCGGCCATTGTCTGCAATGCATACGTGCGTTTGCGCGCACGTGTGTTTTGTATCATCTTGCTGCCATTCTTATCGTCACTATTTGTCAGCGCAAACGCTTCTTTACTTAGTGAGTCAAAAAAACCTTTCTTTGCGTTTATATAAGCAGCAAACGTCTTATGAAAATCCAAATGGTCATGCGTAAGGTTGGTGAATATGCCACCGTCAAACTCTATGCCTGCAATGCGCTTCTGCACCACGCTATGCGAACTTACTTCCATAAAGCAATATTCGCATCCAGCATCTTTCATTCGCCTCATCTGCCTATGCAGCGTAATGGCATCGGGCGTGGTCTGCATGGCTGTTGTCCGCTCCTCGACTACATAGTTTGCAACCGTCGAAAAAAGACCAGCACGCCTATTCATTTTCATGACGAGTTTGTATAGCAAAGTCGCAATTGTCGTCTTGCCATTAGTACCAGTAACGCCGACAACCTTCATCTCACGACTTGGATGCCTGAAAAATGCAGAGGCTATATGCCCCAAGTCTTCGTGTGTATCTTTGCAGACGACAATCGTTACGCCTTCTGGCACTTCACCTTCAAACTTTTCGCAAACTATTGCTGTCGAACCATTCTCTATCGCCTTGCCTATGAAGTCATGTCCATCGACATTTGTGCCACTTTGCGCCACAAAAAGCACTTCCTTGCCAGCCTTCCGACTGTCAAGTACAATGTCTGCTATTTCTTGCGTCTCGGCTTTTGAGCCCAAAACTTCTTGGGGCTCTATTGCCGCCGATTTCAATATCTCGTCAAGCTTCATAAGTCGGTTAATTATCAAGTTCTAATTTTATTTGTGTTCCACGAGCAAAGGTCGTCCCAGCCTCTGGATTTTGTGTCCGGACGCGTCCCGTCCCCGAAAGACGGACTCGCATACCCACGTTTTCCAACAGGCTTACGGCATCGGCAGCTCCCATGCCAATCACACTCGGCACTGTGGCATCGACAAAATGTCTTGCCGACAAGCTTATGCTCTTTTCTCCAGCCGTAGCCGATGCCCATTCCGACGAATTAGATAGTAGATTATGTGGTATGCGAAGCTGTGTAAGCACGTTCATCAGGTCGGTTACCCTTCCTCCTTTCGACCATGGCATTTTACCCGTCGACGGGACCTCGGCTTGTATGTTTGCCGTGCCACGTCTAAACTCGGCTGCATACACTCGGTCGGCAATGGCTTTCACCACGTTGCCTGCCACGACATTACCATAGTACACATTTCTATTCGGACCATACACCATCACTATGCACGAATACAGTGGATTGTCTGCTGGGAAAAATCCAGCAAAAGAGGCCAAGTAACTTTTCTTACCGTCAAGTTTATACCCTCGCCCACCTTGTGCAATTTGTGCTGTTCCTGTCTTGCCAGCAATCTTATATGGTGTGTCCTTTATGTTTTGTGCCGTGCCATTTTCAACAACGCCTTTCAGCATTTCGCGCACTGCATTAATTGTTCTTTTACTTGCAATCGAGTTGCGCATAACCTTCGGTTTGCAAACGTTCACGCGCTTGTTATCCTCCAACTGGCACTCCACAAACATTGGCTTCATCATGGTACCATTGTTCGCCACCGCATTGTAAAAAGTCAAAAGTTGCAAAGGTGTAATGCGCACCTCATATCCAATCGACATCCACGGAAGCGATATGCCACTCCATGTCGGGTCGCTTACATCTTTTATTTCCGTTCGTCGCTCTCCCTTAATGTCGAGTCCCAAGCTATCGCACAACCCAAGGTCGTGTAGCTTGTTTACGAATCTTTGTGGGTCCGAACCAAAGCACTTCATCACAAGCCTCGAAAACGCAATATTGCTCGACAATTCAAAAGCTCTCTGCAAACTTATTTTGCCGTGTCCACCAACTTTGCTGTCTCGCATAACTTGGTCGTGAATCTTAAATTCGCCGTCGTAAGTATCAATGGTATCTTCTGGTGTTGCCAGTCGCTCGTCAAGGCACGCCATCATTGTTGCCAACTTAAATGTCGACCCCGGCTCTGCAAGCTCACCTATAGCATAGTTATAAAAATCTTCAGCATAGCTACCATCTGCTTGCCTATGCAAGTTCACAATTGCCCTTATGGCACCTGTCTTGACCTCCATAAGCATTGCAACGCCATGGTCAGCTTCGTGAGCCTTCAACTGGTTCATTAGCGAATATTCGGCCACGTCTTGAATGTCAATGTCTATCGTGGTTACGAGATCGCGCCCATCCTCTGGTGGCACGTCCTCTTTCTGAATCCACTTGCCCGTTACGAGCATCTTGTCACCCACTCCATTCTTGCCTTTCAACACTTTATTGTAGGCATTCTCAAGCCCCACCATTCCCCCAAGTTCTTTGTCGGAATATAGCTTACCTATTGTTCTTTCGGCCAACAATCCAAAGGGCAACTTGCGCTTATCGCTTTGCTCATACGTCATGCCACCCTTATTTTTCCCCCTCTTGAAAATGGCAAATTTCTCCACTTTCTTCAGCTCCGAATAGCTTATTCGCCTTGGGTTAATGACCAAATATCGCTTTCCTGCTAAGCGTGCTTTTTGTATCCTTTCTTTATATGCCGCTGCACTCTTATCGCCGTAAAAATCAGCAAGTTGCAACGAAAGTTTATCGATATACTTATTAAAGGTGTCGTCTGGCAATCCGTCCGTACACGGGTCCATTATAATCTTATAGTTTGGCACAGAACACGCCAACTTCCGCCCGTCACGAGCCAAAATGTCGCCACGCACTGCCTCTATTGGCACTTTTGTTTGCGTCTTCTCTGCTATCATCCTTCGATACTTATCGCCCATAAACACCTTTAGCCTAAACGTCTGTGCAAATATGGCAAGGCATGCCCCAATCATCACCACAAGGATGAATGTGATTAGTCGATGAGTCTTGTCATATCCGTTCGCCATGTGTTTTTAGCTTTTTTTCGTTTAGTTACTTAGTGTGTGCTTTCTGTTTTTATCTTTCAACTATTCGCGGTGGTTCTGTCAGTTCATGCAGACCCA
This sequence comes from uncultured Bacteroidales bacterium, assembly GCA_937892095.1. GTDB lineage: Bacteria > Bacteroidota > Bacteroidia > Bacteroidales > Marinilabiliaceae > W3P20-009. Next base: position 6,317 of record CALAVC010000058.1, on the reverse strand, counting down.
AGTTTTCTGCCTCTGTTCGCCTCAAAACTTCGCTCTGCTTACTCATGTTCATCAGCTCGCTTTGCGTCGTAATGTGTTCATATCTAAGCTCTTTTATCTCTTTGGTTAGGTCCGATATTCGTCTCACTCGAGCTTCCATTTCAAGCCTGTTCGTTATGTATATGAACGATAGCAGAGCTATAAACAACGCATACTTCCACGACGCGTCAAACGGCATCTCTATTCTGCCCGTCACAATCTTCCGAAGCCACGATGTCTTTTTCTCTGCCATCTTTCCACTCCCTATCTTGCTTTTTCTGCACAACGCATCTTTGCCGAGCGTGCACGTGGGTTTCTTTCAATCTCCTCTTCCGTTGGCAACATTGGTTTTCTGTTCGATTGTTTAAAAGGACTCTTACTGCCACCATATATGGCATCGGTCTCCGCTTCCGAACATAGTGGGTCGCCTGTCTTTATGACATTTTTCACCATGCGATCTTCCAAACTATGATACGACAACACAACCAACCTTCCACCCGGTTTGAGTATCTGCGTTGCGCCACGTAGCATGCCCACAAGCGCATCCATTTCGTGGTTTACCTCTATCCTAATGGCCTGAAAAACCTTTGTCAGAGTCTTATTACTGTCGCCACGCGACGTCGTTTTTTCTACAACCTCACGCAATTTCTCTGTCGTGTCAATGACCGTAGCGACACGCTCCCTTACAATTCTCTGTGCCACACGTCTTGCATTGTCCACTTCTCCGTATGTCGCCAATATCTTTGCCAGTTTATCCTCATCGTATGTGTTTACGACTTCTTCGGCCGTCAGCTTAGCCTCTCTATTCATTCGCATGTCCAATGGTCCATCTGCCCGAAACGAAAAACCTCGTTCTGCACTGTCGAAGTGGTGCGACGACACACCCAAGTCGGCAAGTATACCATCAACCTTGGCGCCTCCCGTAATGTAGTCCACATAGTCCGCCATAAACCTAAAATTATGGTTCACTATTGTAAGGCGCTTGTCATCTACTCCGTTTTTTAACGCGTCCGTATCTTGGTCAAAAGCTATCAATCGACCACCATTCCCCATCCGACGCAATATCTCCCGACTATGTCCGCCACCGCCAAAGGTAACATCCACAAATATGCCACCATTCTCCACGCGTAGCGCATCTATGGTCTCTTTCAACATTACAGATATATGATATACCTCTCCCTCACCCATATTCTATCCATTATCTTTTTCTTTGCTAAAAATGCTTTCCGTAAGCTCTTCGAGCTGCTCTTGGCTCATTGCATCGCTCTCATACGTTTTCTTATCCCACAACTCAATATGCTCTCCTACGCCAAGCAATACAAAATCTTTCCCTTCGCCAATAAGCTCCAGTAGTCGCTGTGGAACTAGAAAACGCCCATTAGCGTCCAGCCCCACCTCGCACGTATTTCGCTGATATTCACGCAGAAAACGAGTGTGCGCTCTACTATAAGGATCAATTCTACCTTGCAAGTCCGTCATCACCTTTTCCCATACCGAACGAGGGTATACAAGCAAACATTTTTCATAAATATCTTTCTTCACGACAAGTCGCACACCTTCTTCCCCACCCTCAAGCTCGTGCTTGAAAGCCGACGGCATCACAAGCCGATTCTTTTGGTCGGCCTTGCTGTCAAAATCACCTATGAAAGTGTACGTACTCATTCGTCTATATAGTATACCCAAGAAAAGGTAGCTGTAAAATTAGCTCAACTTTACTCCACTTGCAACCACTTTCTCCCACTTTTTTATTCTTTTCCCCCACCTTACTTCTTAACTCCTTAATTATCAGCAAACTAACTTTTACCTTAATCTTTTTTTTAACATTTCACACATTTACCCCTCCGCAGCCATCGCCTTATTTAGACCTAATATTCATTACTTCAAAGTATCTACCATAACAGACTAACCATAAATTCCACATTAGCACTAACAACACAATCACTTGATTTTCAAAACATTATATTCTTTATTTAGTTTTATTCAAAATACCTAACAATAACTATTGCCATCATTTAGCACGTCCAATACCTTTGCATGTATCTAAAAGTATTCACTTAAAGTATTCTCTCAAAAATTAACAATTCATAGTAATGGGAAAAACAATTGTAGTTTACGGTTCTTCTACCGGGACGACCGAAGATATTGCTGGTCGTATAGCTCAAAAAGTTGGGGCAGATGCCATTGCCGTCTCCGACCTCAATGCCGATGTCATTGCTGCCAACGACAACCTCATTCTTGGCTCTTCTACATGGGGTTGTGGTGAACTCCAAGACGATTGGTACGACGGCGTCAACACACTCAAAGCCGCCAACCTTGCTGGCAAAAAGATAGCCATCTTCGGTTGTGGCGACTCGTCATCCTACTCCGACACTTTCTGCGACGCCATCGGTCTCATCTACAAGGAGATTGCTTCGTCTGGTGCCACAATCGTTGGTCAAGTACCGACAGCTGGCTATACTTTCGATAGTTCAATCTCGGCCGAAGGAGATCATTTTGTTGGTCTGCCAATCGACGAGGTCAACGAAAGCGACAAGACCGACGAGCGCATTGCTGCTTGGATTCCCACTCTCGGTCTCTAAACCATAAGTAACCCTTTGCATTCCGACATCATGAACACAAACGCTACAACCGATGCGCGCTTGCAAGAACAGAACACCGCCAACATGGTGCTAAGCAACCATATCTACGAATATCAGAAAGGTGTCCGGAATCTTGTTCTCTACACGCTCCGACGAGACTATGCTCAGCAGGCAGTTAGCAAACTCAAGCGCCTTGGGATAGACTACGTTGTTCAAGAAGTCGGAAGTCGCAACGTCAACATTTTCTTCGGTCGTCCACAGTGTATTCGAGCCATTCGCAACATCGTTACTCGACCACTCAACTGCCTGACACCTGAAGAAGATTTTATACTTGGCACGCTCCTCGGCTACGACGTCTGTATGCAATGTGAACGCTATTGTAGTCGACTGCAACAAAGCTAAGTAAACACCATTAAACCTATGGGTTTTTAAGACAACTGGTTTTTATCGTATTGTGGTAAAGCCATACCTTTTTTGAGCCTTTGAAATGGTTTTCCTTTCAAAGGCTCTTTTTCCGTTGTAGTCTGTCCGCGTCAACACATTTTTGTTTAGATTTGATGTTACTATGAAAAGTCGTAACTCACAAATCGTACGTACAAGCATTGTTGGCGTCCTAACCAACGTGCTTTTAGCTTGTTTTAAAGCGTCAGTAGGGATTATTGCAAATAGCATTGCTATTGTCATGGATGCCATCAATAATCTGAGCGACGCACTATCAAGTGTCATAACGAAATAGGTGCAAAACTATCGCAACGACCTGCCGACCGCAAACACCCCTTTTGGTTTTGGACGCATAGAATACTTCAGTGCATTCATTGTCGCCGTAATCGTAATCGTGGCAGGAGCCTCTTCATTTGTTGAGTCCATCAGAAAAATTATCGAACCCACAACACCCACATATACAGCCACAACACTTGTCGTTGTCATTGTTGCCATAATAACCAAATTAATATTAGGAACATACGTAAAGCGCAAAGGATTGCAACTCGAAAGCGACGCCCTAATAGCCTCTGGTTCCGATGCTCTCTTCGATGCCATAATAACCACTGCCACACTCGTTTCGGCCGCCATAATGCTTCTCTGGAATGTATCTCTCGATGGCATTTTAGGAGCTCTAATATCTGCAGTCATAATAAAAGTCTCTCCAATCGACGAATTACTTGGCACAAGCATACCAGCCGAGCTACAACCACTGGTACCAGGCGAAAAAGTTGTTGTCGTTGTCGACCTTAACTATACAGAATAGCATTGTAAAACGCGATTCTAAAGCACTCGTTTCTGTGCTGTTTATGCACTTTGCCATCGTCTTTGCCCAGAAACGGCACATATACAGAATCTGAAAATCAGTTTTTTCTCCTTTGCTTTTAAAAATTCTAAACTTAATTTTGTACCTTTCGTATCAACACGAAAGAACATTAGACAACCGCTGATGAAAGTATCTATAATTACAACTTGTTTCAATCGCATCGGCTCAATAAAGAACACCATCGAAAGTGTCCTATCTCAAGATTATGCCGACATTGAATACATCATCATAGATGCTCAAAGTACCGATGGCTCTGTCGAGGTAATCAAATCCTACGCCAGTAAAATTGCTCATTTCGTCTCCGAGCCCGACACAGGAATATACAATGGCATAAACAAAGGACTACAACTCGCCACTGGCGAGCTCATTGGTCTCCTACATTCCGACGACATATTCTACTCCTCCGACACCATCTCGCAAATAGTCAAAGAAGCCCAACGCACCAGTGCCGACATTGTCTACGCCAACGGACTCTTTGTGCGTGCCGATAACGTAAACTACGTCGTACGAGATTGGGTCAGTGGTGGCTACTATCGAGAGCGCATCCGCAAAGGTTGGCTCCCACTGCACACAACAGTCTTCGCTCGCAAAAGCGTCTACAACTCCGTCGGTCCCTACAACGAAGAGTATCGAATATCGGCCGATACCGAATGGCTCATTCGTGCTTTCTATGAGTCCGATTTCCGCATAGCATACCTCAATAAGTATGTTGTCCGCATGCGCATGGGTGGAGCTTCTACAAATATGCGCACAATGCTCCACAAGTGGGATGAAGATATGCGCATATACAAGTCTCACCACATCCCACAATACATATCAGTCTCCCTCAAAGTCCTGTCCAAAATTCCGCAATTCATAAAGGCAAAAGTCAAAAACTTTTCCAATAAATATAAAACCATTTAGTCCTTAACACACCACAACGCAAATGGTAATCTTTTTCCGGAACAAAGAAAACAATATCATTGCTGTTGAGAAGAACAGCAATCTATCCAATGTCGACACCCAAAAACTCGTATGGCTTTTCTCCGATGCCACTCCACTTACCGAAGACAACCTAAGCGGATTCTTCGTCGGCACTCGGCGCGAAACCATTACACCTTGGAGCACCAGCGCAGTTGAGATAACTGTTAACATGGGCATTGAAGGAATCAGTCGTATCGAAGAATTTTTCGCCGTCGACTCCGACAAGGCAACCTACGACCCAATGCTCCAATCGCTCTACAATGGGCTCGACCAGAACACCTTTACCCTCGACAAGACGCCCGACCCCATTGTCTACATAACCGACTTTAAGGCATACAACAAGTCTGAAGGTCTTGCGCTCTCCGACCCTGAAATAGCATATCTCGAAAGCCTTAGCAAACGACTCGGTCGACCACTAACCGACTCCGAAGTATTCGGTTTCTCACAAGTCAACTCAGAGCACTGCCGCCACAAAATTTTCAACGGCACTTTCATCATCGACGGCGCAGAACGCGAACTATCGCTCTTCAAACTCATCCGTCGCACCTCCGAAGTCAACCCAGGCTATCTCGTCTCTGCCTATAAAGACAACGTAGCCTTCATCGAAGGTCCAACCATGACGCAGTTTGCACCCTCAGCACCCGATGTTCCGTCCGAGTTTGAGACCAAAGACATCGAAACCGTTCTCTCTCTCAAAGCCGAGACACACAACTTCCCCACCACAGTCGAGCCTTTCAACGGAGCAGCAACAGGTAGCGGTGGCGAAATTCGCGACCGCATGGGTGGTGGCATAGGCTCTCTGCCCATCGCAGGGACAGCAGTCTACATGACGTCCTACTCACGTCTTGCCGACGACCGTCCTTGGGAAAAAGGTGTCCCTGTTCGTCAGTGGCTCTATCAGACCCCAGCACAAATACTCATAAAAGCCTCCAATGGTGCCAGCGACTTTGGCAATAAGTTTGGCCAGCCAATGATTTGTGGCTCTCTGCTCACCTACGAACACGAAGAAAGCGGACGCACATTTGCGTTCGACAAAGTAATCATGATGGCTGGTGGCGTCGGATTCGCACGCAAGTCCGATGCCCTTAAAAAGACCCCAACCGCAGGTCAAGATGTCGTTTTGCTCGGTGGCGACAACTATCGCATCGGCCTGGGCGGCGGCAGCGTGTCGTCGGTGGACACCGGGCGCTACAGCAGCGGCATCGAGCTGAACGCCGTGCAGCGTGCCAACCCGGAGATGCAGAAGCGTGCCTACAACCTGGTGCGTGCCCTCTGCGAGGAGGACGTGAACCCCGTGGTGAGCATCCACGACCACGGCTCCGCCGGCCACCTGAACTGCCTCTCCGAGCTGGTGGAGGACTGCGGTGGCGAGATTGACATGACCAAGCTGCCTATCGGCGACCAGACGCTCTCGTCGAAGGAAATCATTGCCAACGAGAGCCAGGAGCGCA
>CALAVC010000057.1 GCA_937892095.1 uncultured Bacteroidales bacterium | reverse complement strand
AGCGTCGACTGCCGAACCACCTATTTTACCGATGCCGATGCCGATGCCGATTACGATTAGGCCAAGGCCTACTGCTATCATGTTTCCCATAATTGTTGTGTTTTTATTGTTTTGTTTATTTTTTGTTGCTTATATCTTTTTTCTAATCGTCGTGTCCTGCGTTGACTGCCAACCCAATGTAGAGGGCCGAAAGTATCGTAAAAATGTATGCTTGCAATGCGCCAAAGATTAGTTCAAGTAGGAAGACGATGAACGCAAGTGGCACCGAAGCACAGGCAATCGCGTAGGTGTGCAAAAGAAATATGAGTGAGAAAAGGCTAATGATAATCATGTGTCCGCCCGTTATGTTCGCAAACAGACGAATCAGTAGCGTAAATGGGCGTGTAAACATCGTCACTATTTCGAGTGGCACCATTATGAACTTCATTACGAATGGTATGCCAGGTGCCGTAAATGTATGTATCCAATAATGATTGTTGGCGAAAATGTGCGTTATTATGAACGTAAACACTGCCAATATAGACGTAAATGCAATGTTGCCCGACAAGTTGGTTGAGCCCGGAAAGAATGGAACAAGTCCTATGATGTTGTTTATCCAAATGAAGAAGAACAATGTCAGCAAGAATGGCGTAAACTTGGCTCCTTTCTGACCACCAATTTGTTCGTCTGCAATGCTTTTTACAAACAAAACAAGCTCTTCGCACGCCACAGACGCTCCTCGTGGCACTTTGGTTTTTGCAATGCTACGTGCTGCTCCCACGAAAATCAGTATTAGTAAGACCGCACTCATAAGCATTGAAGCAACATTGCGCGTAAGCGAGAAATCAAATATGGGTTCGGTGCTACCGTCGGCTTCTAATTTGTCATGATGATTGAGCGTATATATGACACCATTCTTCGTGACGCCCTCTGTCTCAAATGCCGACGAAAGCCTCACGAGTATGTCTCCATTGTTCTTGTTATAGGCCATGACAGGCAGTGGTATGTCAATAGACTTTATCTGACCATCAGTGCCTTTCCATGAAAACACGTTCCAATGATGAGAATCGCTTATGTGGTGGTTGATGATTTCGAGCACATCAACTTTTTCTTCTTCATTGTTCTCTTGTGCCATCGCTAACGGCGCAAGGCAAAAGAGGGTGATTATTAGAGATACTATTCTGCTCATGCTAAGAACGCTATGTTTTTCTTATTCTTTTGGGGTCGTATCGTCAACTTTGTCGTCTGCTGTCCACATTGGTTGCCACAATATCAAGCATGCTACAAAGCGTAGCACCATAAAGTGCGCGCAAAATGTTATGGCTGCTACGTGGTTTTCAGGGCGTGTCGGTGTGGCGAGCAGTGCAAGCACCACAACAGACACTATGAACGAGATTACTTCAGATAGTGTAACAAGCAACACTCTATTTTTACCATGCAAGACCGAAAAACGTTTCAGAATTACAAAGATTTTTGTTCCTTCAATCAGTATCAGCAAGCCAAGAGTTAGTATAACAATTGGCGGTAATACTTCAGTTCTTGCAAGGTAAGCCGTCAATACAACTGTCAGCAATACTACTGCTATTGCAATTTTTGTTTGCATTGTCTGTCGGCTTGCAGTGTTACTATGTTATTTTTTCGGCTGTGCTTCCGCTGTTCGTGGCTTGTCATCGGTCATCATACATGTGCCAATGAACTTCGCACCAGGCTCTATGCTCAGCTTGTTTACGTTCATTTCGCCCTTAAAGTAGGCTGTCGCTTTGAGCGAAAGAATCTCACTTACTTCGAGTTTGCCTTCGAAGACACCCGATATTTCAGCACTCGAACACTTGATTGTGCCCTTTATACTACCTGCCTGACCGAGCACTATCTTACCCTTTGAGGTTATGTTTCCTTCTATTGTGCCGTCGATGCGTAGGTCTCCATTAGTCTCTATTTCGCCTACTATCTTTGTGCCGGAGCCTATGATGTTTGGAAGTTTGTTTTCCGGTTCGTAGTTTTTGCTCATGAACATTTTTTTGAGTGAATACAGAAACCTTTGCTTTGCAAGTGTTTTGTATAAACAAAATTAAATAATCATTTTTTTAATGTAAAACATAATCGACCATTTTTTGACTATGTCTACATGTGCATCATAATCTTAAAATTGAAGTCATGCTCGCTATACTCAAGCATATTCTCGACTTTGTCAGCTTTGCTTGCCAAGTGAGGGAATATTGTTTGCACCAAGTTCTGAACGTTCATCATGCGCATAGCCATATCAAACGGCGAATCTTTTTGTTCTGGCAATGCCACAACTTCGTAGTCGCCGTCAAGGCTTGCCAATTCTGCTGCAACATCTAATGCTTCGTATATGCCACCAATTTCATCTACCAAGCCGTTGCTGACAGCGTCTAAGCCAGTCCACACCCTGCCTTGCGCAATGCTATCGACTGCTTGTCGGCTCATCTGACGCCCTTCTGCCACCCGACCTACAAATGTGTCGTATGTGTTATCCACCGAACTCTGTAATGTCGTCAACTGATTCGGTGTCAACGACTTGTAACCCAGAAGTAATGGATTCTTATTGCTACTTACTGGTGCTTGCGACACACCCATATTCTCCGACAACTTCTGCATATTCGGAATTAGTCCAAAGACTCCTATCGAACCCGTCAATGTAGCATTCTCTGCCATGATGAAGTCTGCCGCACACGAAATATAATATCCTCCCGATGCTGCATACCCACCCATGCTTACAACAACTGGCTTCACTTCGCTCGTCAACTTCACTTCGCGCCATATAATATCCGACGCCAATGCCGAACCACCAGGTGAGTTCACTCGCAACACAATCGCCTTTATGTCCTCGTTGGTACGTACTTTACGCAGTTCTCGAGCCAAATCTTCGCCATAAATGTTGTTATAATCCGACTTGTTCGAACCATCTTTAATTTCGCCCAATGCATACACAATCGCAATCTGATTCTTAGGCTTCGCCACCTCATCTTCTTTCGCTCCATACGACGCTATGCTAATCGATGGAATCTCTTTGTCCTCCTCAATGCCAATAGCCGTCCGTAAGCGTTGCAAAAATTCATCTCTGTACATTGCACCGTCAATAAGTCCTATCTCCATCGGATAATCCGCCGTCGATATATACTTAATTTCATCAACATACTTGTCTATCACAGACGCCTCCACGCCCCTGCCCGACGCAATGCTATCCCGAATCTCCCTCCATATCATATCCACATACCTCTGCGTCTGCTCCCTATCTTCCTTGCTAATGTCGTTCTGCGTAAAACTTTCAATCGCACTCTTATACCGACCGTGTTTAACAACGTCAAACCCAACTCCCACTTTATCTGCCAAACCCTTAAAATACATCTTATTAGACGTCACTCCACGTAGTGCCACACTGCCCAACGGTGTAATAAAAATAGAGTCCGCAGCCGATGCTATATACATCCCTGCCGCCGAAATACCATTATCGTAAAAATACACAGGTTTACCACAATTCGACCTAAAATCAACTATCGCTCTGCGAAGCTCGCTCATAATAGCATAGTCTGTATTCACTGCCTGACCCCTGATGACAATACCCGTAATATTGTCATCATCTTGTGCACAAAGAAGCGCATCCAATATCTGGTCAAGCCCCATAGCCTCTTTCTGACCATTCATAAGGCTCGATGCCAACAACTGCATGTCCGACACCGATCGGTCCACAATCTCGTCCTCAAGGTTGAGCGTCAACACCGACGGACCTTTCGTCTGCTCTTTTGTCGACGAGGAAGCCGCCACGCCAGCCACTATCCCAATCACAAAAAAGAACAAACATAAGCCACCAACTATGACGGCCAAAACCATTAAAATAAAGCGTTTGATGGTAGAAAATATTTTCATCTCTTTGAGTATTTATTCGCCTATACTTCTTCGTAGTCAACATACTCGCCTCCGAGTATGTCCGAAATGCTTTGCCCCTCTCTGACCCGAGGGCGGAGAACTCCGTTCCCATCTCGTCGTGGAGAACTCTTTTCTTGCGCAGGCTCGCCTCCCACGTCTGCAAACATCTTCTTCGCAGCTCTGCCCAGTAGCCATCTCATAAGCCACGGACCCACAAGCTTCAAGACAATGCTCAGCCCATACAAGACAAGTATTGCAACTATTATTGTTTCCATTTCTTTTGCATGTCGTCTATTGTTTCCTTAACCCTCTGCATAAGCCACAAGGGTGTCGACGTCGCTCCCGTTATGCCCACATCATTCCCTTCGCCACCAACCCATTCCTGATGCACCTCACTCTCCGACGTCACAAAATGACTATCTGGGTTAATCGAGCAACAAATATCAAATAGTGCTTTCGAGTTAGAACTCTTTGCTCCACCCACAAAAACAATCGTCTCATGCGAGGCCGCAAAACGTGGCAAATGATCCGCACGAGCCGACATCTGCTTACACACCGTATCGTGTGCCCTTACATCATGTTTCGTCCTGCTTCGTAGTGTGTCTACAATCTGTCTATATAGCTGTGGGTTCTTCGTGGTCTGCGAAAAAATCTCCACAGGCCTATCAATTTCCAGAGCCTCCGCCTGACTCAAGTTCTCTATCAAAACACAATCTCCTCCCGTCTGACCCATAAGCCCAATAACTTCCGCATGACCCTTCTTGCCAAATATAATAATCTTCCCGTCGCACTCTCGCATACGCTCGTAGGCTTCGCGAATACGTCGCTGCAACTGTAGCACCACAGGGCACGTCGCATCCGTCAGCCGCAAACCATTCTGTCTAACAGCCGCATACGACTTCGGTGGCTCTCCATGTGCCCTGAAAAGGACCGACGACCCTCTCTCCAGCAAACCAAGCTCTGCCGAATCTATCACCCTAAGTCCTCTCTGAGTCAGCCTTTCTATCTCTCGCTCATTATGCACAATGTCCCCAACACAATACAACTCCTCACCCTGCGACAAACCCTTTTCCAGCGTCGCAATGGCTCGCCTAACTCCAAAACAAAAACCTGAATTAGTATCTATCTCAACCGACATCCCTGCGTCAGTATTTCTTTTTTTTACAAATATAAGCGTTTAACACAAAAAAAGAGTCAGTGTCCTCAGCGACACTGACCCCACATCATCAAAAAAATATACCACAAAAAATCAACCTACTAATCTTAGTATTTTACACATGCAAAATTATAGCCTCACTCACAAACACATATCCTACTTTTCGACCATTTAGGGTAGACGGAAAGTCCACTCTGCACATTTCTCCCACCACCTTACACCCAATCCTCCCTCTTTTCTACATATCAACCTCATTTTTACGCATTTAGCCCGTATCTCGCAAAATCATTATAAATTTACCCCTCAAAAAAAATTGTCCGTCCATACACCTATGAAGCCAGCATACAAAAAGTACGTCTTTATCTTCTGGACATTAGTCTCTCTCATACTAATCTCCATCATCGCCTTCTTCATCCTACTCTCACAAGGCGTCCTCGGATACATGCCTTCCTTTGCCGACCTCGAAAACCCACGCAGTAGCCTCGCCACAGACGTCTACTCCGCCGACGGACAAATACTCGGCAAGTTCTATGTCGAAAACCGCTCGCAAGTCGATTTCGAAGACCTCTCGCCACACCTCGTCCACGCCCTCGTCGACACCGAAGACGAACGATTCTACGAACACTCCGGCATCGACATCCGTAGCCTCTTCCGTGTCCTCGTCAAGACAGCCGTCTTGCGCAACAAAGACTCTGGTGGTGGCTCCACCATAACACAGCAACTCGCCAAAATGCTCTTCCACGACCCAGCAAGCGGAATGGCTGAGCGCGTCATGCAAAAGTTCAACGAATGGGTCATCGCAGCCAAGCTCGAACGCTCCTACACCAAAAACGAGATCATCGCCATGTATCTCAACCGTGTCGGATTCGTCTACGACGCCTACGGAATCGAGTCCGCGTCCTACACCTTCTTCGGCAAGAAAGTAGCCGACCTACGCGTCGAAGAAGCCGCCGTCCTCGTCGGGATGCTCAAGAACCCAGCCCTCTACAACCCCGTCCGACGAAACGAACTCACCCTCCAACGACGCAACGTTGTCCTCGGCCAAATGCTCAAACAAAACCACCTCACTCAAGCCCAATTCGACTCCCTACGCGTCCTCCCACTCACTCTCGACTTCCGACGCGCCGACCATAAAGACGGACTCGCACCCTACCTCCGCGAATACATCCGCCTACAAATGAAAGCCACCAAACCCGACCGCTCTCAATACGCATCTTGGCAACAACAAGACTACATCGTCGACAGCATCCAGTGGGTCAACAACCCCATCTACGGCTGGGTCGAGAAAAACGTCAAAGCAGACGGCTCCAAATACGACATCTATCGCGACGGACTAAAAATCTACACCACCATCGACAGTCGTATGCAGCGCTATGCCGAAGAAGCCATGAAAGAACACGTCGGGCTCAACCTACAACCACAATTCACCGCAGGGCAAAAAGGCAAAAAATATCCCCCCTACTCCAACGACATCACAGCCGAACAATACGAGTCCATGATACGTCGTGCCCTACGCAATTCCGATCGTTGGCGCAAACTCAAAGCCGCAGGACTGTCCGAAAACAAGATAATGGACAACATGAAAAAGCCCGTCGAAACAAAAGTATTCGACTGGAACTCGCCAACCTACGAAGTCGACACCATCATGTCTCCCTACGACTCCGTCGTCTATCACAAGCACTTCCTTCGTGCAGGTTTCATGGCCATGGACCCACGCTCCGGACACGTCAAAGCCTATGTCGGCGGACCCAACTTCCGATTCTTCCAATACGACATGGTCGGCAAAGGACGACGACAAGTCGGCTCCACAATCAAACCCTTCGTCTACGCCAAGCTATTCTCCGAAGCCCACGACGGCGTCGGATACACTCCTTGCGACATGGCACCCAATAGCCCACAAACATTCGTCGTACCTGCCGAAGGCAACACAACCACCACGTGGACACCTCGCAACGCTGGCGATGCACGACTCGGCGAAATGGTCTCCCTCAAATGGGGACTCGCCAACTCCAACAACAACGTAACAGCCTACGTCATGCAACGAACATCCCCACAGCAAGTCGCCAACCTTATCAACGCTCTCGGTGTAACCGCACACATCGACCCCGTACCATCGCTCTTCCTCGGCACAAGCGACATCATGCTCTTGGAAATGGTCGGGGCCTACGCCACCTTCGTCAACAAAGGCATACACATCGACCCCATCGTTGTCGATAAAATCGAAGACAAGTATGGCAACGTCATCACCAAGACCGTCCGACACGAAAGCGAACCAATCGACGAACAAACAGCCTATATGATGGTCAATCTCCTTCAAGGCGTCGTCGACCAAGGCACAGCTCGCCGACTCCGCGGACCAGCCTACAAACTCACATGCCAAATCGGTGGCAAGACTGGCACCACTCAAAACAACTCCGACGGCTGGTTCATGTCCATCTTGCCACACCTCGTCTGCGGCTCTTGGGTCGGCGGCGAAGAACGCGCCATACACTTCAACTCCATGAGCCTCGGACAAGGTTCCAACTCCGCACTGCCCGTTTTCGGACGCTTCATACTCAAAGTCTTTGCCGACGAAAGCATAACCGAGGTCCAGCCAACCGATGTCTTCGAAGCTCCCAACACCATCAACTTCTCCCTCGACTGCTCCGACAAAGGTGTCAATGCCGATGAAGGCGAAGCAGCCTCCTCGCCCGATGACTCTGCCGGCGACGCTACTGCTTATTCCGACTCTCAGCACGGCACCGACATCTTCAACTTCTGATAAAAAACATCAGCACGCAATGGCAAAAATAATCGAAGAACGTCCAGCACCTCTCCAAGGTCTCTCATCGTGGAAAATATCCATACCAATCCTCATCGGCTTAGCCGCTACTGCTTGGCTCTTTAGTCGCGAATACCAACCCGAAACCTTCGATGCTTTTGTCTTCACTCGCAACACCATCATTTGGCTCATCGTTGCCGCACTCTTCATGGCTGGGCGCGACTTTGGCTACATCGTCCGTATCCGACTCCTTAGCGATGGCGACCTATCGTGGAGCGCCGCATTCCGCATAATCATGCTCTGGGAGTTCGCCTCTGCCGTAACCCCTTCTGCCATCGGTGGCACCAGCGTCGCTCTCTTCTTTGTCAACCGCGAAGGCATCAGTGCAGGCCGAAGCACCGGCATCGTCATGGTAACTTCTTTCCTCGACGAAGTCTACTTCGCCCTCATGTTCCCCGTCATAATCTTCTCCATTGGCTACTCCAACATCTTCGGCGACGTAACCACTGCCGTCGTCAGTGCCGCTTGGATAGCCTACGCCATAAAGTTCGCCTACATACTCCTCCTCTCCTACGGCATGTTCGTCAACCCTCGCGGACTCAAGTGGCTACTCCTGACCATCTTCCGACTCCCTTTCCTCCGTCGTTGGCGCACCGACATCGCCACAGTCGGACAAGACATCGTCCAAACGGCTCGCTACTTCCGCTCTTGGCCACTTCGTAAGTGGCTCCGAGCCTTCGCAGCCACTTTCCTCAGTTGGACGTCCCGCTACTGGGTCGTCAACGCTCTCATAATCGCTTTCTTCGGACTTCATTCCATGGGGCTCCTCGACAACCTCATCGTCTTTGGTAGGCAACTCGTCATGTGGATAACGATGCTCGTCGCACCAACACCCGGCGGTGCAGGCTTTGCCGAATACGCTTTCCGCGAATTCCTTAGCTCCTACATCCCCACCTCTCCCATGGCTCTCGCCTTCTGTTGGCGTCTCATCAGCTACTACCCCTATCTCATCGTCGGTGCCATTCTTTTGCCACGTTGGGCAGGCTCCTACATCAAAAAATAAAAAAAGAGTGTGTAGTGGAGTAGGGTAGAGGTGTTGTGCCTCTATCTCGTCTCTCTTCTCACGCCTCGCACCGCCTCCGCACTCTCTGGCTCATCTGGCCAATAGTGCTTCGGGTATCGTCGCCTAAGTTCTTTGCGCACCTCAAAATACCCCTCTTTCCAAAAGCTCCGCAAGTCCTGTGTCGTTTGCACTGCCTTATAGCCAGGCGACAAAAGCTCCAGCAAGACCTCTCTTCGGCCCTCGTCCACTCTCGGCGTATCCATCTGTCCAAACATCTCTTGCAGTCTGACTCTGACCACTGGTGGCAGTTCCGCACTCCTATATTCAACTTTTATTTTGCTACCCGTTGGCACGACTATGTGTGTCGGTGCAAGCCTTTCAACTGCTTGCCTATGCTCGTAGCTCAGCAGGCTCATAAGTGCTTCGCTCATGTCAATCTTTCGCAGTTCAGCCGTCGTACTCGCGTTGCCTATATAGAGTGGCAGCCATTCGTCCACTCTCCGCAACGCCTCCTCCGTTCCGATGTCTTCCACACCCATTTCGGGGTGCCACGCTCTGACGCACTCCACGCGCCTCTGTAGTTGCTCCGCCCCTCCAAAGTCAAGCATCCGCTCCCCGTCCAGCCGCGCAGCCTTGCATATCGTCTCCACAATCTGTTCTCGGCTCACCTGCACAGGTCTTGTGCCCAATGTTAGCCGTCCAATCTTATATTCCTTCTGTGCCACGACGCAACCTTGCTTCGCGTCCCACTCTATTCGTTCCCGCTCCCGTAGCAAGTCCCTCAGGTCGCTCGGCTCCACTTTCGATGCCAAAAATATCTTTCCATTCCTGTCTCCTCGCATATTCACGTTGGCAACCGCAATCCAGTCTTCCA
Organism: uncultured Bacteroidales bacterium; assembly: GCA_937892095.1. Taxonomy (GTDB): domain Bacteria; phylum Bacteroidota; class Bacteroidia; order Bacteroidales; family Marinilabiliaceae; genus W3P20-009. The sequence goes on along the minus strand of CALAVC010000057.1, from coordinate 59,429 downwards.
CACACAGTTCGTCCTCTCTATCCACCGTCGCCATGTTCCCGTTGCTAAGCATATAAAGCCCTCGTCGCCCCTGCACAGCCGACGCCACTCTCTCTGGGTATGCCGACGCAATCAGTGCGCCTGTCGTCTCAACCTCGTGTTCATCGTTATTCTCGCTCGTCTTCGCAATTCGTCTATATTGCTCTGCCACACGTTCAATGCGCATCATTTTTTTGTTCAACGTCCCGTTTCTTCGCCCTCTCCTCAGCTCGTCAATCCTAATGTTTATGTCCGCGCTACTCTCGCTCTTCGCCATCGGGTCTCTTTCCTCAATCAGTGCCGCAATGTCTGTTGCCAACGCTCTCTCTTCTTCCGTCCGAGCCTTCACAATCATTTGAGCCATACGTGGGTGGCACGGCACGTCCGACAGCCGACGCCCATGTGCACTAATCTTTCCCTCTTCGTCAATCGCTCCAAGGCTCAGCAACAACTCTTTCGCATCCTCTATGCTCGACTTTGTCGGCTTCGTTATCCACATCATTTTCTCAGCGTCTCTCGTCCCCCACACTGCCAAGTCAAGCATCGTCGGCGCAAAGTCCGCCGTCAAAATCTCTGGCACTCGCGTCTCTTTCATTCTCTGTTCTGTCGCAGTGCTCCACAGTCTATAGCACACTCCGTCCGCCGTTCTGCCTGCTCTGCCAGTTCGTTGTGTCGCCATGTCCATGCTTATCCTTGTCGTCTCAAGTCTGTTCGTCGAGCTCCTTTGGTCATACACCATCTGTCTGCACAGACCACTGTCCACCACCACTCGCACGCCCTCTATCGTGAGCGACGTCTCCGCAATCGGTGTCGCAAGCACAATCTTTCGCTCGCCACTTTTGCTCGGCAAGATGGCTCGTCTCTGTTCGCCAATGCTCATCATGCCATACAGTGGCAAGACTCGTGTCGCTCCCATTCGTCCCCGCAAGTTCTCTTCCACACGCCTTATCTCCGCCTCGCCAGGCAAGAACACCAGCATGTCGCCATCGTTCTCCCCATGCGCTCGCTGCACCACCTCGCTTACCACCTCCACGACCGTCTCCGCATCGCATTCCTCTGTGTGTACAATCCTTACCTCGTGTCTCCGTCCCTCGCACTCAATCAGTGGAGCTTGTAGCTCCCTACATATCTCTTCCGTCTCAATTGTGGCCGACATAATTACTATCCGCAAGTCTGGGCGTATCGTCTGCTGAACCTCTCGCGCCATCGCAAGTGCCACGTCAGCATTAATACTCCTCTCATGAAACTCGTCAAAGATAATCGTCCCTACGCCTTCAAGCGTCGGGTCCGAAGTCAACATCTTTGTCAATATTCCCTCTGTTACAACCTCAATTGCTGTCTTTTCGCTCGTCCGACTCTCAAAACGTATCCTATAACCCACCGTCTCGCCAGTCCTCTCACCCATGTTCTCTGCCAATCGCTCTGCCACCTGGCGTGCTGCAATGCGCCTCGGCTCCAACATGATGACCTTCCCCTCATTCCCTTTCCGCTCACGTATCGTCAGTGGTAGGACAGTCGACTTGCCAGCTCCCGGAGGTGCCGTCACCACCACGCAACCATTCTCGTCCAGTGTCTCGTTTAGCTTCTTAGCTATTCCCATTGCTGGCAGCTCTGCCAGCCTTTCGATGTCTATCGGCATCTGTCTCTAATCTCTTTCTCCGTAATACGTTTCTCATATATTGCCTTGCCCATAATGACGGCAGGCACTCCTGCTTCTTCCAGCTCGTCAAGGTCTTTCGCACTGCCCACGCCACCACTTGCAATCAAGTATAGGTCGCCAATCTCGCTCATCATCTTCTTATATAGCTCCGTCGCAGGTCCTCCCAACATGCCGTCTCTGCTAATGTCTGTGCATATCACTTTTCTAAGCCCCTTCTTGTAGTAGCTCTCCACAAACGGCAGTAGCTCCTGTTGCGAAGTCTCCAGCCACCCACCAACGGCAATCCGTCCGTCTTTCGCGTCCGCTCCCAGTATTACGCGTTCAGCTCCGTAAGTCTCAATCCAGCGTTCAAACTCCTCAGGGTCTTTCACCGCAATGCTACCTCCCGTCACCATCGCTGCTCCGCAGTCAAAAGCTATTTCAAGGTCCTGACGGCTCTTAAGCCCTCCGCCAAAGTCCACCACGAGCGACGTCTTGCCACATATCCGTTCCAAAACCTTATGGTTCACAATGTGTCCCGACTTAGCTCCGTCAAGGTCCACCACGTGTAGCCTGCCTATGCCCCAGTCTACAAACATCTTCGCCACTTCCAGCGGATCCTCATTATACACTTTCTTTGTGTCGTAGTCGCCCTTACTCAGGCGGACGCAATGCCCTTCTATAATGTCTATTGCAGGTATTATTTCCATATTTTTTTTTGTGCAAAAATATTAAAAAAGAAAGAGCGTCAGGAAGTTTCGCCTTCCCGACGCTCCACACTATTTGTTTTTATGTCGTTCTCTTAGAACTCTTTGAAGAAGTCATTTCCCTTGTCGTCCACAAGCAAGAATGCTGGGAAGTCTTCCACGTATATCTCGCGCACGGCTTCCATGCCAAGCTCCTCAAAGTCAACAACCTTTATGCTCTTTATGCTGTTCTTTGCAAGTATAGCCGCAGGTCCACCAATCGAGCCAAGGTAAAAACCTCCATGCTTTTGGCATGCGTCCGTAACCTGCTGCGTGCGGTTACCCTTAGCCACCATTATCATGCTACCACCCAAACTCTGGAATCTATCCACATACGGGTCCATGCGCTGTGCCGTCGTCGGACCAAACGAACCCGACGGCATACCCTTCGGAGTCTTAGCAGGTCCTGCATAATACACCGGGTGATTCTTGAAATATTCTGGCATAGGCTTGCCCTCGTCCAACATCTGGTTTATGCGCTGGTGAGCAATGTCGCGTGCCACAATCAGTGTCCCCGTCAGGCTAAATCTTGTCTTCACAGGGTACTTGCTTAGCTCCTTGCACACCTCGCTCATCGGACGGTCAATGTTCAGCTTGACGGCTGGCTTCATGTTCGGTGCTTGCTCTGGCAAGAATCTTGCAGGGTTCTTCTCAAGCTTTTCAACGAAGATACCCTCTGGCGTAATCTTTGCTTTTATGTTTCGGTCTGCACTACAGCTTACGCCTATGCCCACAGGACACGATGCCGCATGTCGCGAAAGACGTATCACACGCACGTCGTGTATGTAATACTTGCCTCCAAACTGTGCGCCAATACCGTAGCCTCGGCATATCTTCATCACGCGCTCTTCCCACTCCAAGTCGCGGAATGCCTGACCTCCCTCATTACCTTCGGTTGGCAGGTTGTCATAATATCCCGTCGACGCTTTCTTCACCGTCGCCAAGTTCGTCTCTGCACTCGTGCCGCCAATCACAATCGCCAAGTGGTATGGCGGACATGCTGCCGTACCCAGCGTCTTTATTTTCTCCACGAGGAACTTCTGCAAGTTCTCTTCCGTAAGCAGTGCTTTCGTTTGCTGAAAAAGGTACGTCTTGTTGGCTGAGCCTCCGCCCTTCGTCACAAAAAGAAAATGATATTCGTTGCCGTCCACAGCATATATGTCGGTCTGCGCTGGCAAGTTGTTGCCTGTGTTCTTCTCCTCAAACATGCTCTTGGCCACCACCTGCGAGTAGCGCAAGTTGCGCTCCTGATATGTCTCCCATACGCCTCGCCACAAGTGCTCTTCGTCGTGTCCGCCAGTCCACACGTTCTCGCCTTTCTTACCTATGATTATGGCAGTTCCCGTGTCTTGGCATGTCGGCAGTTCGCCATCGGCAGCCACCACTTGGTTCAGCAACATCGTATGTGCCACAAACCGATCGTTGTCCGACGCCTCTGCGTCTTCAAGAATGTTTCTCAGCTTTTGCAAGTGAGCCGGACGCAAGTAAAACGACACGTCCGAAAACGCTCTCTTCGCAATCGCTGTCAGTGCCTCGGGCGCAATCTGCAATATCTTTCTGCCCTCGACATCTATCGTCTTCACTCCTTCTTTGCCAACGAACTCATATTCCGTGTCGTCGCGCAAGATGTTGAATGTCTTTGTGTACTTAAATTCAGCCATTTTTCTTGTATGTTCTCTGTTGTTTTTCTGTAATAACAAAATTAAAGAATTTTTTCTTTAATACGCTTCTGTCATTACTTCACATACATTTTTAGCCCCTAAAATCCAAAATTAATACCCATCGTATACACACCCCCTATCTTGTCTGTGTATATAAACTCGCGTTGCTCCTTGTTAAAAAGGTTGTGCGCATTCACGAAAAACTCAAAGTTCTCCATTGGTTTATATCCCACTTTCAAGTCCACCGTAACCCTCGGGTCAAGTTTCTCTGTGCCAAACAGTGTCGTAAACTCTCGCTTACCCATCACGTTTGCAAACGCCGACACGTTAATCTTCTGTGTTGGCTTATATATCAAGCCTGCCATGCCATACACCGCAGGGATGCTCTTATGTTTGTAATTGTCCGTCGTCTCGTATGCCTCGCTAACGTTCGTGCCCATGTAATACTCATCTTGTCCCTCATTATACCGCACGTTATATTTCAGCCCATAATACATGCTCAGTGGGCGCTCCACACCTTCCACAGGCGTTCCACCATTAGCTGCAGCCAGCAAGCTCTGCAAATATGCTTCCTGCTCTGCTTCACTCATGTTGTTGTACATAGCTTCTTTCGTCTCCACTCCTGCGTTCCCCGTGCAGTTCGCCACGTATGTTGCAGGGTCTCCCGATATCATTGCGCTCGTCAATATCTCGCCAATTAGTTGTGGTAGTTCACTTGTGGTTGTCATGTAGCTCGCCGTCAGTTGCTTGCCAATCATCTCCGCTTGCGAATACTGGTAGTAGTCGTCAATCCGTGTTCGCTGGATGTTTGCGTTCAACTTCGCAATCAGTTTCGTGTTTATAATCCAGTCCACGTTCATGCTAATGCCCATCTGCGTAACCTTAAACGGAACGTCGTCATATCGTATATACGATTTTGTCCGAAGCTCACTCGCAATCGCGCTTCCAATGTCTTCTGGTTGCAACATGCCTGCCATGACTGCTCCGAAGCTATTCGTTAGCACCTCTCCGCTCAGCGTCAGCATACTCTCATATGCCTTCAACTCGCCATAGTCTTTCGATTTCGAGACGAAAGCCTCTGCGTCAATCAGTAAGTTCTGTGTCGGTTGCCATCGGTAGCCAATCTCCACGTTGTCTATGTGTACAAGCGGAGTCTCTTCATTGCCCAAAAACTGCATCTGGACAGGGTCACTCGCTCTTAGCCAGTTAAAGTTCGAACTCGTGTTCGCCACGCTCGCCGACCTAAACGACCTACCATACACCGCCCTCACAAAGTTTCGTTCGTTAATCTTATAGCTCGCCGCAAACTGCCAACTCTGATTCCATTTGTCCGGAATGCTTGTCTTGTCTGCTCTCCATGCGCCAATCAGTCGTAGCCCCTCGTGCTTATAGTCAAGCCTCAAGCTCGGTGCCACGTCCGAAATCTCTGCTTCATTATTTCCCTGTGTATAATATCCAAAATATCCCGATAACTCTTGCGGTCCCTTTCCGTCATTATAGTCATAATACCAAGGCTTTCGATCCTTAAAATATATCCTCTGTGCAGCCACGCCCAGACGTATACCAAGCTCTCCCACTTTAAAGTCATACTCAATTTGTCCGTTCATGTTCTCAGATCTCTGAAATCCAAAGCCAAACGAACCAACTGCAAAGTCTTGCGTTCCGTTCGAATAATTCAGCAACATCCGAAGCCCACTCACCTCGACACTCAAGTTTCCATATCCCGTCTTGCTCGCACGTGTTCTAAGCGACATGTTCTCGTTGCCTATAGGGCTCGTTTGCACTCGGCTATCCTGATACCCTGCCGTGAAGTCTATCCGCACTTTCTCGCTCGGTCTTATCAAGACGTAGCCGTTCACGCCATACGTCTCCCTACTCAGTTTCGTGTCTGGCCACTGGGCACTAATGCTGTTCTCTTCGCTGTTCGCTCTGTATAAGACTCTTCCGCCATCTGTCAATTTCGATGCGCACAACCTCATTATCTCGTCAACAGTCAAGTCTGCACCACCCGAAATGTCGCGTATCGTCCCTTCTGCCTCCAACTCTTGCAAGTCTTCTGCGCTCAGCGCAGTCCCCAAAACCGACTCGTCGTTTATCACGTAATATCCCTCTTGCGGAATGAAAGGAATCGTCGAGTTCTTTCTCTGTCTCATTTGGCCGTTCGCCGTCAGTCCCAGTGCTACCTTATCTCCAAACGAGCGGCGCAAGGCCACGTCGCCCATCATCGTCCTTGTGCCTATATGCACATCTCCGCTCACCGAACTTTTCGCCATGTCTGGCTTCGTTGTAATTATGTTCACCACGCCGTTCACTGCGTTCGGACCATACAGCGCCGAGGTCGCACCACGTATCACCTCCAGTCGCTCCACGTCCTCAATCGAGATCGGCAACGTCTCATAATATGGTGCACCGACAGCATAGTTATGACTAATCCTGCCGTCTATCATCACCAAGATGTTCGCATTCTCAGTATACATAATCATGTTGTTGTCCGGGATGTTCTGTAGTCCGCGCATTTGCACGTCATACACGCCATTCGTCTTCTCCGACACAATCATGCCCGGCACCAATCGAAACGCCTCCTCTATGGTCGAGATGCCATACGTCCGCATCTCCTCGCGTGTAATCACAGTCCCCGACAGTGGCTGGCTGAAACTATCCTCTTCCTCTTTCGAGGCCGAACTCATGTTTTTGTTCATTATCAGCGCAAACAACTCGTCTACGCTCGCCACACCAAGAGTCTCCACCGCTTGCATCAACTCCTCAAGCGATAGCTCCGATAGCTCCTGTGTCGACATCTGCAAAATCTCTTCGCGCGTCATGCTACGCTGAGCAACCACATTCGCGCATACCATGGCACACAACATGCCCACGATTAATTTTCTCATAGCGTTAATTTTTTAACCAATTGTTGTAGTTTTGCAAAACTATAACAATTGTTGGTTTATAACTATTTTTCTCTTTTTTTTACACTCAAAGTAGCTTAATTTTGCATTTCTGTATAAGTAAACAAGCTCATGCTCAAAGACAAAATACAAAACATCAAAGCAGAAATAGAATCCCTCAAAGCGCAATCTGTCGACGACGCCGAAGCTCTCCGTATCAAATACCTAAGCAAAAAAGGTCTCGTAACAGCGCTCTTCGATGAATTCAAAACTGTCCCTGCCGACCTCAAACGCGAAATCGGGCAGAACCTCAACGAACTCAAGAACCTCGCTCAAAGTCGCATAGCCGAACTCAAAGAGCGAGCCGCGCAAAATGTCAAGGTCGAGACAGTCGCAACAGACCTCACCCGACCTGCCGTCAACACTCCTCTCGGCTCACGACACCCCATCTCCATCGTCAAAAATCAAATAGTCGACATCTTCTCCCGACTCGGCTTCTCCGTCGCCGAAGGTCCCGAAGTCGAAGACGATTGGCATGTCTTTACTGCGCTCAACTTCCCTCCCGAACACCCAGCGCGCGACATGCAAGACACATTCTTTATCAACACCAACCCCGACATACTCCTTCGCACTCACACCAGCAGTGTTCAAGTACGCGTCATGGAACGCCAGCGTCCACCCATACGCTCCATCTTCCCCGGAAGAGTCTTCCGCAACGAAGCCATCTCTGCACGCGCTCACTGCATCTTCCACCAAGTCGAAGGCCTCTACATAGCTCACAACGTATCCTTTGCCGACCTCAAGCAGTGTCTAACCTATTTCGCCAAAGAAATGTTTGGTCCCGAAGTCAAAGTCCGACTCCGACCATCCTATTTCCCATTCACCGAGCCCAGTGCCGAAATGGACGTTAGTTGCACCCTCTGTGGCGGAGCAGGTTGCGGCGTCTGCAAAGGCTCGGGCTGGCTCGAAATCCTCGGCTGTGGCATGGTCGACCCCAATGTCCTTCAGAACAACAACATCGACCCCAACGAATATAGTGGCTTCGCTTTCGGCATGGGTGTCGAGCGCATCGCCATGTTGCGTTTCGGTGTCAACGACATACGCCACTTCTTCGAGAACGATGTCCGTTTCCTCCGTCAATTCCAGTCAGCATAAAAGTTTTTTTTCTTACAGTATTCTTCAGAGACGCAATTCTTTGCGTCTTTTTTTGTCTCCCACGCTCAAATATGAGTTACAGACATACCTCATTCGCCGTCAAAAACTTCTCGTTCTTTTCTGTCAATAGCTCGCTAACTTCTTGTCTGTCAGTAATTTAACGCCTGTTTAACTTTCGTTGTTTTCCTTTTGGCTGTTCGCTTAAAATTTTTAATTTTGTTCCTTGATTTCCCTCTCTATAGCCCATCTTGTGCCTATGTGTGGGATGTCGCACATAACTGTTTTATTATCAACAATATACGCCCAATGTATCAGAACAGCGCAATCCTCGTCCGTCTCGCAAATGCTCATCTCTTATCGAGTGTTTCTTTCGCTTCGTGTCTTTACGTCTGTTCATTCACAATCATCTAACACCTCTCTCCATTCACAACTAAAAACGCTCTCCCAATCATGAATTCTATCACATCATCATATCGTCGCTTTATGACCAAATCTCTATCGCGTCTTCTTTCCTTATTTTCCCTTATTCTCATATCCCTATCCGCCTTTGCCGATATTAATATAACGTCTGGCACGTCCTCTAATGGTACGCGGCGTTATGTCACTGTTAAAGTGCTCGAAGATGGTTCGGCTCTTCCGTCGACAGATACAGATTATGGCACCATTGTTTTTAATGGTACATCTTATACTTATCAAAATGCAGATTATACGTCCATCAATACAGGTCGATATACTGTAGATAGTTCTGGCACACTTTATTTCCGTGTATCCTCTGCTGCCGATCAGACAAGCTACTCCACAGCTACTTTAGCTGGTCTTAATTCTGTCGACTCTCGTATACCTTCTTCTCTTACCCTTTCTGACGCTTCCTATGTGGTTTCCACCTCTTCTTCTGGTGAAGAAACTACCGATAGCTATTGTATCAAGCTCCGTATGGGTTATAATGGCACTACGGCCAACGAAAACTATGGCACGTTCATCCTTACAAAGAATGGTGCTTCTTACGACGATCTTTCCAACTCCAACCCAGGCACCATTACCATGGGTGGTTACACTTTTACCTACGATGCTGCTCTTGCCGAAAATACCTATACCATCGATAAGTCATCAGGTCAAATAATCTTCCACCTCGAAGAGGGGTCTGGTAGTACCTCACTTCGTGTCTCTCTCTACAATGAGACCACCATCTCTGGTTTCAACAAGATAGCCCCCGATTTCCCCAACACTGTCAATATGTCAGCTGGCTCTGCTGGCATGTGGTGTTCTGACACTGAAGATGAGCAATGTGTCAAGGTCTTTATGCATGCCACTGTAACGTCGTCTACTGGTGGTACTCCAACAGCCTATTCTCTTCGTTTTTACCTTGAACAATATGATGGCTCTTATCTTATACCCACAGGTCCAATCAAATTTACAGGTGTCAATGGTACGACCTACACCATAAATAAAGGGAATGTGCAAACTTATACTGACATATATACATGGACTGATAATTCGCACCAAACCACAACTTCAGATACTCCAAAAGCTGCACGTGTCTATTGGATAGATTACGTTGCTAGTGTGCCATATATATATTTCTACGTTTCTTCTACCGAATATACCAACATATTCACCTCTAAAGAGGTCTACTCTATTCAAGGTCTTGAAGATCTCGATCCTAATGGAACAATACCCGACTTGCTAAAAGTTGTCGAGGGGTGGCAAGAGTGTCCCAACAAATGTCCTAACGATTGGGATCTTATTCTCGACACCGACAACAGTCACGACTGTGTCGGCGATTATGCTTATATGCAGTTTAATGTAGAAGCTGGTGTGCAATATTTCCTCCAAAAATTTGAAAATGGCGTTTGGGTCGACCAACCTTTCAACGTCAATGCTGTTACTAATAGCGATGTTAGTAGCTATTGGGCTACTTCTACTCAAACTGCTGTCCGCTTCTACATCAACGAACCAGTAAAAGACGACCAATATCGTGTTGTCGGTAAGTGTGGTAATACTGTTCATTACACTTTCGACTATGTTCAGGGGGGCGACCAATTTATTATCCAGGGCTACTCTGACCTTACCAATATCAACAAGATAGTTTGTGCCGACGAAGTTGACGATGAGGTCCTCGATATAGAATGGGCGGAATACAATGTAACCTATAAACTCTACAAGGACGGTGTTGAAGTAACTTCGCCTACTACTTATTCCGTTGTTGGTAACAAAGACTATAATCATGCCGTCATCCCTCTCGCTGGTCTCTCCGAATCTGGCGAGTATACCATCAAAGCTTTCAAACCCAACTGCGACCCCTACGACGTTCCCGGTGTCATGACTGTCGTTACTCTCGACGCTACACTCACCCTCTCCGTAGAATGTGGCGAAGACAACGACCATTGGAATATTAAGCTCGAAGGCGTCTCCACCAACGGCAATCTCACCTACAACCTCTATCAGAAAGGTAAAGCAGGTGCGCTCGGCACTTCCGACGGTGTTACGCGTAACGGCAACGTATGGACAATCGCTAAGCCAAGTAGTGGCGAAACCAATTCTAACAACGTTTATTATGTTAAGGCCACCAGCAAGTGTGGCGACCTCCAGTCCAACACAGTTACTGTCCCCAATAGCTACAAGATAAGCCAGCCTACAGGACTCTGTGGTGGCACCGATTTCGACATCTCCATGAGCCAGAGCGATGAAAACGTAACCTACTACGTCTTCTACTCTACCACCGAGACTGGCAACGCCACTCCTTACAACAATATGACAAAGGACGGCACTGGTGGTGCTCTCACTTTCTCCATCTCCGAAGCTCCAGCAGGCTACTACACCATTCGCGCCAAGTTCAAAGACGCAACCATGGCCAACAGTTGCTTCGTCATCATGGACGGTCAAGTCGAAGTCGGCGAAAAACCAGCCAATCTCACTCTAACTCCAGTAGGTCCAATCTGTGCTGGCACCGAAATCACCATCTCTGGCATTCAGTCTGGCTACACCTACTACTATAACAACGGAACCACCAATCAGCAACTCACTGTCAGTGGCACCACCGCTAAGCTTACGCCAACAAGTGCCGGTACCTACGAGTTCTATGCCGATTGTGGCAATGGCAATCTTGTCGGTTCTCTTGCCTCCATCGTCGTCAACGAAGTCGAAATCGATAAGACCATCCGTATCGACCAAACTCTAAACACCACTGGTTGTATCGGCGACCCTGGTAGCCACTTCCAACTCACTGGTGCTCAAATCGGTGCCACCTACGAAGTCTATCGCCGTGCCCAAGGAGATGAGACCGACGATGTTCTCATCGAAACACTCGGTCCCGTAACTTCCACTTCCGCCCCAAGTTTCTATGTCTCCGAAGAGGGCGTCTACTATGTCAAGGCCAAAATGGAAGGTTGCGACAACAGTAGCAGCGAGTTCATACTCAGTGGCACTTTCATCGTCAAGGAATATAACACACTCACCAAGATTCCTACTGCTGGCTACTGCGTAACCGACATCGCTGGCACAAAACTATATATCCAAAACCCCGAAGCTCGAGTAACCTATTCTCTCTACGACAGCCAGACTGGCAAAGCCATGAGTGGCTACTCCGTTACAGCTTCTGCCGACAACTCTTCTTCAACCTACATAACCCTTACCAACCTCCCCGAAGGCACCTATGTTGTCCGTGCCCTTCGCGAAGGTTGCACCAACGACAAGCAAATCAGTGGTCAGCTCATCGTTACCCAAGGTCAAGCACGTACCATGACCCTCAAGGGTTCCACCTCCACTTCTTCCATTCTCTGCTATGGTGAGCAACACACCTTTGGTGTCGACGGTGTAACAGCTGGTGTTACCTATACCCTCTATCGCAAGAATACCGATGGAAGCACCGATAAGGCAGACGAATATACCGCCCTCCAAGATTACAGTACTGGATACTACTTCACTCCACAAACAATACCTGGTATATATACTGTTAATTCTAATGTGTCTTGCGAAGAAGTCTCTGGCAATTTCACCATCGACACCGACGAAGCACCCGATGTAACACTCGCTCAGACGGGTGCACAGTGTGCCGACAATCAGACTGGCTACACCATTCGTGTTAAAAACGAAAACCCCAATGCCACCTATACTCTCTATAAAGATGGCACCGAGGTCGAAGGTGCAAGCTATCCTTTCACTGTCTACGAAACTGGTGTCTATACAGTCTCTGGTGCAAGTCGTGGCGGTTGCGTTGCTCAACCCGTTGGCTCTGTAACTATCTATAAGTCGGCTCCTCAGTCTGGTCTTCAAGTCGTTGCTGAGCACCTCGCTGCCGACCCTTGTTCCTACAAAATATATATCGATGGCACCGATGCAGGTCTCACCACCGACCCCGAAGTACTCTACAAGGTCTACTCTCTCACCGAGACCAACGAACGTATATATCGTAGTGCTGGTGTTCGTGGTAACAACACTTCTATATTAACTCTCGATGAAAACTTCACTCCCGAAAGTGAAGACCGAGTAACCCTTTTCGTAACTGCCGTACCATATTCTCTTGGCGAAGGCTCTTGCGAGACCACCATTGGATCCATCATCATGGAGGGTGTGCCCACTTCGCCCAAGATTGACGACCCCAACTATTACTACTGTGGCGACGAGGGTGCTGTCGTAACCATTAATGTTGGCTCCAAGACTGGCGACTTCATCCTTAAACCCATTGGTGGCGAAACCACCGACAACCATGCAGTTAAGCAGGGCGACAACACTGTAACTTTCTATGGTGTAACCGAAGGAGAATACTACTTTACTGTTAAGAACCTCAATGGTTGCGAGTCCACTCCTGCCGCTAATGCTAAAGTCATTTCCAACCACATCGACTATAACCCCGATGTTCACGGTATCGAAGGCGACATCTGTATAACAGAACTTCGCAACATCGACCATGCCCTCAACATCACCTATGTCATTCCTCCCGACGACGAAGTCGAAGGCTACGACTTCCAACTCCTCATCGCTGGTGATGGTGGTGTCAACGTAACTCGCACTAAGTCTGTCCTCGAAAACAAAGACGTTGCTCTCAACGATGGCTCTGGCACTGTCAAAGAACTCGTTCACAACGAAGGCACTTGGACATGGACTTGGACTCTCACCAAGCAAAACCTCGAAGAGTATCGCATGTCTGTCGGTACATACCATGTTACCATTCAGACACTCAGTGGCACCAGCATCGTCTGCGATAGCCGTCCTATCACTTTCACGATAAAGCCACAGCCCGAACTCGCTCAAAACGACGTTCATGCCGAGTTCTCACAAAGTAGTAACAATATAGTTTGCGAAGGCTCCGAAGCCACATACTATGTCGAGCAACCTTCAGCATCTGCCTACACCCAGTACCACTGGTACGAGTCCGACCCGTCCACCAACTCTGGTGCTTCTTCCACATTCACCACAGGTTCCAGCAGCAATACAAGTCGTGCCTATAAGTATACCGACCTCCCTGCTCAAGTACCCAATAATATCACAGCTGCCGACCTCGATGAGAATGGCAACTATCACAAGATGTGGTACGTCGTCGCTGAAGACAACTCACTTACCGACTGTAAGTCCGATGTCATCGAGCTCGAAGTAATTATCCGACCCAACAACACTCGTCTCCGTATCGATGCTGACGACCCACGTTGGTCTCTCTGCGAAGACAACGACCCTGTTGCCCTCAACACATATTTCTACCCAGGTGGTGGTAAATACTATATCCAAAGCTCTGTCGATAACACCGTTCGCTTGCCCATTGTTCAGAAAAACATAAGCAGTGCTTACGTATTCGACCCCAGCATCTACACTCCAACTGGTATCGACTTCTCCAAAATCGACATATCAGCCACTGGTCAAGACCTCGCCTATTGGCAACAATACTTCCAAACCAAAGGCGATGGCTCTAATCAGTCCGCCAAATACAAGATTCTCTACGTTCAAGACTTCTGCGAAACATTCCAGATAACAGGCGACTTTACTGTTAATAAAAAGTACGAGAACTTTGTCTCTATCGATGCTGCCGATTGCTATTGTACTAACGACCCCATAACCATTCGTGGTGTGCCTGCTGGTGTCAACAACCAATATAGCTACGCTCAGCTTCGTGTCAATGGTATTGTCGAACCAGACTATCCTGAATCCGATGGTCTCGACTATGTCTACACGTTTAGCCCACTCAACATGTACCGCTACAATGGCAATGGTATACCCATCACTGTTGAGTACGAATACCATGACGGAACTACTGGCTGTACCTACAACACTCAAAAGCAAGTAACCCTCTTCCAACCTGTCCTCGACGAAATCTTCTTCGAGATTCAAGGTCTTCCTTCTGGTTTCCAGCGTGGCTACTCTGAGGATTACCTCTGTCCCGACGATGACACTCGTCGTCTCCTCATACCCTACGTCTACCAGTATCAATACTATCCCGATAATACACCCATTATCACTACAGGAAAGGCTACAAACTCTGTCGATCGTGTCCCCTATTCCAAGAAAGAAAGCAAGAGCTATAACTATACCTCCAACTCCGACGCTTCTCTCGCTTGGCCCGAAGGCTATATCAACGGACAACAATATGTTTATAGCGAAACGCTTGTCTCCGATGGTTCGCACTCCATCACCTACTCCGCTCCTTGGAAGACTCGCACCATCACCAACATCAACGCTCCTGCTGGTGTCAAGGTAACCGTTTCGAGCAAACTCTCCATCAACTCGCTCGATGATGTTGTAACCGAAGCTGTCACTGTAACCGAGGATGCCTACTTCTCGTTCTCCGAGACTGTTTCGACTGCCGATGGCAACACATATCCCGCTCGCATCGTTTCTCTTGTCGACATCGATGCCAACCTCCTTGCGCACTACAATGCCTTCTACTACAAGAGTGCCATGGCTCTCACCGAATACACCGACGAGAGCATAAACGACTACTATTACTATTTCACTGGTGGCGACTTCGTCGAGAAAGTACAGCGTACCGATGATCCCAATAAATACTACTATTACTTCAATCCTGCCGCACTTGCCAATGGCACCGAAGGTACCATCAGCCTCTATGTCGACAACGGACAAGAGTGTCGTGCCAACAATCAGCAGTGCAACGCATCCACAAGTCGCAACATCCGCAAGAAGTTCAACCTCGAACACAATATGCAACGTAGCTATTGTGCTCACAACGAACCCAAAATCAGTGTCCTCATCAACTACCCAAGTCGTAAGCTCGAGGCCTCTGAAACTGTCAATGGTGCCGAAATGCCCACTTCTGACGCCATCAACGACTACAACTACGACTACGAAGGCATAGCTGGTGTCAGCACCATCAAAGTTTATAAGCAAAACGACAGCGGTTCCTACACTCTGACCGATGAAAATGGTAAAGAGGGTAAGTACAACATCTACAACTCTTATACAATCAACACCACCACTTCCACCGCTGCACCCATTGTCGAATACGATGACAACGGCATCGGCAGTGTAACTTTCGATTGGTCTTCTACAACGCCCACCTTCACTTGGGAGTTCGAGAAAGGTGCTGCAGGCGTTGGTCACTACCACTTCGTCTGGGAGTTTGTTGCCGACAATGGTTGCACACTTACCAAAGAGTGGGAAACCTACGTCGTTAGCCAGTCAGATCCTTTCGCCATTTTCTATGGTGAAGAAGCTACCGCCTCTGGCACTCCAGCCTTCCCAACCACACAGGCTGCTGCAACCGATTCGCGCAATCAAGAAACATGGTTCAAAGATGGTGAACTACTCAACGACCCCATCCCAGCTCTCCAACTCTGCTGGAATGTCAATGGTAACACCGACCCGAACATCTACAACCGTGGTAACATGCTCAGTTTCTGGCCCACCACGACCATCGATGGTGAGATTCCAGGCACTTTCTACCTCCAAGTCATTAAGGACGAGAATAATAACGAGCGAACCATACCTGCTGTCCCTGTCGACGGCGAAGATGGTGTCATCGCCATTACGCCCGAAAACTTCCCAGGCGAACAATACATATCTAACCACACAATATATACAACTGCCCTCCAGCCAAACACCGACTATCGCATCCTCTACGCCGTCGGTTGTGGTACTCCATGGAGCCGTCGTCTCTTCCTCGACAATGGTCTGTCTGTAACCATCGACCTTAACACAGAAATCTGTACCAACACAGGCTCTACCGTCGACGGACTAACAGTATTCACCAACAACAAGTACCTTAAGTTCCATGCGCAGGGTGATAACATCGGTAATGGCGTCTTCTCCCTATCTCCAAACATTAATGGTTTCCTTATCCAAAATGTTGCTGGCGAGACAGATACACTTGCTTCTTCTTATGCTTCGTCCAATGGTATACTTAAGGGTTCTGCCCTTACGCCCGAAACCGACGAATCTGGTCAAGTCGCATACCTCAATATCGATGCCTATGTCAATGGTCTCGGTTCTGTAGACCGTCTACCACTCACCGTCTACTATAAGTACACTCCTGCCAATGGCGATTGTGAATACGTTGTCTCCAAGGTTATCTACATCAACAACTTCTCTAACCCACAATTCAACGTCATTTCCAACAACTCATCGTCCGACGAACCTCGTGTCTTCTGCACTTCCGATGCTGGTCGTTACAAGATTGAAACAAAGCACCCTCAGCTGACGAGTTCAACCTACGTTCCCGGTCGTGGTTGGTTCGAGGTCGTTATGCAAGGTTCAGCCTCTGGCAACAACTATGGTCTCGAATTCGATGCCATCGCCACCACGCAAACACAAGAAGGCTATTGCAATTTCGACAACGCTGATGTCGACAATGGTACAGCTACTTTCGAATTGCCAATTTACGAAGGCTACGACCTCCAAACCATTACTGTCAATGGTGTTGAAGTCTACGACTACACTGTCGACGAAGAAAACAACCTTATCACCATCACTGGTGCCACTTCCACCGATGATGTCTACTTTACTGCCACCAACACCACCGAGGCTAAGACTTATACCAATGTAGCCACCGATGGCACTCTTAACGATGAAAACGGTACTTTCTACTTCAACCCAGAAAACCTCTCTCCGGGCATCTACACCATAAACTACGTCTTCCAAGCCGATGACTCTTATGGTCTCTGTCAACGTAGTGTCAAACGTCAGTTCTATGTCTCGCCTAAGCACCGCTACCAGCGCACCGACACTATTTACTATTGTCCTAACTATGTAGTTGAAGCCGATGGTAGTCTTGCTGAAAACTGGGTCAATAACCCAGCCGATGGTTTCGACCTCCTCACGCCAAGCTTGTCTTTCAACAAGCAAGATATTGAGCAATCAGACTACGGATACTATTCTTTCCGTATGTACCATGCTACCAATAGCTCTATCAGCTACGATATGGAGATTACCAATACTCCCGATGCTGATGGGGTCTACAACGATGCTACCATCTACACCAAGGTAACCAATGGTGTCACCAATAAGGTCTACCAAACGGCCATCCCAACCGATGGGTGGGTCGTCAAGGCTTCTTTGCCAATCAAATATATGACTGCTGTCGATGGTACTCTCTATGTACTCAACAGAAATGGTGCCGACCTCTATGGACGTACAATCCCTACAGGGCTTACCGTCGTAACCGACAACTCTTGCGAAACCGAAATCGCCAAATACATCCCCATCACTCAGCCCGACCTGAGTATGGAGTTCAAGGTCGATAACGCATGTACTGGTGAAGAAAATGGTACAATCCGCCTAACCAAGCTCACTGCCGTTTCTGGCGAAAACGCGGTCGAGCAAGAAGTTTCTGCTGGCTCTTCTCTCTACTCCTACATGTGGTACGAGTATGATGCCAACAGCACAGAAACCAACATCAAGAAAGATAATCAGTCTGCACAGACGACATTCTCCTACGTCGGTGGTGCTGGTCGATACATCCTCAAGGTTACCAATAATCAAACTGGTTGTGTCTACAAGTCCGCTCCACTTACAATTTCCGAAGTTGCTCCCGTAGAGTTTGAAGTCAAGGTTACCAACAACTACGACTGCTATACAGCCTCTTCCGAACGCTCCGCAGGTACAGGTCTTGGCACGGCTTCCATTAGCTTCACAGGCTACGCCGATGCTCCCACAAGCTATTCAGTTAAGTGGGCTTATGGTTCTGGCGAAGAGTTCCCGACCACCGATGCCTCAATCTCTGGGCTCGAGCCTGGCATCTATTCCGCCACTGTCTACTCTGGCGACAACACAGCATGTGCTCGCACTGTCGAGTTTACCGTCACTGCACTCCCCGACATCACAGCTTCTTACACTCAAGAACCTGTAAGTTGTAAGGGTGGGACCGACGGCACAGTCGAAATAGCTCTTGCTAATCTCGATGCAAAAGAAGCCTTCTCCGAATCTGTCGCTAACTCGACAAGCAAAGCTTCTTATCCCAAGTTTACGCCCGATGTCTACTTCATCATCGAACAAGATGGCGTAGCCGTTACTGCCAACGCTTCTGGTTGGCGTCCTGTCTCCGACTTCGTTTCCGAAGCCGACTATGTCATTACAAGTCTTGGTCTTAGCACTCGTCTGACCTACGAAGCTGGTTCAACCTCCACTGCTGCCGATGGTCAGATACTCCGCAACGGCACCATAAAAGTGTCTGAATCTCTCAAGGCTGGCGATTACACCATATGGTTCAAATATGCCAATTATCCATCTTGCCTCTACTCGCTCGATTTCTCAGTTACAGAACCTTCCGATGCCATCAGTATCGAACGTGTAGCTGTTCGCGATGGTGAGTGCGAAGACGGAACGGCTGCTATCGAGGTTACTAATATGAAGGGTGGCAACATTGCCGACTATGGTAATCTCGACCTCTACACCTATAAACTTACCGATGCCTCAGATGCAGAGATTGCCGCTTCTGCCGACAAGTCCTATCGTTTCGAAAATCTGCCTGCTGGCACGTACAACCTCAGTGTTTCCGACTCTAAAAATTGTGAGGTAAACTCAACCATAAGTGTCTATGCACCCGGTGTCATCACTCTCTCCGACCCTGTCTTCGATGCTTGTGCCAAGACTGTTACTGCAGGCATTTCGGGTGGTTGGAATAGCGTCGCTAATGCCGATAACCCACGCCACCACCAAACTGCATTCCAATTGTCTGTATGGCGTGTCAACGGAGTCGACGATGAAACACAAGTCTCCGACTGGGAGACTGTAACCGATGGTGTCAATAAGACTTTTGGCATCAATCTCGACGACCTCACAGCCTCGTCAACCTACAAGGTTAAGTATATCGCCAAGTGGACCAACGCTGCCACCTACACCATCGATGGACAAAACCCCGATATAATCACTTGTTCGGGCGAAAAAGAATTAGTTGTCGAGCCAAGCATCTCTGCTCGTATCGTCTCTACAACCAACTTCAACTGTCCTGACAACGAGACTGAAGACGAAGATAGGACAACCAAGTCTGTCGCCACTATTTCTGCTTCTGCCGATTTCGGTAGCACAAACACTCACTTCTATGTCCTCTATCGCGTTACCGAACAAACTGAAACATATACCGATGAGAATGGCGATACCCAAACTCGTACCAATGAAATAACAACTCTCATCACGTCTGCTCCCGAATCTGTCGATGCTGACGGACATACCGAGCATACTTTCACTCTCACTTCTGGCAAGGCTGGTCGCTACTTCATTCGCGTCTACAATGGTGCCGACATGACAAGTGCTGGTTGCTCAGCTCAGACCGAAATTGTTACCATCTCTCAGCCTACCGACATCTACATTCGTCCCGATGTCATCATTGCCGATAATGGTGAGAACTCTGGTTCTATTAAAATTGAAGCACCACAACGTGGTCTTGCCAACTATGATTGGAAGTGGTATACCGATGGCTCTACAACAGGTGTCTACGACTACCAAGTTGGTACCGATGAAAATAACAACCCTGTCATTGGTCTTGCCGTTCGTGAAGCTGGTTCTGCCTATCCCTCTACAGCTCGTCTCGATAAGAAGAACTTTGTCCTCCGAATCGACAACTACACTGCAAGCCTCCATTGCTACTACGACACCACTTTCGTAGTCTATGGCAATGCGCTCCAAGTAGATCATAAAGTTGTCGACAACCCTTGCTACCAAGACCAAAAGGGACAGATTGTTCTTACCATAACTGGTCAAGCTCCCTACGACGTCTACGTTGGCGGTGTCAAGCACAACACCGAAGGAGTTGTGCCCGCCATTGCCGAAGATAAGAATGCAACCTACACAATTGCCAACCTTCTCGCAGGTAAGTACGACGTTACTGTTCGCGATGCCAATGGTGTCTCTGTCGATGTACCACAAGTAGAAATCATCGACAAGAGCACAATGCCCGACATCATTGTCGAGAGCAATCTCTGCGAAGAAAATAAGGGCGAAATAAAGTTCACCGTCTCTGGCGGTGCAAAAGATACTTCAGATAATGTCCACTATGAGTGGTATCTCTACAAAGATGGTGGTAACAAGTCATTCCGTTCAGGCTCGTTCAACGATGTCGAATCAACCGAAGGTTTTGTCTACACCATTGGCGGTTCTGCCGACAGCGAAGGTGGTCTCCCTGCTGGTTCCTACGTCCTCTATGTCTACGACTGGTACTCTGTCGATGCTGAGCCCTCAATGCAGAACACCTGCTACAAGTTCACAGACGAAATCATTCTCACTCAACCCGAAGTATCACTCACTGTAACTCAACCTGTCTGTGAGTCGGGCGACAAAGGCGTTATTTCTGTCAACTATACAAATCAGGCTGGAACCCTCTCCTACGTTTGGGAGGTCGATGGCACCGAAGTCGCAGACTATAGTCGCACTCTCGAAGCCGATGGCATTACTGTTGCCGAACCAGGTCTTACTCGCATATCCGATCTCCAACCAGGTGATTATAAGGTTACCGTCTACGATAGAGGACGCCTCATGTCTCTCGGCGGTGATGTCTGCAACCTCTCAGCCGAAGTATCCCTCGACTACACTCACAAAGTCAATTTTGTCGAACTCGATGCCAATGCCGAAGAAAAGTGTGCAGGCGCAGGTAAGCCCTATGCTCCGCTCCTCGAACTCATCGGTTTCTCCGAAGACGATGTCAACAATAACACCACTTTCTACTGGACGGGTCTTGGTAATCGCTACAACATAGCAGGTGCCACCCACACCTCTGGTGAATCGTGGCGTCTCGATGAAGTCTATTTGCCCACCATGCTCGATGCCGATGGCAATGCTGTCGATGTTGTCTACACTCTCAATGTTGAGTTCGGTGGTTGTGCTTTCACGACAGATGTCGTTGTTCGTGGTGTCGACCAAATCAACTTCTCGCTTGTCCCTGTCTCAGCAGCTGATAAGTCGGTAGTCGACTTCTGTGCCGACGATCGTATCATTAAAGTCGATGGCTTCAAGTTCTCCGATGGCATCAACTACCTCTTCACATGGCAAGCCGATAGTGTCGACACTCGCAATGGATTCTTCCCAGCAAGCCCGACCACTTCAGCCGATCTATATACTGCTTCTGCTGTTGCAGGTGGTTGGTACACACTCACTGTCAGCAACGCCGATAATGTTGCTTGTGCCACAACGCACAGTGTCTTCTTGCCTTCAACTGTCGGCATCGTCGTCGATAACATAACCCCCGTTGCATGCAATACGCAGACGGGTTCCGTCTCTGTTACGGCTCGCCCAGTCTATCCACGTAGTGGCTATTCCAACTCTGCTGACCCATCTGTCACCGAAGACTATTCTTACACATATACCTACACTTGGGAGTATAACAATAGCACCGATGAGACAACAACACCGACTACGTTCTCGACTCTACCCGACAACGCCGTTATCGATGCTGCAACTCCTTATATGGTTACTGGTCCCGAAGGTTGGTACAAGGTAACAGCAATCATCAACGATCCAAACAATGTCGCTCTCAACTGTTCGCATAGCGTAACTGCATTCTTGCCATCTCTTGGTGGCATGGCTTTCAACGACGAGAAATACAATCTTTGCGAAGAAGGTTCTGGCAGCTACTCCGTGACTATTACAGATGGTGCCCTCCGTAATGGCAAGGCTCACTACGTCTGGAATCTCTATGACTCCGCTAAGAATATCGTCGCGCAAGGTAACGACAACACAACGAATGGCTCTTACGGCATATTCGTATCGGACCTCTCTGCCGACACCTATACACTCGAAGTTCACGACTACAACTCTGTAGACTATCCTACGTGGGAAAATACAGCAGCTTGTAAGATTACGTCAACTTTCACTCTCACTCAGTTGGCAGTCGCTCTCGAACCTGTCAACCCAATTTGTGCTACTGGCGACAAGGGTTATATCGATGCCAAGATAACCAATGCTCTCGGTACTCTATCTTATGCTTGGGAATATAAGGCCGTTGATGCTGCCGACTTCTCGGCTCTGACCGCCACAACCTCAAGCATTAGCGACCTTGCTCCTGGTGACTATCGCATTACTGTTACTGACGCAGGACGCTCCGAAGGTGCTTGTGCGCTCTCTGCCGAGACCACACTCGCCTACGACTATGACGTCGATTTCATCAATATGCGACAGACCGTCGAACTTTGTGCTGGTAGTGGCAACACTGTCCGCCCAGAAGTCCAACTCAAGGGTTTCTCGACATCCGAAATCGCCAATGCTAATATTTATTGGACAGGTCCCAATGGATTCCGTCGCGAACTGACAGGCGATGACAAGGCAGTAAATCGTCGTGCCGACATCTACTACTTGCAATCAGCCGTACTCAACACTCTCCTCAATGAGAATAACGAGCCAATCGTTGCAACCTACACACTCCATATCGAACTCGACGATTGCGCTTTCACTGAGACTGTCGATGTCGTTGGCATTGCACCCATCATCTTCGATTTGCGTGCAATTAGCAAGGCTAACGAGTCTGCTACCGACCCCGAAGTCGACTATTGTGCTACCGACCGCGTTATTAAGGTCCTAAACTTTGCTGCCGATCCCGACGACTATTCTTTCAATTGGCTCGCTGATTCTGCAAGCACAGTCGTTTCCGACTTCTTCTCCAAAACAACCATGTCCACCAAGGCCCTCCCTGCTGGTGGCTGGTATACACTCACCATCGTAAAGAACGACGCTAACGCATGCCAAGTGACCAAGAGCATCTTCTTGCCTTCTACAATAGGTATCTCCGAAGTCGTTACGCCAGTTACTTGTGGCAACGCTACCGATGGTTCTATCGTTGTTACGGCTTCTCCTTCATACTCCGACTACGAAAACAAATTCAACGACCTCACTGCGACCGACGACAAGCGCACTTATAGCTATACATATACGTGGCAATATGTTGACGGTACAGAGGATGTTGAACCCACAGATGCCTCTTTTGGCGCACTGCCTTCTTCCGTAGTCAATCCTAAGACCCAACCTTATAAAGTAACTGGTCCTGCTGGTTGGTATAAGGTAACAGTCAACATCAAAGACAATGTCATTGGTTCCGACAACATCTGCCAACACTCCAAGGTCATTTATCTGCCTTCTCTCGGCACGCAAGCTATTGTCTCATCTACTAACATCAACAGTTGCTCTGGCGATGCCACTGTCGGCACCATCTCTGTCCGTCCATCTGGTGGCACCGAGCCATATACTGCCGAAGTCAAGATTGCTGGTTCTACATCTTCTGCCGCATTCACTCACTCAGGAATTGTTGAGGGCGACCTCTATACTTTCAACAATGTTCCTGCTGGCAATTATGTTGTTGTCGTTACCGACAACACAGGTTGCGAAATAGACACTGAGGTTGAGATTATCAAGACCGATGCAATCGAAGCAAAGGCAGTTAACTTCGAACTTGGCAACCTCGTCACTGGCTCAGACCAAGGTTACATAGTTCTTGAAGTGTCTGGAGGTCTTCCTCTCGACAATGGTAACTATCAGTATACCTTCCGCCTAACCAACCGCAATACTGGTGAATCTGTTGTTAAGTCTCCTGACCCACAAAGCTCTAAGTACTATACACTTACAGGTCTTGCTGCAGGTGTCTACGACATCGAAATTATCGATGCTAACCCCGTAAGCAATTCTACTTCTTGCCGCACATCCGTCGAAGTAGGTTCTTATATCCAGACCACTGCCAACAATA
Source organism: uncultured Bacteroidales bacterium (assembly GCA_937892095.1). Taxonomy (GTDB): domain Bacteria; phylum Bacteroidota; class Bacteroidia; order Bacteroidales; family Marinilabiliaceae; genus W3P20-009. Next base: position 35,223 of record CALAVC010000057.1, on the reverse strand, counting down.
GCGGCAAGAGTTGCGAGACCATCGATGATGCCAAACTCGAAGTCATCGTAAGTCACGTTGCCAACCATACTCTTAAATTCACAGTTACCGACAAGACAACTCAGAATGTCCTCTTCAGTACAGGCTCTACCAACAACGTTCTGACAGGTGTTGTAGGTTCCACCAGTACAACTACCACCACAGCAACCTTTACTTCTGGTAGCCAAATCCTCGATGCTGGTACATATACAATAACTGTTGTCGATGACCAGCTTTCTGCCCTCAACTCAAATACTGACGCAGGCATCCTCTATTCTGCAGACATCGTCCTTGCCGAGGGTAAGAAGATAGATGCTTCGCTTGCTTATCTTGCCGATGCAACTTGCTACGGCAATGCCGATGGTACCGTTACTCTCAACGTAGCAAGCACAGGTGTCGACAACTTCGGCTACGACTGGTATCGTAAGGCCGGCTCTGGCGAAGAACCTGTCATACGTACCAATGCAAGTGGAACTACTTTCGAAGGCTTCACCGAAGGCGTCTATCGTGTTCGCGTCTACGACCGCAACAACACAAGTTGCTACTCCGATGTCAATCCATCTTACGAGACTACAGGTGACAATGCTATCGTCATCGCACAAGACCCTGAAATTGTCTACACTTTGCAGACAAGCAATCCTTGCGATGCCGACAATCGTACTGTCGATGTCTATTTCTCTGGCGATGAATTCGTCGAACACTACAAGTCTAACATAGACAACTATTCTTTCCAGTGGGGTGGCACCGCTGCAATCAAGAATAGTAGCTATAATTTCGACAAGTTTGCAGCTGCAAACATAACAACCGAGGCTATCGATGGAAACACTTTCTATAAAGTCGGTTCAGTCTCCAATCTTGCTAATGGTGGCTCTCTCTCGCTCACTGTAGTTTATACCGAACATCCTTCTTGCGCCCCCGCAGCACAAACCATTACCATTCTCGATCCTCTCAAAGCCACCTACACAGATCAAATCGCCATCGACTACACAACCAATGGTGGTGGTGTAACTCTCGTAGCTTCTGGTGGCACTGGCGAAAACTACTACTATGCCCTCTTCGAAGATGGTCAGATGGTTACGTTCTCCGATGGCACATCCGAAGCGTTCAATTTTGCCACGACCGACCTTAGTGCTCTCTCTACCACATATCGTCAGACCTCACCAGTCTTCAGTGGTCTCGAAGCTAAGTCATACTATGGCGTTGTCTACTCCGACAACACCACCAGTGCTTGTGCTGCCAGCACATCTGCCATAACATTCTTTGGCTACACAGGTCTCAAGGTCGAAGCCTCAGCAACCGAACTTTCGTGCATTGGCAATAGCGATGCCACGCTTACCGCAACCGTATCGGGTGGCAATTTGCCCTACAAGTATCAGTGGTATAAAGCCGACGACAGTGGTAACTATGTCGAAGTCGCTCGTGCTACTTCCGATCGTCTCACCAATGTTGCAGCTGGCTCCTATAAGGTACACGTAGTCGATGCTGCAGGTGCCGAAAACGAAGCTGCCGTTGTCGTCTCCGACCCCGTATCTACCGACTTCGCACTTTCAGTCCTCTCCGATGTCGACTGCGATGGTCAGAACGGAATCCTTACAATTAAGTTCCTCGACTCCGACCTCCAACGTGCTCTCGACGCCACTGTCGCCTACGATGCCGACACCAAGCAGTTTAGTCATAAGTGGGATAAAGACAACAACCTCCTCGATGTCCGCTACTACAAAGATGGTAAGTGGCAAGATCGCACTCTCGAAATTCGTTGGAGTGGTGCTCTCGTCAACAATTCCGACATCGATGTCGACGGCTCTGAATACGACAACAATAGTTTGCCCAACCTACGACGTGGTCTTGTCAGTGGAGAATACACTGTCAACGTTACTATGGTCAATGGTGATGCTCGCAACTGCCCTGCCACTCAGACCATACAACTTGTTCGTCCCATTAGCTTTGCAGTCTCCGAACTCGCCAACGCAGCTTGCTATGGTCAGAACACAGGCTCTGTGTCGCTCAACGTTTCAGGTGGCTCTGGCGACTTCACCTACGAGTGGGCCGACATCGCTCAGAGTGTAAGTTCACGTAGCAGTCTTGCCGCTGGCAACTACTACGTCAGAATCCGCGACAACAAACAACACAATAGCTACAACAATATCACCATTGTAGCTTCAGACGACAAGTGGTACTACGAAGCTACAGGTAGTGGCAGCACAATTTGCTATTATCCTTCGCAGTCGCTCGACAATTTCTCTGCCGATGCCGACGAAGAAGGCTTCTACGTCAGTACCGATAATGCCAACATCGTCAAGAAAGACAACAAAGTTTACTACAAGATAACCATCGACCAAAATTATGCTTTCAACGTAGCAGCAGTCTATTCCGACGTAACGTGCTTCGAAGAGCAGAATGGTCTTATCGACCTCGCTGTTAGTGGCGGTTCTGGCAACTATAGCTACCAGTGGGATGGCTCTGGCGATGGCATCGTTAGTGGTCAACGCGTCCAAAGCCATCTCTCTGCTGGCACTTATCGTGTAGTTGTTACCGACCGTAACCTCCTCTGCACTGTCACCGAAGAGTACACCATCGGTGGTCCTGCTGCCGAACTTACACTCTCCGAATCGCATACCGACGTCAAGTGTCAGGGGGATGCCAATGGTACAATTTCATTCACCGTAACGGGTGGTACGCCCGGTGTCGATTTCAGTGGCGATATTGCTGACTACATCTATCGTTACAATAGCCAAACGTGGGACGAAGCTCTCGCCAACGGACAGAAATTTATGTCCAACAACGGTGTCGCCCAAACCATCAGCTACTACGATGGCACGCAACTCATCAACACGTGGCCCGCAGGTAAGTATCTAATCACTGTTCGCGATGCCAACGATTGTGAAAAGAACGTAACCGTTGAAATCGCTCAGCCCGATCGTATCGAAGTTCAGTATAGCATAACCAACGTCAAGACTGAAGGTGGTAGCGAAGGTGAAATATCCATTACCGACATTTCAGGAGGCACGCCTGCCTATCGTCTTGTATGGGATAGTCGCGCTCCATATTGTGCCTTCGCACAAGATGGCACCGAGCCCGATGGCTGTACCGATTTTGCTCTCAACTCCTATGCAAGCTTTAACGCATCGTACTATAGCAACGTCAACAACTACACCCGAACAGGTCTCTCCAAGGGTTTCTATACTGCCAAGGTTATCGATGCCAATGGTTGCGAAAGCGAGGTCATACCTATGTACGTCGACGACAATGGAGCCCTAAATCTCGATGTCGACCCACAACTCGTTGAGCACATCAAGTGCTATGGCGAAAGCACTGGTTCCATATCAATCCTTGTTTCTAATGGTGTCAAGCCATACACAATCTATCTCGACGACATCGTTATCGAGCAAGAATATTATGGCAACAGCACATATAAGATAAGTGGTTTGTCTACTGGTGTCTACGACATTCGCGTAGTCGATGCCGTTGGTGCCGAACAACGCAAAGACGACATTCAAGTAGCCTATTACGCTGGCACCGATGCCTCTGGCAACGTCATTAGTCGTACCGATGTTACAGCACCACTCGCTCTCGACCTTGCCATTCTCAATGGGCATCCAGTCTGCGCTGGTGCTAAGAATGGTGCTTTCACCTACACCATCTCTGGTGGCGTTTACTCCGAGGTCGTCGAATATACAGTCTCGCCAACGTCTGTCCGCGAATCTAATGGTTCGTTTATAACAGGCACCATTGGTAGCCTCACCGAGGGCGATGGTCTCAATCCCGGCACCTATATTATGACCGTCATAGACGCAAATGGTTGCCGTGCACAAGAATCAATAACTATCGAAGGCTACGATGCAATAGACATTCAAAATCTCACCATACACGACGTCTATTGCCGTGGCAATCAGAACGGTTCGCTCACTCTCACTCCCGTGGGAGGTTCTGGCACCTACTCCTTCAAGTGGGAGTATAGTGAGGACTCTAATGGTACGTGGGATAATGGCACGTGGACTGCCGACTTCTCTTCAGCTCATGTCTCTGCCAACAACAATGTAACCTCTACAAGTCAAAACCTCACACAAATAAAGGGTGGTTACTATCGTCTTACCATAACATCTACGCTCGGTGGTAATGCCGTTTGCTCCGCAGAATTTGGTCCCTACCATGTCCTCGAACCCGAGGCTGTTCTCAGTGTCGACTATGCCACAATGCAAGTCAATGCTACGAATCCTTCTTGCAATGGTGTTGAGGATGGTAGCATTGTTGCCGAAGTCTCTGGTGGCACGCCTCCCTACTCTTATCAATGGCGTCGTACTTCGGGCGAAGTCCTTTCGTCGACCACAAACCTTCAGACAGCTCTCGGAGCAGGTGAGTACATGCTTCTCGTAACCGATGCCAACGGTTGCCAAGCCGAGACAGGTAACGCCATTGTCCTTACCGAGCCAGACTCCTACTACATCACCATCAAGAGCGATGTCGACTGCGATGGACACAATGCTGTTCTTGCCATCACTTCCGATGCTTCGCTCGCTGGCACCTACTATGGTGGCGACGACAGTAAACTTGTCAACGCTCTCACCGATGGACTTAATGGCTACAAAGCTACATGGAAGTCTGCCGACGCTACCTACGAAGGCACCACAGCTTTCACCTTTGGCGATGCAGGTGAAGGTCTTGGCAAGGGCAATAGTGGCACCGTCCGCTTGATTCTCGAAAAAGCAGGTGCTTGCACCATCACTCGTGACATCAATCTTGTTCAACCACTTTCAGTAGCTGCCATCAGTCGCACAAATCCAACTTGTGCTGGCGTCAACGACGGCAAGATAACTGTTACATTCCGCGGTGGTTCTGGCAATTACTACTATAAGTGGGAATATGCCGAAGCTGCCGAAGGACCATGGGCTACCGACATCAGTGTCGTCAATTCCAATGGCTTCGTAACAAGTGGCGGTCCTAACTTACGCAATGGTCTCAAGCCAGGCTTCTATCGCATAACAGCCTACGATGCTCAGACACGTTTCGTCGATGGCACCGAGACACAATGCACTCTCGTCTCCGACCCCATCGAACTCGTCTCTGCCAACGGCTTTGCTGTCGTTTACGAAGAGAATCCTGTAACATGTTACGATCGTCAAGATGGTTCTATTACAGTCTCAGTTGTCAACGGCTCTGGCGACTATCGCTACACTTGGAGTGGCACAGGCTCTGGTCTCAATCCATCTGCAAGCGATGTGCAAAACACACTCTCTAAGGGTATCTACAACGTTACCGTTACCGATAAGCAATGGGGTTGCACTGTAAGCAAGCAAATAACTATCGATGGTCCTTCAGCTCCACTGTCAGCTCGACTCACTGCGCATACCGACAATGGTTGCTACGAAGGCATCGAAGGCGACTTCAATATCAACGTCCGTGGTGGTTATGGTGCATACCGTTGGGCTTTTGTCGGACAGAAATATGATGCCGACCACGAATTCTCTCGCTATGTTGTAACTGGGCAAGACGCTGACGGCAACGACATCATTCGCGAATACTCTTCGGCCGACCTCTTTGTCGACGTCGACAAGGCAAGCTATACAGTCTCCGACATCACTACCGACTTCGCGTCCAACAATGGTTTCGACGGCATGGCTGGCAAGCGTGTCGTGATGATTACCGATGCTAATGGTTGCGAAACCACTGTTGATGTCGAAATATCAGAACCCACACAAATAGAAGCTTCTTGGGAAGTAACGGACATCAATGTCTTTGGTGGTAGCAACGGCAAGATAACCCTCACCAACGTTTCGGGTGGCACGCCAAGCTATCAGGTCCGCTTCTACAAACAAGACGATGCCTTTACAACAGCTCTTGCTGCCAAGACCGACGACATGTCCTACTCCGATGCTCTGTCTGCCGTTTCGGCTCTCAATAGCAACGTCGCTGATCGTATCGTCAATGGTCTTGCTAAGGCTGTCTACGCAATCCTCATCACAGACGCCAATGACTGTCAGCGTCTCTTTACCGACATCCCCGTTACCGATGGATCCGCTCTCGATGTCATCTTCGACCACACCGATGCTAATTGCTACGGCGAAGAAGGTGAACTAACTGTCCTCATAACCAATGGCACAGCTCCCTACGACATCTACATCAACGAAGCTCTCGAACGTCACAACTTCCCTGGTGGTTCACTCCTTACTTTCAATCGTGCCAAGGGGCAATATGTCATTCGCGTTACCGATGCCACAGGCGCACAACTTTCAAGCTCTGCCATCGATATAGTTGAGCCAACACAGCTCATATTCAACATAGCTCAGGCTGGCAAGACCAAGTGTAGTGGCGAAGGTGGTGAAGTCGAGTTTACAATTTCTGGTGGCACTCTTGCTGCTGGCAACCTCTACACAATGACCTATGCCGCCAATGGTAGCAAAGAATCATTCTCTGCAGGTACGCACAACGGCACTACCGACCCCACAAGTTCTTTCCGCCTTGGCAATACGCAACCCGGCTCCTACACCTACACCGTAACCGATGACCACGGTTGCTCCGTCACCAAGACTGTCGATGTTATCGAACATGACCCAATCGTTGTTACCTACGAGCCAGTTGCTGTTCTCTGCAATGGTGTCCGCACAGGTCGTATAGATGCAACTGTAACTGGTGGCTCTGGCAACTACAACTATTGGTGGGTCGATGTCGATGAACTTGTTGACAACCTTGCCAAGCCCATCAATACTATCACAATTGACGAAGCAAAGTCATTTGGTCAGGCTAACGCATTCTCCACAAGTGAAGACGCTACAGGTTTGCTCGGTGGCACATACCTACTCGTAGTCGAAGACAATGAAACCAGTTGCATGTCCGTCATGAATAGTGGTGTTACGCTTGTTGAACCTGCCAAACTCGTTGTCTACGAAACGCTACACACCAACGTAACGTGTTCTGGCAACGAAGATGGACAGCTTGCCGTGACGGTTCGCGGTGGTGTAGCACCTTACACCTATCAGTGGACTTCCAGCACTGGCGAGGTCCTTTCCTCGTCCACCAACTCTATAAGTGATCTTCCCGAAGGTAGCTACCTCCTTACAGTTACCGATGCCAATGGTTGTCAAGCCTCCACATTTACCGACATCGATGGTGTTGAAGGTAAGTCCATCTTCAACATTACAGCACCCTATGCCTTTGAAGTTGAGCTCCTCGAAGGTCTCAATTGCAAAGAGTCTACACCTTCGCGTGCCATCATCAAGATTGCTGGCACCGACACTCCGTATAGCAACATCGATGAGAATGGTGATCCGATCTACGACATCTCGTGGCGCGGTCCCGAAGGTCTGCATGCCGACTTCGCCAACGAAGCTACTCTTGGTAAGACCGATGCTCGCAACCTAGTTGCTGGCACTTACACAGTCTATATGTCTCGTGCCGACGCTTGCGCTGTTACTATGAACGTAACAGTTGCCAAGAAGATGACCGCAACCTACGAAGTCGTTGCTCAAACTTGTGCAGGCATTGCCGATGGCGAAATCATTATCAACCCAGTCGATGGCTCTGGCAACTTCACCTACGAATGGACTGGCATTGGTACAAGCAACCGCAATGGTGCTCACCAAGTCAAGCTCCAACATCAAGAAGACATCGATAACTACTATAAAGTTGTTATTACCGATGTCGAAAATGAATGCACATTCACCATCGACAATATCAACGTGCCCGCAGCTCGTGAGTTCGACGTCGTAGCTTCCACCAGCAAAGTCTCTTGCTATGGTGCAGCCGATGGTGCTATCGACCTCTCTGTTGTCAATGGCTCAGGTAGCTATACCTACGAATGGACAGGCACAGGAGACGGCATTGTCGATGGAGCAGAAGACCAGACAGCTCTTACAGCTGGTCAGTACACTGTTGTCGTTACCGATAATGTCTATGGTTGTCGCGTTGCTAAGACCTATGACCAAGTTTCAGGTCCTACCGCTCCACTAACCGTCAGTGTAATAACCGACTCTGGCTACGACCTCGTATCCAACATTGCTTCGGGCAACGAAGCCAACACGGTTACTCAGTCTGCTAAGTGCTATGGCAGCTATGGTGTCATACTACTCGAAGTCATGGGCGGTACGCCCTACGAGACTGTCGATGCTCTCGACAACACCATACGCTACTTCTACTATACCGACAATGGTGGTTCGCGTCGTCGCACCGAAGTCATTAACGTTGTTCGCAACATCAATCTTAATGGCACACCAACTTCTCGCACCGACGAGTGCTACTACATACTCCTCAACAACAACGTAGCCTCTGGCAACCATCACTTTGAAATTAACGATGCTGCTGGTTGCACGACATCTGTCGATGTTACTCTCGACGAACCCGTTGCGCTCGAATATTCTTATAGCGTAGCTCCTATCTCCACTCGTGGTGCATCCGATGGCGACATTGTTCTTAATGTTACTGGCGGACACCCCTACGAAGGACTCTCCTATAAGTACAAAGTTGCATGGACAGCCTCTGACGGTGGCGTTGTGCTTGCAAGTCAAGCCGGTACTATCGAAAGTGGTAAGATTAAGAACAATGGTTCGTTCCACATCACCGGATTGCCTGCAGGTCTCTACACCGCCACTATCGAAGACGATAACTGTGAAACCAAACAAGTCTCTATCCGTCTCTCCGACGCAGGTCTCTACATGCAGGCCATCAAGACAGATAATGCTTGCTATGGTGGCGCCGATGGACAAATAGCAGTTACCATTTTCAATGGTGTTGCACCCTATACGCTCGTCCTCTCTGGTCGCACCAATAGTACACTTACCGACCTCGACGGCTCCGACATCTACTACTTCCGTGGTCTCGAAAACGACATCTACTACCTCACGTTGACCGATGCCAATGGTACAACCATCAACACCTTTATCGATGTCGATGGTAACGAAGGTGTAGCCAGCATACAGATCTCTAATTCTGATGAAGAACTTGCCGTTACGCCCGACCTCACTTCACTCGATATGCATTGCTTCGAGGCTAACACTGGTAGCATAAACTTCAACGTTTCTGGTGGTCTCAGAGATGTCGATGGCAATCGTAGCTACATAGTCTACCTCGTTGGCGACAATCAAACGCAAGCACAATACATAGTTCGTCGTGCCGATAATACCTATACCGACCAAGGTGGTGCAGTACTCGCTTCGCCAGTCTTCGAGAACATTCCCGAAGGCACCTACCACCTACGTGTTGTCGACCGCAACTCTGCTTCTTCTGCTTGTGAAGCCATATCCGAAGAGTTCACATTTACGCAAAGCCACATCGACTTTACCACTACAAAGACCGATGTAACGTGTCCTGATGGCTTCGATGGCTCCATAACCATCAACGCTAATGGAGCTTCAGGTCTCTCCTACTCGCTCTATCGTTTCGACACGTTGTCTGATGCCGAAACCTTCATATCCTCAGACTCTCACGACGCGTCAGCAGCTACTCATACTTTCGTCAATGCTGTCAACACCGACCTTACTGCTGGGTTCTATGTCCCTGTTGTTCGCGACAACTCTCGCTACACCGCAGGCAACACATGTACTCTCTATGCAACGGCCGATCAAATTGTCGAAATCGAAGCTCCCGAAGCAATCGACATTACACGTCTCGAGGCAGTAACAGTAAGTTCGTGCGATGCTTCTGTAGCCAATGGTCAAGTACTCGTACGTGTCGAGGGTGGCACAGCACCTTATGACATTACTCTCGATGGTCGAGAAACAGTTAGTAGCCAAACAGGCGACCAACGCTTCACAGGTCTCAAGACAGGCTATCATACTATATCTGTCATAGACGCTCGTGGCTGTAGCTACTCTGGCACCAACGACGAAATCGAAGTCCCCATATACTCTAAGGTTCAAATAGCCATGGGCGACTACGAAATGGATGACCATAGTGAATCCGACTATGCTGGCACAGCCGATGTCTCCATAACTGGAGGTGTCCCCTATCAGACAGTCAGCAACGTCAACTACTATATCTACGAGGTTACTCTTGCGGGTGAAAATACTGGTACAGCCAAGAAGTGGCACATCGATACGCAAAGCCCCGTTGCTGCTAACGGAGAAACTGCCATTGCCGATGGTGTCCGCATACAACTCGATGCTCTCGGTCTACTTGCTGCCGACACCTACACCGTAACCGTACGCGATGCTTCGGCCTCAAGCTCTTCTTGCTCAGCCTCCACAACCTTCTCGCTCAATAAGCTTGTTGCTACGCTCTCGCAAACCAATCCTGACTGCGCAAGTCAAAAGAATGGCTCGGCAAGCATTGAAGTTAGTGGACTCAATGGTGGTGTCACCTACAAGTGGTTCCACGTCTACACCGACCCATCCGACCCTGCTACTACATTCCTCTACCAACTCGAGCAGACAACCAATAGCAATGCTTCTATGGTCTCTGGTCTCGATGAAGGACGTTATGCCGTCCGCATCTACGACCTCCGAGCCAATGGCACTGTCAACTCTTCCGATTGGACAACTGTCGACAACGCTGCCCACAAGAAAGTCGGTTCTTACATCGAGATACCTTTCCAGATGACCTACAACAGAGACATAACCATTATGCCTTCTATTGTCGACGAACGTTGCTACGCTGCCAACGATGGCGAGATAAGCCTTGTCATCCAAGGTGCCGATGAAACCAAAGCTCTTACATACAAGTGGACAGGACCTAACGGATTCACCAGTTCCGACAAAGACATCAAAAATCTTCGTCCGGGTGCCTACACAATCGTTGTAACCGATGAAGATGGTTGTCAAGCCACAAAGGCTGGTAATCTCGTCGGTAGCAAAGACCGCATAGCGTTCAACCTCTACGAAGATGCCACGCAGCGCGACTGCCAAGATTATAGCCGTGTAATAACTGTCTACAATCCTGTCGATGTCTCCGACAAGACCGATGCCATCACTGGTGGCACTCCCGTTGTCGAAGTCGATGCAAGCAACAATACTACAACCCACTACAACTTTATTTGGAGTGGTGCCGATGTTACCAGCGTCAACTACGACGACTTTATGGACCCAACCAATGCCAACTTCTACTCCATAAAGGTTTCTAAGGGTGGCGACTACACTCTTACCGTTACCGATGCCAATGGTTGCCAAGTCGAAAAGACCTACTCGTTACCCGAAGACATCGAAATGACCTACGTTGCCACCAATGCATCTTGCAATGGCAAGCGCGATGGCGAAATACAAGCCACGGTCTCTGGCGTTGTCAATCCGACATTCCAATGGTACGAGAAGTGCGAAAGCACCGACGCTGGTGCACGTCAGGGTGTTGGCTCCGACATGGCCAATTGGTACAAGCCTCTCGAAGGTGCTCGCTACACAACCAGTCGACTCTCCGACATGCCACAAGGTACTTATGCTCTCCTCGTAGGTCGTAGTGCCGAAACAGGTTGCGAGAAATTCTTCAGTGGTATGCAAATAGAGCAACCCGAACAACTTACAGCACAAGTCTTCAAGACCGATGCTACAGGTTGCGCCGACGAAGGCAACGGACGCATACACGTTGTCGCTCGCAAGGGCACTGCTCCCTACACCATCAGTCTATACGGAGCCGACAATACCAAGACTATCACTTCGGATAGTGGCGACGAATGGTACGATGGTCTCCTCGGCTCTGCCGAAGGTCAAGGTGCGCTCTATCAAGTAACCGTTACCGATGCCAATGGTTGTATGGTCGATGAATTTGATTCCGATGGCGATAGCAACACAGAGGGCATAGTCTACATAACCAAGCCCGAAAGCCTTTCGCTCACGATTGCCGATGCCAGCATGTCTGCCTACAACGATGGCTCCTCTGACCACGTCTATCCTGCAGGACACGTAGTGCTCAACCTTGCTGGTGGTGTAGCCTCTGCCGATGTCAACCGTTATCGTGTAACCATCTCTGGCGATGGCTATGTCAAGACCTTTACTGTCGACCGCACAGCCACAACAGTAGCCGACAACACAACCTACGCATTCTCTACAGCTTCGTCCGATGTTGTCATCTCTGGCTCCGACATCTATGTTGGCTCACTTGCGCAAGGCGACTACACTATCACTGTTGCTGACGTCTACGCAATGCCTGCAATATGCCAAGTCTCCGACAAGTTTAGCCTCAGTGAACTCTCCGTCAAGATTAACCTTGTCAAGCAACCCAGTTGCGAAGCTCTTGTTAACGGTGAACTACATGCCGACGTAGTTGGTTCGCTCGGTGGCAATCTCTCCTACACATGGTACTATGATGCCGACCGTCTCACCGCAGCTGTCGACCTAACCGAAGAAGCCACAGCTCTTCGCAACCGCTCCATCCTCAACAACCGACCCGAAGGTGCTTACCGTGTCGTAGTTGAAGAAAAAGATGCCAATGGCAACGTCATCGCAACTGCCGAAGACTACTTGTCCGTAGCCTATGTCAAGCACTATTCACTCGAAGCCGTCAAGACCGACATCGCATGTAATGCCGATGACAACGGCTCCATTACAATATCTGTACTCAATAACAACAGCCCAGCTGCAGACAACTTCACCTATGCTTGGAGTGGTGCGGTTAGTGGTCTGCCAAGTTCGCGTGCAGTCAGTGGTCTCCAACCAGGTTCGTATTCTGTTGTCGTTACTGACGAAGAAGGATGTCAGATTACAAGTGCCTCTTACGCCACTAAGCTCCAAAACGCAGCCAATGCAGAAACAGATGTTGATGTCAAGGCACAACTCCAAAAGGTTGCTGACGACTTCATCAATGCATTCCAGATAGTCGAACCAGAGCCAATAACTTACTCGCTCAGCCACACTGTCGACGACTGCACAAGCTTTATTCTCTCCATTCAAGTTAACGACCTCAAGGGTGGTGTCGGCGCAGCCGATCGTAAGGCCTACACCTACAATTGGAGTGGTCCATCGCGTGTAACCAACAGTTCTGCCGACGATACTTATGGCGACGCTCTCAACGTTACTAAGGGTGGCACCTACACGGTCATCGTTTCCGATGCCAATGGTTGTCAGACCACTCAGACCTACGACGTACCAACCGACTTCATTGTCTCAGCCGAGATTACTCACGTCTCTTGTAAGGGCGAGGTGGGCAATGCAGACCCACTCGTCGCTACCGAAAGCAGCAACGATGGCTCCATTACTGTTAGCGTCTCTGGTGCTTCGTTGCCGACATATAAGTGGTGGCAACTTGTCAGCACTGCCGATGCTGCTCGTCCTTATACCGATGCCGATGGTAACGTTGTAGCCTTCGATGCGGTAGGCAATAAGGTCGCCAGTGGTGCCTATGCCCTCAACGAACTCGGACAGACACAAGCCTCCATAGTCAACCGCGAAGCTGGTTACTACTTTGTCGAAGTAACAGGCTTCGGCTCTGGAGCTAATGCATGCACCAAACTCGAAGGTCCATACGTCATTACCGAACCTGACGAACTCCTCACCTTCACTCTCACTGCACAGGATGTCAAGACTTGCAACGGAGACCCATCTGGTAGCATAACCATCAACATAACTGGTGGCACTGCTCCCTACGAAGTCTACTTCATCAACGGACAAGACAACCCAACCGTTACTACACGTACGGGCTACTATGTCTTCAATGGTCTCGCTGCCGCTACTGACCTCTACAAGTTCCGCGTAACAGATGCCAATGGATGCACCTATCCTGCCAATGGTACTTTCGTCAGCCAAAATGTCAATGAGCCCGGACAGCTCTCGCTTGTCCTCAACTCATATACCTACGACGAGCAGACCATTGATGGAGACGACGTCTTCCGTGGCACTGTCAACTTCCACATCCAAGGTGGCATAACCTCTGCCGATGGCAACTATAGCTATCAGCTTGTCCTCACAGGCTCCGAAGGAGCAGGTAGCTATACATCTATCTATCAGCACTCGGCAGAGACTGGTGTCGACCTTACGAACTTCGATTCCGAACTCAATTGGAACTGGAAAGATGCTCTTGGCAATAGTCGAGGTCTGCTCCCTGGTGATTATACGCTTACCATTACCGACCTCAATAGTCCTCAACACTGCCGCGTAAGCCAAAGTTTCTCGCTCGTTGCTCTCAACCTCGAAAGCACCATAAAGAACCCATCTTGTAGCAGTGCCGAAGGCGATGGTACCATTAGTATAAACGTTACCGGCAATGCGTCGACATTGTCCTACAAATGGTACGTCAAAGAAAAGGGACAGTCTGACTTTGTTGAGAACACAGCCTTTGCCGACCAACGCGTCATTGGTAACCTCAAACCTGGTTCTTACAAGGTCGTTATATCCGATGCTGGCTACTACGATAATACTGAGTCTACTGCCGACTTCCGTCTTGGTGGTAAGACCGAGTCTGCTCACTACCTCGTCAGTGAGTTCCTCCTCGACAACTCTAAGAATATTCGTTTCGGTACACCTACCATTACTAAGCCCTCTTGTTCCGACTCTGCCGATGGCTCCATCCGTCCTGTAGTCCTTACCGACGGCGACATTGACGAATCTACGCTTACCTATTCGTGGGCTGGCGTAGGAGGATTCAGTAGCGACCAACTCAACATTGCTGGTCTTGCTCCGGGCGAATATGTCCTTACCGTTACCGACCCCGATGGTTGCTTCAGCTCCGACACTTATAAAGTCGATACCGTCGAAGTGCTCAACTTCCGTTTGCGTGTCGACAATATCTGCGACCCAGATAATCGTACCATTATGGTACTCAACAAGTACGGCAAAGAATTTGGTGAAGATGCTACTGTCGGTACCGAAACCTATTCTTGGCTGAATGCTGACGGCTCGCTCAACAATGTCTTCGGTGGCACACCACGTTCCGCTTCGCCAGAGTACACCTACACTTGGAGTGGCGACCTCACTCGTACCTTCACATGGAATGCCGACCCGACCACTGCCGACGCTTTCAAGGTTACAGGTCTGCAAGATGGTGGCACGTTTACGCTCACCATTCGCGATAGCAAACTTTGCGAGGTTGCGCATAGCACCATTACCATACCTTCGCCTGTTACTTGCACCGCCGACATTACAGATGTCCTTTGCAACAACGAAGAGACAGGTGCTATCGACATTACGCCCGTAGGCGGATTTGGCACATATTCATATCAATGGTACTCAGGTGTGGTCAGTGTAGCCTCCGATGGCACACTTTCGCTCGCCGATGGTGCTGTTGCAATGAATCGTACAAGCCAAGACGCTATCAACCTTAGCGCAGGCAAGTACACCATCGTTATCACCGATCATGGTTCTAACGGCATCGAGACTTGCACCCAAGCATACGCATTCACCTACGAAATTGTCAACCCATCCACCATCACCATCAGTGGCACCGAAAAAGATGTTTCTTGCTATGGTCTCACCGATGGCGAAATATGGCTCGATGTCAATGGTGGTGCTGGCAACTACTCCTACACTTGGAACACAGGTTCTGAAGTTCTCAACCTCACTGAACCCAAGATAACAGGTCTTGGTTACGGTAAGTACTACGTTACCGTTACCGATGCCAATGGTTGTGTAGCTACCAAAGACTTCACTGTCAACCAACCTGCCAACCTCGACTTCAATCTCGTACCGACCGACATCGATTGCGATGGTCAGAATGGTCAACTCCGCATAGACTTTACGGCCTCTGAAGAGTTTACCGATGATGCAGCTACCGATGCAGCAAATGGCAAGTGGACAAGCATCACTTGGACAGGTCCAGGTAGTGTAGCCCTCAACCAAGATGTCTACTCCAATAGCTCTCTAATAACAGGTAAATACACCGTCAACGTTGCACAAAGTGGAACGTGTATGGTTAGCCGCACCTACGAATTTGGCAAGGGTCTCAACATTGTTGAGGCAGACACCAAGATTACGCATGCTCGTTGCTCTGGTACTAAGAATGGTACCATCACCATCGTTGTCGAAGGTGGCTCTGGTCAATACGAATATCATTGGGAAGCTTTTGAAGACGAAGAAAAAACAACGCCTATTCTCAATAGTGGTATTGCCGACGGCAATGGAGCTTTCCAAGCTGGTCTTACCTCTGGCTTCTACTACGTAACCGTATCTGATAAGGTCAAGAAAGATGCTCATGGCAATGCTTGTCAGAAAGTCGGTGGTCCTTACTACGTAGGCTATGACGTAACTCTTAATGTAACCACAACTAATGGTCAAGAAAGCTGCGTAGGTCGCCACGATGGTCAAATCTACGTTACGGTCAATGGTGGCTCGGGCGACTATACCTACGTATGGTATGGCGATGGTACGGGTATCGAAGCTGGCAAAGCCGCTCAAACTCACCTAAGCCGTGGCAACTATCAGGTTGTCGTTACTGACAACAGCAATGGTTGCACCATCACGAAGTCTGCACGTGTCGATGGCTCACTCAAGATGCTTGCAGTCCGTAAGAACGCCATTGTCGACAACAACTGCTACGAAGATGAGCTCGGTAGCATTGACGTATCCATTGTCAACGGCACTCCATTTGAATACAACACATTCGATGCCGACGGCAACATAACGTCTACCACTAAGTATTACAAGTACACTTGGAGCCACGTCGGTGCCGAAGACCAAGTAGAAGTGGCAGACGGAGCAACGGAGACCCTCGTCCCCGTAGCCGACAATGGCAACCTCCCAGCTGGCATCTATCGTCTCACGGTAAGCGACTACTATGGTTGCTCCGTAACCGAAGAATACTCCATTATCCAGAACGACCGCATCGCTTCGACTGGTGTGGCTACCAACCTTATCAAAGAAGGTGTAGCAACAGGCGAATTCCAAATAACGGGTGTAACTGGTGGCGTATTCCCATACACAATCACTTGGTACTATCTCGCCGACGCTAAGGGCAATGCAGTTGCTACTCAAACTGTACAGGTTGGTGACCAGACCTATGTCGTAAGCGACAACAAGGTAACTGTCGATGGCACTGAATACACAGTTGTCGATGGCAAGGTTACCATAGGCGGCACAACCTACATGGTCCTCAGCGATGCCAACCTCTTGCCACAAACAGACCAGTATCATGCTGTCGGTCTTGCTGCCGGACGCTACTCCTACACAATCACCGATGCTCTTGGTTGCTCGCGCGATACTTCGTTCACCATATCCGACAATGGTGCTCTAAGTGCCGTCATCGAAAAGGGTAACGATGTCAACTGCTATGGCGAAGAGACTGGTACCATAATTGTCCGCATAAACAATGGTGCTCCAACCTATTCTGTAACCGTCAACGGCATAGAGAAGGTTAGTGAATATCCTGGTGGCACATTTGTCATCCGTCAGCTTGCTGCTGGCAACTACACTGTTGTTCTCCGCGACGCTAATGGTGCTACCGAATCGGCTACAATCACCATTGAGCAGCCTGCACGTCCACTAAGTTTCTCTGTCGATCAGTCTTACATTGCATGCTACGGCGAACGCGACAATGTAGGTATGCTCTCCACAGCACGTGCTCTCCTAACTGTGAATGGTGGCACTCCGTTCGTTGCCGACGATGACACTAAGTATTACGAGGTCCGTCGAAACAACGATGATGCTGAAAAGGCCGTCTTCAGTGCCGAACACGAAGCCTACGTATTTGAATATACCAAGGCCTCCAATGGTACCGACGACATGACCATTGGCGACTATCGCTTCGTTGTCGTTGACGCTCTTGGTTGCACACTCTCGCAATACACCACGCTTGTCGAGTATCCCGAAATTGTCATCACTCACGACAACAAAGAAGATGTATCTTGCTATGGTCAGGCCACAGGCTCTATCGACCTGACTGTTTCGGGTGCTTCTAAGATAAGCTATAGCTGGACTGTCGATCAACTACCAGCCTACAAGAACGCCGATGGCTCCGTCAACCCAGACTACACACAGCCTACCGACGTAACTACGCTAAATACTAATAAACTACAAAATCTACGTGCTGGTGTCTACACTGTCACTGTCAGCAACCTCGAGACCAACTGCTCTATAACAAAAGAGTTCCTCATCATCGAGCCTGAACAACTCAGTGCCGACATCACTGCCTACAACGTTACCACTTGCAACGCCGACCAAAATGGTCAGCTCCTCGTTAAGGTCAATGGTGGCACTGCTCCCTACCTCGTCGAGGTATACAATACTGCAGCAACCTCAGACATAATCTCTGAGACCATAGCTACAAGTGCCATAACATTCTCAGACCTTGCTTCGGGCAACTACGTCATCTCCATTACCGACGCTAACGACTGCCAGTGGGTAACAGCAGAACCTCAGGCCATCACGCAACCTAATAAATTGCAGGTTGCCGACTTCGATGTCTTCATCAGTTGCGACCAAAGCAACGGCAAACTGAGCTTCAAGGTGTCGGGTGGCATGACTCAAGCTTTGCAAGGCAACACGTGGGTAGACGCTACTCCTTCCTACTCTGTCAACCTTACAGGTCCTGCAAGTGCAACTCGTCGCAATGGTAATTGGGCAACGACCCTCACTGCATCTGCGCAAGATGCCGACGGCAACTATTTGCCAATTGAGTTCGACTCGTCCGACAACACCAAGATTGGCGACACTGGACACGACTGGTCTAATCTTGCCGAGGGCAATTACGTCCTTACTATCAAAGACCTCTATTCTACCGACATCAATGGTTGTGCAGTCTCCATACCTTTCACGCTCAGCAACATGCACGTCGAGGGTGTGATTCGCAACCCAACATGCGAAGGCATTAACGATGGTCAGATAGACATAACAGTAAGTGGCACAGATGAAGAGCCTTCATACCTCTGGCAACGTAAGGTCGATGACGAGTGGAAAGACTTCGACCTCGGAGCTAACAATCAAAATGCTACAAGCCTAACAGCTGGCGACTATCGCGTCATCGTTAGCAATTCTCTGAATTGCTCCGTTACAGCCGACTTTACGCTCGACTTCGTACACAACATCATTGTCGAGGCTACCCCAGTAGCCGAACAATGTTCGGGCAACAACGATGGTGCAATATACATCACCAATGTTGCAGGCGTCGAATACGAAAACAAACTCTCCTACCTTTGGACTGGCAACAATTTCAACGCCAACACAAAGAACATCACTTCGCTCGCTCCCGGAACCTACGTCCTCACTATGACTGACAACCAGTCTGGTTGCACCATAACGAAGAATGTTACCGTAGAACCTGCTCCCACAGCCCTCAGCGTAACCCTCGTTGACGAAAAAGTAGATTGCGACGTTCATCAGCACAAGATAACCGCTACAATCGTTGGTGGTGCAGGAAACAACCTATACTACACAACAGGTACGGGTTCTAACCTTGTTTGGAGCGACATTTCGAGCGAGATTGACGGAAATGGCGACCTACGCATCGTACGTAGTCTTTCGGCCGATAAGGGTGGTGAATACACACTCACCGTTCGCGATGCACACAACTGCTCTGCTACCGAATCGGTAGTAGTTGCCGAGCCTCTAAGCATCTCGTACAAGAAGGTCGACATAGCTTGCTACCTTGGCGAAGAAGGTGCCATATTCACCGAAGTTACTGGTGGCTCTGGTAGTTACTCTTATGCATGGACTGGCGTATTTGCCGACGGCACTGCCGCTACCATCGAGAATGCAGACCAAGCAAGCATCTCTGGCTTGCGTGCTGGCACCTACACACTTGTCGTTACCGACAATAGCACCGAGGCTAACCTTTCTGTGGCTGGTGCTCAGTGTACCAAGACCATTGTTGTAGACATCCTCCAACCCGAACAAATAGAAATAGCAGGAACCGTCAAGCACGTAACCTGCTCGGGTAGCAACGATGGTCAGGTGTCTATAACTGTCAAGGGTGGTGTCGAACCATACTCATACATTTGGGACGATGGTCAGACAACGTCTACCATAACCGGTCTCAACCAACACAACTACTCTGTTACCGTCACCGATGCCAACGGCTGCCGCGAGACTAAGAGTTTCCAAGTCTACGAACCCGCAGCTATCGACTTCAACCTTGTACCTACCGAGGTCGACTGCGAAGGTGCCAATGGTGGTCTTGAAATAACAGGTCTCACTGGTGGTTGGAACTGGACCGAAAGTGACATTAAGGATCAGAGCCTCACTGCTACTGGCACAAGTGCCTACACCATTACATGGTCTGGCGAAGGTATATCTTCTGACCACGCCGCAACATATCATACCGATGGTGTCAACGTCTTGAGCTATACCAACCTTACAAGCCAGCGTAATGGTGTCTACACTGTTACCGTACGCGATGCCTCCAATGGTCGCAATGGTTGTACACTCACACGTACTTACGAATTTGCTCGTCCGCTTGTAGCCAAGGTAACCGGTATCACACCCGAAACTTGTGAGGGTCAGTTCGATGGCGCCATAAGCATCTCTGTCAATGGTGGACGCACTCCCTACACCTACGAATGGTCTACCGAAAATGGTGCAGGCATTACAGTCAACGCAGCCAACCAAGTCGGTCTCAAAGCTGGCGACTATCACCTCATAGTCTATAGTGCCGACTTTGAGTGGATCGACCGCGAAGCAGGCTCCTACAATGGTTGCAAAGTCGAACTCGACGCTACAGTCGGACACAACCACAACATTGTTGTACTTGAAAAGATTAATGATGTCAAGTGCCTTGGTGGTCAAGACGGTGCTATCGACCTTACAGTACAAGGTGGCTCTGGCGACTATAGTTACCTTTGGGTAGGTACGGCCGCTAACCTCCGTCCGACAACCGAAGACCAAACAGGTCTTGACCGTGGTCAGTATTCTGTAACCATCACCGACGAACTTCTTGGTTGCGTTGTTACGAAGAATTACACCGTGGGCGGTAGCGACGAAGAACTCGTCATTTCTTCCATCGATGTAACCGATGTGCTCTGTAAGGGAGAAAAGACGGGTGCCATAAGTGTCGAAGTTAGTGGTGGCACTCCCGATGCCAATGGTAAGTACTCTTATAGTTGGAGTGGTGCTGGCACAAACTTTGGCAATAGCCCAAGCATAAGCGGTCTGCGCACTGGCGACTATCAAGTTACCGTTACCGACCACATGGGTTGTCAAGTTACCTCTAATACCATCACTGTCGACGAACCTCGCTACTTGCTCACAGCTACTGTAGAAAGTGCCGACATCATTAATGTAACCGAAAATGGTGGCAATAATGGTGAGATAACCGTCCGCGTAGCGGGTGGCTCTGGTGCCTACACCTATAGCTGGCATAAAGTCGATGATGACGACTACGTCTTCTATCCTGGCTCCAACAATACAAGCCACGTCAAAGGTCTTACCTATGGCACGTATTGGGTAGAAGTGTCTGACGAAAATGGTTGTGAAGCAACTGTCGAACGCATACACGTCAGCCAGCCCAACGAAGCTCTTGATGTACAAGTCTATACGACAAATGTCGAACCTTGCCAAGGCGATGATAATGGTAAGATAGACGTTGACGTAACGGGTGGTACAATACCCTACTACATAGTTGCAAAGACAAGCGAAGGTAAGATTGTCCGTCAGGCTACCAATGTCAGCTCGCTCAACCTCACTGGTCTTGCTGCTGGCACCTACACCATCGACGTTACCGACGCCAACAAGGTTCACTTCCAACAACAAGTGAAGGTAATTGTCGAACCAAGCACACTCACACTTGTCAAGAATCGCATTAGCGACGTTGATTGCTTCGATGCTCGCACGGGCGAATTTAAACTCGAAGTGAGTGGTGGTGCACGTGCCTACGAAGAAGACGACAAGGGCAACGTCAGGACCGACGACAACGGACAGCCTATCCTCAAAGAAGTCTTCAATAACTATCAGGTTGTAGTCTACGGTCCTAATAACTACTCTAATATTGTCTCTAGGCAACTTGGCTACTCTGGCAATGCATCTCTTGCCGATGGCAAACTGACCATCGACTACACCGACTTGCATGCAGGTGTCTACTACATCACCGTTGTTGATGGTGGACAAAAGACTGGTTCTGACCAGTATAATCAGAATACAAGTTGCTTCCTCACCGACACTGTTATCATACATCAACCCGAAGCACATGTTGAGTTGAGTAAAGTCTCTACGCGCGAAGACTTCTATGCTTGTGCTGATGATAGTGTCGAACTAAAGCTTGTAACCACCAATTGGGATGTTACCGAACGTCCGCTCATGGTTGTTGTTAGCGAAAACTCTGTCGTCGACTACACCTACGAAGTAGATTGTTCGCCATTCGTCTTCCCTATTACTAATAAGACAACATCTACTTATGCCATAAAGGCCGTCTACGAAAAGGGTGGTAGCGAAGCTTGCGGACGAGGTACATTCGACGTCGAAGCAGAAATAGTCGATTTCCGTCCACGTCCAACAGCATTCATACATGGCGACTTCAGTGTATGTCTTGGTGAGACAATCGATGCGACTATCGACCTATCGCCAACCGAATCTGCTCCATGGAGCGTGGTGGTAACCGACGGCACTATTAACGAAAATCTCACCATAACTGAGACTCCGTACACCTATGCCTACACACCACGCCACGATGGCGATGTAACATTGAAGATTGTCAGCGTATCCGACCAGAACTGCGCAAGCGATATGCACGACGAAAAGACCAAGCAGAATGTCGAGCTCGGCACTGCCAATATCTCTGTCAACAGCATACCTACAGTTACTTTGCTCGGTAGCCGTACCATCTGTCAGGGTGAACAAGCTAACCTCGAATTCCACGTTACTGGTGGAACGGCACCGTTCACTATAACCTACTACTATATGAACGACCGTCGTCAGATGGCCAACACCATTGCCGAATCTTATGGCACAGCCTACAATATCAATGGCGAACAAATATCTGACGAGAACCACAACATAATGGCTGGCGAAGAAGTGGCCTACTACATCATCCGTCAGGCTGTTAGCCCAACCAAGACCACCGAATACTTTGTCAGTGGCATTCTCGACAAGAATAGTTGCTTCCCACCCGTCGCTTCTTATGCCGACGAGAAAGTAACCATTGCCGTCAAGGAATTGCCTAAGGTGCCCACAATCATTCATGCTCAAAAGTCTGTCGACGGAGTCTCTGTACCTGTCGATGTCGTATGCCAAGGTGAAAAGGGTATTGAGTTCTGGATTGACGACGTAGAAAATGCAACTGGCTACCGCTGGATAGTGCCCAATGAGGGTCAGGCAGATGGTATGACCATCACAACAGGTCAGGGCTCAACACACATAACTGTCAACGTTGGACGCGACTACACCGATGGCGAAATAGAAGTGCGTGCTCTTAACGACTGCGAAGCAAGCCAAGGTCGCCTGCTCCTCGTGCCTGTCAACTATTTGCCTAAGCCAGCAGGTCAGATTATGGTCTATGGCAAGACAAAAGACGATCCTGATGTCGACAATAAGTTCTGCCAGAGCGAAACTGACATCCGATTCAGTGTAGACGCAATCGATAATGCTTCGTCTTACGAATGGGAACTTCCTGCAGGCATGTCGTTCGACTATGGCGAAGGAACTCAGAGCATTGTCGTTCGTGTTGATGAGACGGTAAGCCTCGTCAAGGGCTACGTCCGAGTACGCGGTGTCAACAGTTGTGGCTATGGTGAATGGTCAGAGCAATTCCCAATCGTCATAACTCCTCTGCCAAAGGTTAACGCAGGCATCGATGAGAATATCTGTGGCAACGAAATGCCTCGTATGCACTCCACAAACTCCGATCGTAGCCTCTGGCAATCGGTAACTTGGAAAGTCGTAGGTGGTGGCTCTGTACTCTCTGTTCATGATGCCGACGACGAACGCACCTACTCCAACATCACAAGTGGCGACTGGTTTACAGCCTTCAAGGCTGAGAACCTCACACAAGGCGACAATAAGTATCGCATTGTGGTTACCACCGAAGCTGGCTGTATGGATAGTTCCGAAGTTGTCATCCGCAACAATAGCCTCAACATCTCTGTACGTGCCTTCCCGACCATTATTTGCGATGGTCAGACACAGCTCAGTGGCACTAATGTACCCGAAGGATGTACAGGACTTTGGAGCGTCTACACAGCACCAGGCGAAACGCCTCGCACTGTCAACATCTCCGATGCTACTCAGTCTGACACTTGGATTTCGCAGCTCCAACGTGGTCACACGACACTCAAGTGGACAATCACGCAAAACAACTGTGAAAGCTGGGATACCATCTCGCTCAACAACACACGTCCCGATGAACCACGTATCTACATCACAGGTCGTCAGAACGCTGCAGGCGAAGACATTGAAGACTTCGAGATTACGCGTGAGATGATGGAAGTATACGCTGCCGAAGGCGACCAGAAAGTGGCTGGCACATTCTACCGCTATGTTGTCTGTGCCGACGACATCGACATGGAAGGTCACTTCTTCAACCCCGACTATGTCAATCCTCTTGATCATCCTGACGATGCCGAGGTTGCCGATGTTGAAAACGCCATTGGACAACGTGCTTCGTGGAGCAAACTCACAGGTCGAGGCATCGTAACCTTCGATGCTGCCGAAGAGGCTGCAGGCAAAGTCCATAAGATTCATATCTCGGGCTTGTCGCACGGAGACAACATCTTTACTTACACCAGCAAGAATGGCGACTGCTCGCAAAGCGTAAGCGTCAACATCTACAACGCTAAGCTCGATGTCTATGCAGGAAACAACATAGAAAACACATGTAAAGACACCATTGCCATCTCGGCACCCGTCAACGGCATACCATCTGTTGCTTGGGGACGTTGGGATCTTGGTCAAACGGTCGACAAGCAAGGCAACGTCGTCACCAGTAAGGCTTATTTCGACGACGCATCGAGTCCCTCGACATTTGTCTATGGTCTCGGACGAGGTCCGCAAGTACTCACATGGACTGTCAATAACGAAGGTTGCGAAAGTTCTGCAAGCATGACTATCAACAACAACCGCGTAACGACAGCCGAAGTCAAGTCGCCCCGTCTCGTCTGTGGCAATGGAGATAACGACCTCATTGCTAATGACCACCCAAGTTCGGCAATCAACACCGACTACGAGACTGGCTATTGGAAGATTCTTGAAGGCTATGGTGAAATAGGCGAATACTACATCACCGTGGGCGGTGTCGACTACTCCATCTCGAAGGGTGAGACTAGTATAAATGGTACAGTCTACTATGTCAAGAACAATGCAATCGATGTGGACGGCACCAGCTACTCTATCAAGTGGCGCGACACTCGCAACTCGCCCAACTCTATCGTCCGCAACGTTGGTATGGGTAGGAATGTCTTCCGCTGGATAATAACCTCTATCGAGGGTGGTTGTATGTCTTATGCCGACCAAGTGATGACCAACCTTTCTATCGAAGTCGACGCAGGTGCTGACACCACCGTATGTCAGCAAGATACCTATCTGCATGGTGTCGACCCAGGCATACCCAACAGCATCCTTACTTGGCGACCCGTATCTGGTCTTGGCTCAGCCACAATTACTGATACAAGCAACCCCAATGCTTATGTGGGTGGTCTCTCTTCGGGCGACAACTACATCGTTTGGGAAGTAGCGGTCAAGATGACTGGCGACAACTACTGTGTAAGCCAAGATACGGTAGTCATTACAAATAACACTCCGAAGGTTGTCGGACAAGATATCGATGCTAACCTCAACGACTACTCCATATGGGCAGGTTCGACAATCGTTCTTGGCAACGAGAATAAGACCAACTCTACTCAGATGAATGCTCATGAGGTAGCTCCAGGCTTCGGTGAGGGCACATGGCAACTCAATTCGGGTGGTGGCTATATTGCTCCCTCCGACATCCACAACCCACATGCTACCGTGACCAACCTTGCTTCTGGTACGTCGTTCTTCGACTGGGTTGTTACAAACAACGAATGTCGACTTGTCAGCACCGTACGTATCGACAATGGTTCTGTTACCGAAGCCGATGCAGGTCCTGATGTATACAACAACTGCTCCGACACATATACTCTCAATGCCAACGGTCCGTTCAATGGTATTGGTCAGTGGTCGGTAGTCTATGGTACTGGTGAGTTTGCTGACATACGCAACCCACACACAACCGTTACAGGTCTGCAAAAGGGTCGCAACACGTTCCGTTGGACTATCACGTACAACTCAGGTCCTTCGACCGATACCGTACAAGTATGGAATATGTCGGTTACCACTGCCGATGCTGGTCAAGACCGTACGGGTGTACAAGCTATTTGCGGTAGCGAGACTACGCTGCAAGGTAACGATGTCAAAGAAGGTGCCTACGAAGTATGGGGTGTCGATGGCTACGATATGGTAGACGACGTACAAGTACCTCGTTCGAAGCTCATCGAGACTGTCGTAACCAAGCACGAGTGGGTAACAGTGTCTGGTGCTGGTCAGATGAACATGGATGCCAACTCCGACCCTGTCATGCTCAACTCAACGGCTGCCAATGCAGAGCCTACTCTCGACCGCGAACTTATGGAGGCTGTCGTAATGTCGTCGGCCTACTATAAGAAGACTGGTAGTACAGCAGCCTCTGACTATGCCGACGTCGTGATAGACACTTTGGCTTCCGATGTGCTGAAATATGCTAAGTACTCGCGTACACCACGTGTGTCGGGTCTCAAGCAGGGCATGAACATCTTCGTATATCGCATATCGAACAACTATTGTCAGAGTGTCGATACCGTCCGCATACAAAACGATCGTGCTGACGACGCTTGGGCTTGTGGTCTCAATAACCATTGTGATACGCTCTACACTTGCGACGGCACCATACAGCTCAATCCTAATAGCCCGACCTATGGTACTGGTGTATGGCGTGTAGCTTCTGGTGGTTCCGCTAAGTTCAATGGTAACTACGCCTACGACCTCGCACCAGGTATCAACCATCTCGTTTGGGAAATCTCGACCGATAAGGGTGGCGACTGTACGACGAGCGACGAAGTTGTCATACGCAACAATAAGCCATCCGACTCCGATGCTGGACCTGACGATCCTCTGACAGTCTGTGGTTCCGATGGTGTACTTTCGGGCAACAAGCCTATGTATTACACCGAGGCTTATTGGGAACTTGTCGAGGGCTCCGGACGCTTCGTAGCTCGCGATGCTAAGGGCAACAATATCTCAACCAGTAAGTATCGCAACGATGATTATGTAGTACTGGTTGCCACAGGCGACACTGGTTCTATCGTTGGGCACAAACTTTACGTCCACTATAAGACCGATGGCTCGCTCAACATCATCGAAGACCTTACCACTGGTCTCTACTATCGTGCCGATAGTGTCGGAACAGCATGGGCTGCTGCTAACGGAATCTGGAATAGCATCGTGCCAGAGGTTGCTCGCGGACGTGAAGCAGTCCTCGACGCCGATGGACGCTACACCTACGATTCTCAGGGTAACATTGTCTACAACCCAGCTGCTGAACTCACAGCCGAAGTCCTTACCGACCGTGTTTACCTCCGTCGAGGTGATGGCACCAACAATCAAAGCCTCGATGTTCGCGGACTCGCCTTTGGTAACAACCGATTCCGTTGGGTAATCGTCAATGGCGAAGGAGATCATCGTTGCTACTCTACCGACGAAACGGTGCTCAACAACATCTTCATACAAGCCGTTGCAGGTACTGTGCAACCCATCTGTGTCGACTCCGTCCGACTTGCTGCTAACAACCCAAGTCCGGGCACGGGTATGTGGAGCATTGCTGCTGGTCGAGGACGTGGCACGTTTGAAGACCCGACCTACGAACACACCAAGGTTCATAACCTCGGCGCAGGCGAAAACGTCCTCATTTGGACTGTCAACTACCTTGAATGTCCTTCGTCCGACACGGTCGTTATCCTCAATAACCATTCTACCGATGCTGTCATCAGTTCTTCTTACCAAAATCTGTGTACCTCTGACCAAACTATCCTCACTGCTCAGGAAATTGGTAAGGGCATCGTTCCTGGCAAGCAAGTCGAAAGTGGCTATTGGGAAGTGGCCGAAGGTGCGGGCAATATCGTAACGCCCTACCAGAGCACCACTCGTGTAACCGACATTCCATTCTCTGTCAACGGCAACCGCTATCGTTGGGTAGTCAAGCGTATCTATAATGGTGGCTTCACTTGTGTCTCTATGGACGACGTGACGGTCAACTATAACAAGATAAATGCTAATGCTGGCGACGACGATCAGATATGCGATGACACCTATGTCCTTCGCGCTTCTTCGGCTGCACCTGGCAAGGGTTCATGGTCTATCGTCGGTGCAAAGAGCTCTGGCATCTTCGAAGACATCAACGACCCGAACACTACAATAACAGGTCTTGGTACGGGTGCCAACGTCCTCCGTTGGACAACCGACTACAAGGGCTGTAAGGACTATGCTGACGTAACCATCTTCAATGGTAACCCAAGCAAAGCCAATGCAGGTGCTCAGCAAGAAACATGTCTTGACGAGGTAACCCTCGAAGCTCGTACACCAGAAATAGGTATCGGTCATTGGGTAACCATTGCAGGTACTGCCAATTGGAATACGGATAGCACTAAGTTCGTTACCACAGCAGGCAATGGCGACACCATTATCCGCGATGATGCCAACGACATAGCTACTGACAGTAGCATGTTTAACCCCTATGCCAAGATAACCATAGGTAAGGGCGATAACACCTACCGTTGGGTTGTACAGAATCGTAGCGAAATACCTATCCAAAACATGCAGACAATCCGCTACATAGTTGTCGATGGCACTCGTTATGACATCGATGAGGAGACTGGCAAAGTCGAAATAGGTGGTTCGCTCTATCCAATTGTCGATGGCTACATACAGTACAATGGTAACAACTACTCCATACAGTTCGAGAATCGTACGTTCTACGAAACTATGGTACAAGTCTGCGAAAGCACCGATGACGTACTTATCCGCAACATGACGCCAAGCCCAGCCGATGTCGGCATCTTGCCCAACGAGAATGGCAAGAAAGAAGTTTGGCTATGCTCCGACGAGTACAACCTCAAGGCCATCATACCAACCTATGGTCAGGGCATGTGGAGTATTGAAGACATTGGTGGCGGTCAGATTGAAGACCCCAATAGTCCGCATACGAAGATTACTGGTCTGGCCTATGGCGACACCTATCTTGTCTGGACAACATCTACAGAGGGTAAGTGTTCTCAATCCGACTACCTGACCATCCACCAAATGGGTGCCACGAAGGCCGATGCAGGACCAGATGCTCCTATATGCGACACAGAGCATGTGCTCGATGCCAACGTGCCTGTCGTAGGTACTGGTAAGTGGATGATAATCTCAGGTAATGCCTCCGAACTCTCTAAAGATGCCGACGGCAATTACTACACAACCAGTTCGTTCCGCCTCAGTAGCGAAGACTCGCCCTATCCCGACGGCTTGCACGACCCGAAAGCTACCGTTACTAACCTTCTCTTCGGTGAGAACAAGTTCGTTTGGGTAATAACCAACGAGTTTATGCAGGATGGCGTATTGCAAAGATGTCAGTCGATGGATACAGTAACCATTACCTACCTAATACCCGACCAGGCTGTGGCAGGTGACGACAAGACACTATGCTACGACCACACCTTCATGAACGCCAATGTGCCAAACATCGGTAAGGGTAAGTGGACAGTACTGCAAGGTGGCGGTGTACCAGCTGATAGCACCGATGCGAAGACAGAGTTTACTGGTCTCGAATATGGTGAGAATATTCTCCGCTGGACAGTCGAATTCGACGGCTGTGTAACTGAAGATGACGTAACCATTTGGAGCCAAAAGGCTGAGCCCTACGCAGGCGAAAACGACGTAACCTACGAAAGCTCTTACCAACTCAATGCTGGTAACCCCGGACGTCTGAATGGCTACTGGGAAGTCCTTGGCAATCAGAAAGACATAGTCTTCGAAGACCCGACCGACTATCACACCTATGTCAGTGGTCTGTCGCGTGGCGTCAATACATTCCGTTGGGTTATTAAGACCGACGATTGTGAAGCCTACGACGAAGTGTCTATAACTTACAAGATTGTGCCCACGGCTGGCTTCACCGTCGACTACGAAGACGGTTGCTTCCCGCTCACAGTCCGCTTCACCGACGAGAGCCAAGGTGCCACTAAGTTTAACTGGGACTTCGGCGATGGAACGACCAGTACCATACGTAACCCGCAACATACCTTCCAGTTGCCAGGCTCTTACGAGGTGCGTCTCCAAACTCCTGGACCCGATGGCATGTCCGACACCTACTCGCTCTTCATCACCGTCTACGACCACCCAACAGCAAGTTTCGATGCCAATCCGCAACTTGTCTATCTGCCACAAGATAAGGTTCACTTTATCAATCGTAGCTTGGGTGCCTCCACATTCCTCTGGAGCTTTGGCGACGGCATGACAAGCGACGAAAAGAACCCGCAATATCTCTACGGTCAAGAGGGCTTCTACACTGTAAGTCTCACCGTTTGGAATGAGCATGGTTGCCAAGCCGATACGGTCAAAGAAAGCTTTATCGAAGCTCGTCGAGGCGGATTCATAGTCTTCCCGAACACCTTTGCTCCTCGTGCCGATGTCAGCGGCATCAACAGCATGTATGGTGTCAACGCCAACTTCCGACCCGTCTACCAAGACGTCGAGACTTTCCATCTGCAACTCTTCAACCGTTGGGGTCAGCTAATGTTTGAGACCGACGACATCAATATCGGTTGGGACGGCTCATTCAATGGCACCATAGCACCCGAGGGCGTCTACACGTGGGTGGCCAAGGGACGATTCGTCAGCGGCAAGGAGTATACCGAATCTGGTCAAGTTCTCATCTTAAAATAATCTCGCAAACACATGGAAAAGTTTATCATGAAGAGCTTCGTCAAAATA
Source organism: uncultured Bacteroidales bacterium (assembly GCA_937892095.1). Classification (GTDB taxonomy): domain Bacteria; phylum Bacteroidota; class Bacteroidia; order Bacteroidales; family Marinilabiliaceae; genus W3P20-009. The sequence continues at coordinate 4,477 of CALAVC010000057.1, read as the reverse complement.
TCGGTAGCCTGCCTCTCTACAATACTTAGTTTGGTTTCTGCGAGAGCTCAAGACTCTCAGCTCTCGCAGACCTACCAAGCTCCGCTCTACCTAAGTCCGTCATTTACAGGCCTTACCAACGGCACTCGCTTTGGCATTAACTATCGCAACCAGTGGCCAGGTGTTGGCAGCGCATATCAGAACTACGCCTTCTCGGTCGATTATTTCTTCAATCGCTATAACAGCGGTCTCGGTCTGATGTGGTTTTGCGACAATGCTGGTAAGGGACTTATAATGGATCATACCATTGCCCTCAACTATGCCTATGAGTTCGAATTGCTCGAAGACATCTTTCTTCGTCCTGGCATATCGTTCGATTTTCGCAATCGTTCAATAGGCGTCGATAAGATGATAACATTTACCGACATCACCGCCGATGGTGTCGTTACTCCGAGCAATGGTACGAGCCTCGAAATAGAGCGTACGAAGGTCAGCAAGTTCGATGCGTCTGCGTCTATTATGGCATATAACGACGACTTTTGGGCTGGCATAACATTCAACCACATGTTGCAACCCGACATCTCGTTTACTGACGCAAAGGACAAAATAGGTCTCAAAACGACGGTTTTTGGTGGTTATCGCATAACCTACCAACCTTCTTATCGAGGCTCTGAACCAAAAACCATAACGTTCCACATCCTCTATCAACATCAGTATCAGTTTAACCAATTGATGCTTGGTGCCTCGTGGTACTACTACCCCATAGAAGTTGGTGTCAACTATCGTGGTCTCTTCTTTAAGGTCGCAGGTGAACTTAGCAACACCGACGCTGTCATCCCCAATGTTGGTGTCAACATCGGACCATTCCGATTGGGTTATAGCTACGACCTGACCGTCTCCGATTTTAGCTCATTTGGCGATGGCGCTCACGAAGTGTCGCTCATCTATCGTCTCATACCAGACGACCTCCGTCGACGCTCCTACAAGATGAAGCCAGTTCCTTGCTCCGAGCCTATTATGGGTTACAGCTACTCTGGTTCTGGCAAACGTAAGGCAGTTGCCCGACGTGGTCTGCACAGATAAAAGCACACACACACTTTCACATTATTATAATTCTCCGTGTCGGCATATCTTGCACAAGGTTTGCTGGCACGCTTTTCTTAAACCGAATTACTATGCTACGAAAGTCTCTACTCATAGTTCTGTCAGCAAGTCTTATGTTCCTCTCGTGCCGAAAGCATAGCGACGACCCCGAACCTGAAACCCCATCGGTGAGCGTCGTGCCAGAAGTCGACTACGAAGCCGTCGACCTCGGACTCTCTGTCCTCTGGTGCAACAAAAATTTGGGCGCTAAAAACGCTTACTCTGCTGGCGACTACTATGCGTGGGGCGAAGTAGACACGAAAGATTTGTATAGTCCAAAGACCTATTCATATTGTGATAGTGATTTATATTCTCTTACCAAATATTCAGAGGCAGATGGATTTACACGCCTTCTTTTATTCGATGACGCTGCCTACGTTCAACTTGGAGAGAACTGGCGTATGCCAACTGTTGAAGAATGTAATGAGTTGATAAACAATTGTTTATGGACTTGGCAGTCTGCCGCCGATGCCACAACACCGAACGGATATACCATAACCTCAAAGACTAATGGCAATTCCATTTTTTTGCCGATTGTCGGTCGTTACGAAGAGTCTGGTTTTTATGGGTGGCAAGAAACAGGCTCTTATTGGACGTCTGATTTAGATACTGAACAAATTTCTATGGCCAAGTACATTCGGTTTACAGAAAGCAAAAAGGGCAAGATTTCGTCATTCGCTCGCTCTTCAGGTCTCCCCATTCGCCCCGTCTCCGACAAATAAAATACTCACATTTGTCTATTGTCTACCGACGCGCAAAACTTCAACTTTACACGTTTAATCAATCTGCGTAGACATTAGCAAATGAAATTAAAACGTACTGTTCCGCTTGCCTTGTTGTGCATTGCACTCATTGGCGGTGGCATTTTCTTGTGGAAAAAATATTTTTCTGCCACGCGTGTCGCTTTCCTCAACTATCAAGTCATTCAGCTCGGCGAAATATCGCGTGCCAACACCAATTCCTTCGTTAAAATAGACGATATCGGTCCCGACGACATCAGTCATATCGACGACTACGATATGGTCTTTGTCAATGGCATGGGGCTACGACTGACCGCCGAACAACACGATGCACTCGAAGTCGCAGGTCTTTGCGGACAGCCAATACTTACCACTGCCTCTACTAATCCAGACAATCATATAGTCTCGGTCGACGACACCACTGCCGACACTCTCATTAACTATCTTAGTGGAGCCTCGCGAGCGAACTATCGCTCCATGCTCAACTACGTCCGTACACATATCGACCACAAAATTGTTAGTTGCGGACATATCGACCCACCAACTGACCGCAAGACCTATCTTCTCACTCATCCCGACCTTGATAATCCCGACGGAGAAGAACTTGGCTTCGGTAGCATTGCCGACTACGAAAACTATCTACGTTCTCACAAACTATTGTCTGGCAATCCTACGCAAATTGTCGTCACTGGGCAAATGGGCTCTGCTGCCGACATCGCTCTTGCTCTCGAAAAACGTGGTTTTACTCCCTATGTCATAGGTTCGTTTGCATCGTTTGTGCGCACGCCTCGTGTCGACTCCATTCGCCCTGTTGCCGTCATCAACATGGCACATGGACGCCTCGGCGACCACGTCGTGCGCTACCTTACTCAGCGCAACATACCACTTTTTAGTCCACTCAATGTCAATCGACTCGACTCCGATTGGGAAGCCGACAAACTCGGCATGAGTGGCGGATTCATGAGCCAAAGCATCGTTACGCCCGAAATCGATGGAGCCATTCGTCCGCAAACAGTTTTTGCTCATCGCGTTAACTCCGAGGGCTTGCAAGAAGTTTATGCCATACCCCAACGTCTCGACGATTTTGTTGAGTCCGTCAGTATGCACGTGGCCCTTGCGCGCAAGCCCAATGCCGAAAAACGTATCGCCATCTACTATTTCAAGAGTCCCGGTCAGTCTGCTCTCACGGCTTCTGGCCTCGAAGTCGTCCCCTCACTCTACAACCTTCTGCTCCGTCTGCAATCCGAAGGCTACAAGGTCAACAACCTACCCGCAAGTGCCGACGAATTGCAACGTCTGCTTATGAAGCAAGGAGCAGTCTTAGGCACCTATGCTCATGGGGCGTTCGATGATTTCTTGCGCACAGGCAATCCGCTTGTTGTCAACCGTGCCGACTACGAAAAGTGGGTCAGTCAAACGCTCCGACCATCTGCCTACGACGAGGTGATCAGTAAGCATGGGCGTTTTCCCGGCTCATATATGGCTGTCGATGAAGACAACATTGCCGTTGCACGTCTCGACTTTGGCAACGTTGTGCTCTTGCCTCAAAATATGGCTGGCACTGGCGATAATGCCTTTAAGATTGTGCACGGCACTGGCGACGCTCCGCCACACCCTTTCATCGCTTCGTACCTCTGGATGCGCCATGGTTTTCATGCCGACGCAGTCATCCACTTCGGCACGCATGGCGGACTTGAATACACACCCCAAAAGCAGGTTGCTCTTTCCGATGCCGACTGGTCCGACCGAATGATTGGTCCTCTGCCTCACTTCTATCTCTACACTATTGGCAACGTCGGTGAAAGCCTTATTGCCAAACGACGCTCCTATGCAACTATAATCTCGCACCTTACGCCTCCATTCCTCGGTAGCAACACTCGCGGACAATATCAAACTCTCGCCGACTACATAGACTCATACAACAAGCAACAGCCAGACAGTAAAGAAGCTCAACGTCTTGCTGTCAGCATTCACGACCTTGTTTGCAACCTTGGCATAGCCACCGAACTCTCTATCGATACCGTCGATAAGTCTGCTCCATGCTCCGAAGACGACATTTTGCGCATAGAGCAATTTGCCGAAGAACTTGCGAACGAAAAGATGACTGGCCAACTCTACACTCTCGGCGTACCCTATGAAGCCGACCGCGTTCGCTCGTCGGTCGTTGCAATGACTGTCGACCCAATAGCCTATAGCCTCCTTGCGCTCGACAAACAACTCGGTCGTGCAAAATATGACACCGAAAAACATCAACGCCTCTTTACTCAAAAATACTTAGAGCCTGCCAATAAGATTGTTGCTCAATTATATTCCGAGGGCAAAACGCCGTCCGACGAATTTATTTGTAAGACGGCAAAAATATCTGTCGACGACCTTACTTCTGCGCGTCAGATAACTAACGACCTCCGTCCGCGCGACATGATGGAAATAATGTCCGAAATGGGGCGCAAAATGTCTTCTGCCAAGCCCGATACGTCTGCTGCAATGCCAGCACGTCCAATGCCCAAAGCCGACGAACAACGTCCCGATAGTGTAGCCCTCAAGAAAATGAAAGAAATGGCAGCAGGTATGGACCCCAAGCGTGCTCTGCAAATGGCCAAAATGATGGGTGCACC
>CALAVC010000056.1 GCA_937892095.1 uncultured Bacteroidales bacterium | reverse complement strand
TTTAACCACCCCCTCTGAAGATTGCCTACTGTTGCATTATCAACTTGAACTTAGGAAATTTGTTTTCGTAGTTCGCGTTGATGGTGCTAATGTCGGTCATCTCGACAAGGTCGTCTTCTGCATTGTCGAGCATGTCGGCTGTTTTTACTGTGCGTCCTTCGTTGGTCCAGAGGAGTGCTATGCCACCGAGTAGGAGTGCAACGCCAAGTTTGGCTCCGCCGAACGATTTTTTTACCCTATTGCCGTAGGTGGTTGTTTCTACTTCCGTATATGCCATGGTGTTTTTCTAAGGAAGAAAGCATGACAAAGAATATTTGCCATGCTTTCAGGTGTTGTTAAAAATGTCAATCGTGTGTTACTTGTTGAATTTCTGAGCACCAAAACCTTCTTTTGCACCAAAGAATTTGAGTGCTTTGTCGAAATTGTAGCGGTTGCCATACATCGAGACTCGAATTGTTTCGGAGCCTTGCATGTTCATGCCGTGTGCTTGGCGGTAGAGGTTGGCTGCTGAGTTGGGGTCGAAAGAACTGCTGCTGACCACTTTGAGCGAAGCAAAGCCTTGTAGATAGTCTGGGTCGATTGAGTCGATGAACGAGTCGCCACTCTTGAGCTCTATGTTGCCGTCTATTTCGGGGAAGGTGGTCTCGTCGAGGTCTTCAAAGTTTGCAACCTTGACGTTGGTCCACTTGCCGCCACCTTTGCTTGGGAGTTGGATGTCGGCAGCGTTCATGAAGAAGATGTTGTTGGTTACGTTGGTCTTCTTTTTGGCTTCGAGAGCTTTTTCGCTGTCGATGCGTGTGCGAGCAATGGCAGAGTAGTTGTTGCAGAGGAATATGTTGTGGTGGAGATCGGCATTGCAACGATTCATAAACTCATAGCCGTAGCCCATGTCTTCCATAGCTTTGTCGCGACACCACGAGAAGGCTACTGTGTTATGGTGGAAATTGATGTGTGTACCTTCGCCTTTTTTGTCGTAGCCATCGATGCGTACACCACCATAGCGATTGCTGATAATGACGCAGTTGTATATTTCTATTTCACCACGACGAGAGTTGAATTGTATGCCAAAGTATGTGCTGTTTGCAATGAGGCAGTTGCGGATTATGACGTTGCCACAAACGGCAGCATCGCCCTTGATTATTTGGTGTTGAATTTGAGGCGGTGTGGCATCCTCCATACGACCAGTCTCAAAGTTTTTGCTTGGGCAGCCATTGCGAGGGTCGCTTGGGTCGTTGGGCTTGTAGGCGTTCTGCAAGCCCAAGTTGAGCATAAGACCATCGATGATGAGCGTGCCTTTGGGCTGAGTAGCCATGACGTCGTCCATTGCGGCAAGGGTTATGAGACCTTTGTGTCCGTTGGTGCCGTCTTGCTCGTGGGTTGGCTCAATTCTGGTAATGTATTTGAGAGGGTCGCGTTGCTTGAAGTCGGCAGAGTAGCCACCTTCGAGCGTTATGAAGTTGCTTATCTCGATGTAGCCTGCGTTCATGTAGCCAAGGTAGTTGCCTTCGGCCACCTTTACGATGGCTCCATCTTCTTTGTTTTCTTTGATTTTGTTGAGTGCTTTTTGCAAGTCTTTCATTGGTGCTTCGGGCGAAAGACCATTGGCACGTGCGTTTCCTGCTGCCGAAACGTAGTAGACTACGCCAGAGTTGGACGCCGACGAAGATGTTGCTGAACTCGATTGCGTGTTTGCTGCAGTGTTAGAGCTTGAAGATGAAGGTGTTGAAGTTGAAGATGATGAAGAAGTCGATGAGTTGCCAGATGTAACTGCACTCTTGGCTTTGTTGAGCAGATTTTTGCCGAATCCTTGTGCATTGGCTTCTTGACCAGCAAGGGTCAGAGCGACAAGCACTGCGGCTAAACAAAATTTCATTGGATTTTTTTTCATTTTATTTGTTGTTTATTCTCTTAGCGTGGCGAATGAAATGTCTTTGTTAGACATTTTTTTGCAAATAAAATAAAAAAAAACTTAAATGTGCTTACTCTCGCGAAAATTTGATGGGCAAAATAAAAAATCCAGTCTACATAGTTTGGTGTAGACTGGATTGTATGAAGTGATGTGTTGCTAATCAGAGCAAACCGACGAGAATTGTCTTTTCGAACCAGTACCAAAGTATGCCTGCGAAGTAGCCAGAGGCTGCAAGTAGCGTGAAGCGTTTGATGTACCATACGAAAGAAAGATTCTCGATGCCCATGACCACTACGCCTGCTGCCGAGCCAATGATGAGGAGGCTACCACCCGTGCCAGCACAGTATGCGAGTAGTTCCCAGAAAAGACCATCTTGCATATATGCGGTAAGCGTCGGGTCGGCAGCAACTGTGGCTGCGTCGGCAATTGGATACATGCCCATGCATGAGGCTACGAGTGGAACGTTGTCAATGATTGACGAGAAGACGCCAATGAGCGAATTGACAATGTAGATGTTGCCTACCGACTCGTTGAGCCAAATGCCGAGAGCCTTTAGAGAGCCTGTTATGTCGAGAGTGTTGACTGCTGTAAGAATGCCGAGGAAGAAGAATATCGTATTCATATCGATACGCGAGATGATGTTTGCCATGCCGACACTTTCGTATATCTTGCGACGATTGGCGTGTGTGCTGGCAATGATTATTTCGACAGCAATCCACAAGCATGCGAGTGCGAGCATTACGCCCATGAATGGTGGGAGGTGGGTCAAGATTTTGAATATGGGCACGAAGATGAGTCCGCCTACGCCAAGGAATAGTATTATGTTGCGCACGTGTGTCGGAAATGGGCTATTCTTTTCGGCTTCGTTTTGTTCGGGTTTTTCAATTGTTCCCTTGAGCGTTGCGCTCATTATCAGTGTGGGCACGGCTGCGCAGATGATAGACGGAATGATGATTCCGGTGATGATGCCAACGGTCGATACGTTGCCGTTAATCCAAAGCATGATGGTCGTTACGTCGCCAATGGGTGAGAATGCTCCACCGGCGTTGGCTGCAATGATGACCATGCCTGCGTATTTTATGCGAGTTTCGCGGTCGTTGGGTATTATGCTGCGGAGGACCATTGTCATGACAATGCTCGTGGTCATGTTGTCGAGCAGTGCGGAGAGAATAAAGGTGAGCCCTACGACTTTCCAAAGAAGTGCTTTGGGACTGGGAGTGTAGAGTATTCGACGCACAAAGCCGAATCCGCCATAGCTATCGACGGTTTCTACTATTGTCATTGCTCCCATGAGGAAGAGTATGGTCTGACAGACTTCGGCAAGTTTTTCGTTGAAGATGTGTGAGCCTATGTAGTGTATGGCGTCGATGCCATTAGGGCAGTTGTTAAGTGTTGCAAAGAAATCGACATCTATCATGACGCCGACCCAGCAGAGTACGCCCATCAGGAGGGCTATACCAGCTTTGTTGATTTTCGTTATGTTTTCGACGGCTATTAGTAGGTAGCCCACAACGAAAATGGTGATTATTACGTTAGTCATTTTTGAGGTGATTAGTTTTTTTCTTTTGGGTTTGAATGTATGACCTTTTTATGTCTGTGAAGTTACTAATTATATCTAAAATGAGTAAATGTAATGCAATAAAACACCCGACTGTCTGCCAGACAATCGGGTGTTTGTAGTATGGTCAAAAGCGCGTCTTAGAGAACTTTCTTGTAGAGTGCTTTGATTTCTTCCTCGGTTACATCGCGAGGGTTGCCCGGCGTGCAGACGTCAGTGATGGCTTGTGCTGCAAGTGCGGGTATGTCGCTTTCCTTGATGTTGAGTTCGGAGAGGTGTTGAGGTATGCCCACGCGTATGGAGAGTTTGCGGACTGCGTCAACAGCAGCTTGTGCTGCTTGTTCGGCGGTCATGCCAGTGGTGTCGACACCCATGGTGCGAGCTATGACACCAAACTTCTCGATGCACTTAGGCATGTTGAATTCCATAATGGTAGGCAAAAGAAGTGCGTTGGCAACACCGTGAGGTACATCGAAGAGGCTACCCATTGGGTGTGCCATGCCGTGTACAAGACCTAGACCTACGTTGGAGAAGGCTTGTGCTGCAATGTATTGTGCGAGTGCCATGCCTTCGCGACCAACGGGGTTTGTTGGTTGCTCGACTGCGAGAGGCAGATTCTCGGCAATCATCTTGATGGCCTGGAGCTCATACATGTCGCTCATTACCCAAGCGGCTTTGGTTATGTAGCCTTCGATGGCGTGTGTGAGAGCGTCCATACCTGTGGCAGCTGTAAGACCTTTGGGCAACGAGTACATCAGTTCGGGGTCGACAATGGCAACTGCGGGGATGTCGTTGGGGTCGACACAGACCATTTTCTTTTGTTTGGTCTCGTCGATGATGACATAGTTGATGGTAACCTCGGCACCTGTGCCAGCGGTCGTAGGCAAGGCTATGATGGGTACACTTTTATGTTTTGTTGGGGCGCATCCTTCGAGCGAAACGACGTCGGCAAATTCTGGGTTGTTGGCAACGATGCCAATGCCCTTAGCTGTGTCCATAGACGAGCCACCACCTATGGCGATGATGCAATCGGCACCGCTCTTCTTGAAGGCGTCTACGCCTTGCTTGACGTTGGTTACGGTGGGGTTTGGCTTTATCTCGCTATATATTTCGTAGGGGAATTTGACGCTATCGAGTACGTCGGTAACCATTTTGGTTGTGCCGACTTTGATGAGACCTTTGTCGGAGCAAACGAGTGCTTTTTTGAGTCCCATACGACCGAGTACTTCGGGGAGTTCTTTGCGACAGCCAGCGCCGAAATACGAAACCTCGTTGAGGATGAATCTTTGCGACATATTTCTGTGGTTTTTGTTATTTTTTATTTGTTGAATACAAAAGAAACGAAAAATGTGTTTAGTTACAACATTTGTAAGGTTTAATTACGGAAAAATTTCTCTATTACGTTATGTGTATTACTCTCCGCTTTTTGCATAGGCGAGAGTGAGTATTCCGACACTGAGGTTTGGTATTTGGAGTAGTGTGTTGGCGCACTCTTCTGTGGTTGCTCCAGTGGTGTAGACGTCGTCGATTATCAGTACTTTGCGACCCGTAAGTTCTTCGCTTGCTTGTGGGGTGAGAGAGAATACATTTTTGACGTTTTGAAGTCGTTCTTCGCCTTTCAAGCGTGTTTGTGTGTTTGTGTTGACGTGGCGAATTAGCGCGTCGTCGCATACGGGTATGTTGGTTGCCAAGCTAATTCCGTGGGCGAGCATGAGGCTTTGGTTGTAGCCTCTGAGGCGAAGTTTTGTCTTGTGCAGGGGGACGGGGATTAGGAAGTCGTAGTCTGTCATGGTGTTTGCGGCAACAATTCTACGTCCCATTTCACGACCAAGACTGATGGCAAGTTGTGGGTCGTCATGATACTTGAAACTGTGTATGAGGCTGCGAATGGGGCTCGTTTTCTTGAAATAGAAAATTGCAGCGGCAGATCGTATCGGGATTCGCCCTTGCATGTGTCGTACAATGGGGCTTTTGCTTGGGTGCTGTTCAAAATGTGTAGCGTTGAGGGTGTCGAGGCAAGGTTGACAAATGCGGATGTCGGACTCCAAGAGTCGACACCCGCATATTTGACATACGTTGGGTAACAGTAGGTGGCGAACATCGGTCAGCAATCGGCGACCGATGTGCCTTAGTGATTTAACGATTTTGGCGACACGTCTATGCACGTTATAGTTTTATGCCCATGACGATGACGTCGTCGACGCGTTCGTAGTGCCCAGCCCAATTTTTGAGTATTCTGGCCATTTCTTCTTTTTGCTCATGCATGGGGTTCTCATATAGTTTCATGAGCATTTCGTTGTAGCGTTTGGTTGAGAACTTTATGACGTCATCGTCGTTGTCGGCTCCACCCATTTGGTCGGTGAAGCCGTCGGAGCTCATGTAGATGTAGTCACCTTTGTGTAGTTGGGTGATTGTCTCGACAAATTCGTTGGCTGTTCGTGGTTCGCCTATGCCACGTCGGGTGCCTTTGACTGTTACGAGTTCGCCTTTGATGATGAAGTTGACGGGTCGGCGTGCGGCTGCCGAGGTTACTTCGTAGTTGGAAAGGTTAATGTCGATAATGGCACAGTCCATACCATCGCGTTTCTCTTCGGTGGCGACGTTTTTGTTTAGCGTAGCTTTAATTTCGCGGTCGAGTTTGTCGAGTAGCTTGCAAGGAGTGAGCATTGATGGGTCGTGGGCGGCATCGTTGAGGATTGTAGAGCCAATCATTGTCAGGAAAGCTCCGTGGACGCCATGACCTGTGCAGTCTCCACAACAAATTATGACGTGGTCTTCGTGCTTGGTGAACCAGTAGAAGTCGCCACTGACGATGTCGCGTGGGAGGTAGAGAATAAAAGCGTCGGCAAAGGGATAGTCTTTGAGCCCATCTTGCGAAGGCAGTACCGACGTTTGTATAAGATTAGCATAGTTTATGCTATCCATTATGTCGGTATTCTTGCGCTCGATTTCGTTCTTTTGGTCGCTAATTTCTTTGGTTTGGCGGTTGACTTCGTCTTGTAGCTCTTTCTGACGTTTGAGCAGCTTGCGCTCGCGCCATTTTGAGAATTGGCGGAAGCCGAACATTACTGCGACTACTGCCAAGATTGGGAACCACCATGTCTTCCAGAATGGCTTGTCGATGTGTATGCTTATTCGTAGGGGCTTTTCGCACACGATGCCGTTACTGTTGAAGGCACGAACGTTGAGAATGTAGTCTCCTTCGGGCAAGAAGTCGAATTCCTTGTGGTTTTGTGTGCCGAGCGACATCCAGCGTTCGTCTTTGTCGTCTTCACCCATCTGAAGCCAATATTCGTAGCTGACATTCTTTGGGTCTTTCATGCAGATGCCCACGAAGTCGAATTCGAGTTTGTCGACATTCCCGTCGTAGGGGTAGGGTAGGTCGATGGGCTTGTTGACGTCGTGGTATTTGTCAGAAATGGTAATGTTGGTCAGGTTGATTACTGGGGGTACTGAGTTCCGTTTGTCGTACATGCTGATGTAGTGTACGACACCCGAAGAGGAAGAGAACCAAAGATCGCCATTCTTGTCGGGCACTACGCAATCGAACTCGTAGTTCATACCCTGATTGAGGCTATATGTACGGATGTTGCCTGTGTTGAGGTCTATGCAACTTAGTCCGGGTTGGTGGCACACCCAAATGTGTTCATTGTTGTCGCGTGCAATGCCGTAGCAGTAGTTTTTTTCGAGTCCGTCTATAGTGGTGATTGATATTACGGAGTCGTTGCTTGAACAGAGGACACCATTGTTAACCGTGGCAAGCCAGAAGCGTCCGCGTCGGTCGACAGTCATGCTAGCCACATCGACGGGCACGTTGGCCAACCTGTGTATTTCAAATTCAGAATTGGTCTTTAGTGCAATGCCACTGTCTTTAGGTCCGAGCCATAGTTGCCCTTCGTCGTCGATGTAGACAAAGTTGATGTTGTTGTGTGGTAGCCCATTGTTTGTGTTGTAAACTTCGGCTGTGGCTGTGGTGATGTTGTAGGCCACGAGTCCGCCTTGCGTTGCCATGTACAGTAGCGAGTCGGAAAGCACCATGCCGTTTATCATGCGTAGGTTCTGTTGGCTGAGCCCCATATCGAGTGGGCGGTAGTGGTTTTCAGAATTGTGTCGGACGTAGACACCGCGTCCGCGAGTGCCAACGTATTGTTGTCCGCGTTCTTTGTCTATTACGATTGACGATATTTCTGTTTGTGCTGGCATGCCCATGCTCGTGTCGAAATACTCAAAGTTGTTGATGCATTGGGCGTCGAGACTTATGACTCCTTCGTTTAGTCCGAGCCATAGGCGCTGACCATCTATTTGTGCGGTCGTAATCTTGTTGCGCACAAAACCTATGTTGGCTATGCTATATCGTGCAAAGAAATTGTTGACCCAAGCAGCTACGCCTCCGCCATAGGTGGCAAACCAAAAGATGCCTTCGCGGTCGACAGTTATATCGGCTACGAAATTGTTGCCGAGTCCGTTTTCTTCGTTGAGCGATAGCGACTCTACGTAATCGTTGCTTTGCTCGCGTCGTTTCCACTCTTTCATACCATCGCCCCACGTGCCGAGGTATAGGTCTCCGTTGGCATCTTCGTAGAGCGAGCGAATGTCGTAGTTCATGTTACCTTCGTCGGTACACGATTCAGAACACTGCTTTATTTGTTTTACTTCGCCACTTACCGTGCAAGTATATATCCCTCCGCCAGATGTCGCAATCCAATAGCCAGCCCCATCGCGACGTGGAACGATTTTGTTTACGCCGTTGTCTATTCCATCTATGTTTCGTGGTGCGAGGACTTTCCCGTCTATGTCTACCTTGACCGATAGTAGTCCCTCGTCGGTGCCAACGAAAAGTGACATTGAGTTGACTGCAACCACCGATGTAAAGACAGGATTACCAAATTTTTCTTCGTCGAAGTATGTTACTATTTGGTGGTCTGGTGTAATCTTCACGAGACCCATGTTTTGCTCTACAGCCCAAACGTTGCCTTTGTCGTCTATGCACATGTCTTTTATGGGTGCCGACATTTCTTCTACTATTGGCATTTTGTGGAATTTATAGCCATCGTAGTAAGAGAATTGTCCGTTGCCGTGTCCACACCATAGTTTCCCGTCGATGTCCATAATGAGGTGCGAGACGTAGTTGTCGGCCAAAGAGTCGCGAGTGGTGTAGTTGGTAAACTTTATGCCATCGTATTTTGAGAGACCTTCGGCCATGCCTATCCAAACGAATCCGTCGCGGTCTTGTGCTACGGTATAGACATAGTTTTGTGGCAAACCAGAGGAGTTGGTGAATCTCGAAAGGTTAAACTCTTGTGCAAAGAATGTGGTGGCACAATAAAATAGAATAGCGGTCAGCAGAAGTATACGTTTCATTCCTAAGATAGTAGTCGGAAGTAAAAATAGGGTATGTTTAGTAAAATTAAGAAAAAAAGTAAGTATGCAAACAAAGTGTCATGTTCAAAAGAATTATAAAAAATAGGGTCGCCTAAAAACTTTAGGCGACCCTATGGCATTGTATGTGCTTTAAGATCTTATTTTACTGCGGTCTCTTTTTGCACCTGAATGAGACGTTCGAAGAGCTCGTGCCCACTTACTTTTCGATAAAGAATGTCGTGTAGTTCGCTTATCTTGACTCGTTTTTGTTCCATCGTATCGCGGTCGCGTAGGGTGACGGTGTCGTCTTCGAGGGTCTGCCCGTCAACGGTTACGCAGTAGGGAGTGCCGATGGCATCTTGGCGTCGATAGCGTTTGCCTATGGAGTCTTTTTCGTCGTAGGTGACGTTCATTTCGAGTTTGAGGGAGTCGACAATCTGATGAGCTTTTTCGGGCATTCCGTCTTTCTTGACGAGAGGGAGTACGGCCATCTTGACTGGTGCAAGGACGGCAGGTAGCTTCAAGACCACGCGAGAGTCGCCACCTTCGAGAGTCTCTTCGGTGTATGCGCCAGCCATTATGCTGAGGAACATTCGGTCGACGCCTATTGAGGTCTCGATGACGTAGGGGACGTAGCTTTCGTTCTTTTCAGGGTCGAAGTATTGCTGCTTCTTGCCACTGTATTGTTGATGTTGGCTTAGGTCGAAATTGGTGCGAGAGTGTATGCCTTCGACTTCTTTAAATCCAAACGGCATGCGGAATTCGATGTCGGTGGCTGCGTTGGCGTAGTGAGCGAGCTTGTCGTGGTCGTGGAAGCGGTAGTTTTCATCGCCCATGCCGAGTGCTTTGTGCCAGTTGAGACGGAAGTTCTTCCAATAGCTAAACCACTTCATTTCTTCGCCCGGGCGAACAAAGAATTGCATTTCCATTTGCTCGAATTCGCGCATGCGGAAGATGAATTGGCGGGCGACAATTTCGTTGCGGAATGCTTTGCCAATCTGTGCTATGCCAAAAGGAATCTTCATGCGACCTGTCTTTTGGATGTTGAGGAAGTTGACGAAGATGCCTTGTGCTGTTTCGGGGCGCAAGTATATTTTCATGGCACCATCGGCAGTTGATCCCATCTCGGTGGTGAACATGAGGTTGAACTGGCGAACGTCGGTCCAATTTTTGGTGCCAGAGATTGGACATACTATTTCTTCGTCAAGAATTATTTGGCGGAGCTCGGCAAGGTCGTTGTCGTTCATTGCCTTTTTGAATCGGTCGTGCAGGGCATCGCGCTTTGCTTTGTGTGTCTTGACGTTTTCGGATGTCTCGAGATATTTTGCTTCATCGAAAGAGTCGCCGAAACGCTTGCGAGCTTTGGCTACTTCTTTTGCTATTTTGTCGTCGTACTTTGCTATTTGTTCTTCGATAAGCACGTCGGCACGATAGCGTTTCTTCGAGTCTCGGTTGTCGATTAGTGGGTCGTTGAAAGCGTCGACGTGACCAGAGGCTTTCCAAATGGTGGGGTGCATAAATATTGAAGAGTCTAAGCCTACGACATTGTCGTTGAGCTTGACCATTGCGTCCCACCAATATTTTTTTATGTTGTTCTTCATCTCTACGCCGTTCTGACCGTAGTCATAAACAGCTCCCAAGCCGTCGTATATTTCGCTGCTGGGAAAGACAAAACCATATTCTTTGCAGTGAGCTACAAGTTTTTTAAATACGTCTTCTGCCATTTTGGGTGTTGAAATATGCTGTGTTTTTGTGTGCAAAGATAGTAACGAAATTAACAAAAAGAAATAGAGAGTTAAGTGGTTGATGCTTAACTCTCTATCTTGGTAGCGGGAAGCCGACTCGAACGACTGACCTTTGGGTTATGAGCCCAACGAGCTACCACTGCTCCATCCCGCAATATATCTTTGAGGTGATTAACTCCCGTTTTCTGACTGCAAAGTTAGGTGCTTTTTTGTAGTTTGCAAACTTTTTGTGAGGTTTTTTGCTATGTTGCGACAAAATAAATAACGGAAGTCGCTATTTTAAGACTTCCGTTATTGCGGAGAGAACGAGATTCGAACTCGTGATACCCTTTGGGGGTATACACGCTTTCCAGGCGTGCCTCTTCAACCACTCGAGCACCTCTCCTTGAGGGTTTACTGGGTGCAAAATTAGATAAACTTTCGTAATATGCAAGTGTGAAGACTTATTTTGTGGTAAATTTGCGTTTGAAATAGGCATAAAATATCGGATGCAACAATCATATACTGGTGGCGAGGTGTCTGCTACGCTACGCAAACAAATGCCCATATTACTTGCTTTGGGCGCATGTCATTTGCTCAATGACCTTATGCAGTCGGTAGTGTCGGCTTCTTATCCGATTATTAAACAAGATCTTGGGTTGAGTTTTTCGCAGATTGGTGTGCTATCGCTTATATATCAACTTGCAGCATCGGTTTTTCAGCCTGTTGTGGGTTATGTTTTCGATAAGCACCCAGTTAGTAGGTCTCTCAATATTGCGTCTTTACTGACGCTTGTGGGATTGCTGATGATGGCCTATTCGGACAGTTTGTTGTCGCTGATGTTTTCTGTGTTTATGGTTGGATTGGGGTCGGCAGTTGTACACCCAGAGGCTTCGCGCATAACGTCGCTTGCTTCGGCAGGGCATCGAGGTTTTGCACAGTCGCTTTTTCAGGTGGGAGGTAATGTCGGTAGTTCGGCGGGTCCGTTGCTGGTTGCGCTCATTGTGGCTACACGTGGACGCAGTTATATAGCGTGGTTTTGTTTGTTTGCATTGTTGGCTATTGTGGTCAGCCGACCTGTTTGTAGGTGGTATGCTGGGTTCTTGGGACAGATGCGCAGTGAGCATAGGCGTATGACTCCGGTGCGTAGGCGACCACTGTCGGTGGGCAAGACGAGTTTTGCTCTTGTCGTTATAACGATACTTATTTTTTCGAAGTACATATACATGGCTTCGCTTAGCAACTATTATACATTTTATGCCATAGAGCACTTTGGCGTAAGCATACAAGCATCTCAAGTTATGTTGTTTGTCTTTTTGTTGTCGACGGCTGTGGGGACAATGGTTGGTGGACCTGTGGGAGATAAGATTGGTCGTAAATACGTCATTTGGATTTCAATTCTTGGCACGGCACCTTTTAGCCTCTTGCTTCCGCATGTGGGTTTGGTAGCAACGGTGTGTATGAGTTTTGGTGCAGGCTTTATGCTTTCTTCGGCATTCCCAGCGATATTACTCTACGCGCAAGAACTTTTGCCTAATAAACTCGGGTTGATTAGTGGTTTGTTCTACGGATTTGCATTTGGAGTGGCTGGAATAGCGTCTGCCATACTTGGACATTTTGTTGACACGTGTGGCATTGAAAAGGTGTATGCTTTTTGTGCTTACACACCTTTGTTTGGCATGGTGGCAGCCTTTTTGCCTAACCTAAAAAATGTGCGATATGCGTAGTGTGCTTGTAATAATTTTTTTTCTTATTGAGGTTTGTGTTAGTGCACAGACTATTGTGGGCCGCATACACGATGAGCAGGGGCAAGTAGTGGTGGGGGCGACAATAGAAGAGCAAGGTGTGCGAAATGGTACGATAAGTGATGCAGACGGGCGCTATACATTGCGGTTGAAAAATGGTTTGCCGACTCGACTAATTGTGCGTTGTGTGGGTTTTGCGGTAGATAGTGTTGACGCAGACGGGCAAAGGGTCGACATCGTGCTGCGAGCCGAAGATGTTATGGGCGAACAAGTCGATATCGTGGGACAAAAGAAGGGTAGCGGTTTTGAAGGTGTAGACGTCTCGCTTGCAGGTGGGGCAGTGGCTATCGATGGTGGCGTAGAAGGACTTATCAAGAGTCAGATGGGAGTGAGTAGTAATAGTGAGTTGAGTAGTCAATATAGGGTTCGAGGAGGAAATTTTGACGAAAATATTGTCTACGTAAATGGCATAGAAATCTATCGTCCGTTCCTTATCAGAGCTGGGGAGCAAGAGGGGCTTAGTTTTGTAAATCCTGACATGGTGGACGAAATTAACTTTTCGGCAGGAGGTTTTGATGCTTCGTATGGCGACAAGATGTCTTCGGTTCTTGACGTGCGCTATAAGCGTCCGCAGAGTACGCATTGGGGAGCACGAGTGAGCCTTTTGGGAGCTTCGGCACATGCCGAGGGCGCAACAAAAAGTGGTGTAGTGTCGCACATTACGGGAGTGCGATATAAGACAAATCAGTATCTTTTTGGCACACTTGACACGCGAGGCGACTATGCGCCAACGTTTTTCGACGTGCAGACATATTGGACGATTAATCCGACTGAAAAAATGCATGTCGGATTGCTGGCATATTATGCGGCAAACGGCTACAAGTTTATTCCGCAAGACCGAGAGACAACATTTGGTACAATATCGGAAGCTCGTAAGCTGACAATATATTTCGAGGGTAAGGAAAAAGACCGTTATCGGACGTGTGTTACGGCAGCTGACGTGAGCTACGTGGCAAGCGACAGGCTGACGCTTGGCTTGCGAGGTTCGATGTTTAGGACTGTCGAAGAAGAGAATTATGACATCTTGGGCGAATATTGGCTACAAGAGGCTGTGGCGTCGCAGTCGATGTCGGGCGCAGATTTGAGTGATAATATTGGTGTGGGCGGATATATGCAACATGCTCGTAACGACCTTTTCGGTGAGGTATATTCGGGGGCTGTCTTTGCTGACTTGACATCCAACATTGGTAACATAGACGCACAGGCAAAACTGACGACAGAACATTATAGCGACTATACTGACGAGTGGGAGTATACAGATTCGGCAGGATATGTGGCGTCGCCCTCAATGGGGAAGTTGAGTATGCAGTCGGTGCGGATGGCACACAATAGCTTGCGTCAGCTACGCACAGAGGTGCATATGCTGAATCGCTTGCCACGCATTGACTTGGGCGAAGGAAAAATGCAGATAGACTTGGGTGTCAGGTTGTCGCATTTGGACACAAACTCGGCAGTGCTTATTAGTCCGCGAGCGTCGGTGGCCTACTGGACTGGTAATAAACGTTTTCGAGTGTCGGGCGGACGTTATGGTCAGATGCCTACACTGCGCGAGATGAAACGCGATGAAGATGCGACACTTAATACGCAGCTTAAGCCACAAGATAGCTGGCAAGTCATTGGCGGCATGGATATTTACTTTGGTTCGGAAGAAAGACCAATGAAGTTTACAACCGAAGTGTATTACAAGTGGTTGCGTAGTCTCAACCCATATAACATAGACAATGTTCGCTTGCGTTACATGGCCGATAATTGTGCACAAGGATATGCTGTGGGAGTGGACTTTAAACTTAATGGTGAACTGGTGCGAGGCGTGGATAGTTGGGCAACGTTTTCGCTTATGAAGACTGCCGAAGATGTTGAAAACGACGGGCATGGTTATATCCCACGACCTAGCGACCAACGAGTACAGTTTTCTATGGTCGTGCAAGACTATATGCCAAACAACAGGAGCATTACGGCAATGCTAAGTATGTATTTCGGGTCGGGGTTGCCTTTTGGTCCGCAGGGGTGTGAGCGGTGGCAAGCTACCAATCGAATGCCGGGCTACAAGCGTGTCGACCTTGGACTATATAAAGACTTTGCGCTCAATGCCGAGGGTGAAAACATTCGCAAACATACGCGCAAGGCACAGTTTGGTATTGAAGTCTTTAACCTTTTCGACTTTGCCAACACAATATCTTACTTCTGGGTGCGTGACACGTATGGCTACCACTATGCCGTGCCTAACTACTTGACGTCGAGGCGAATAAACGTTAAGCTTACGCTGGAGTTTTAATAAGTCTTCAGTAGCATAGTCGCATATATTTGGAGCTGGGTACTTAGCTAAATATATTTGAACGATACATCAGACTTGCCGCAGCTTCGGAGCTTATCGGCTGGGGCTACCAAAGGTAGAGTATCGCTATATGTGTGGTTTGTGTGGAAGAAAGAAAGGAAGGGAGAGACGGATATAGAGGCGGAAAGTAAAGCGACACGAATGCCGCTTTATAATAATCCATTCAAAATCTCACCAATAGCTTTCTGCAATGGCTCAAAGCCATCATTCTTCTCGCCAGTATCTTCGTTCATGTATACTCGCTTATTTACCTTTAACATGATTGAGTGATAGCGTTTAGGCAGCTCGAATGCCTTGGCGTTAGAGAACGGGTAGTTTACCAAAACTTTGTATTCTCGACTCTGAAACTCCTCAACGAAGTATGGTATGGCTTCGGTTGGTTTGCTCCAATCCTCGTTGTAGCCGATGCAGATGTCAGTGTCTTCAAGGCCTGTGGTGTCTGGTTGAAGAGCATTAGGCTTTTGCGAGAATGTATGGCAGTTTACCAGCAAAGTGTGGTCGCCACCAGACAGTATCGCTTGAGCTAATTGATGCTGATGTTCTTCGTAGAGTTTGAAGGACTCCTTGTCTGTGCCAATCTTGCGCCCTGACGAATAGTGCACGCCCATATCGATGTCCTCCAACGGGTATAATGAATAAATTTGCAATTAGGACTAATACAGGTCTCATGCAAGACTAATTATTATGGAAGGTAAACCTCTTAATAGAATCAAGGTGATGCTTGCCGAACGTATGATTACAAATAAGGAGTTGGCAAGAATGTTGGACAAAGACCCTGCTACTATATCCAAATGGGTGACCAACACAACTCAGCCGAGCCTCGAAAATCTGATTGAGATAGCCAAATGCCTAAAATGCGATATAAATGACCTTGTAAGAATGGACGCTACCGTTGACAAACAATAGCCAATATGCCTACAAATAAAAATGCTCAACTAAGATACCAGATTCTGGACCGTTGTTTCAGTGACTTCACTCACAGATACTACATAGAAGACCTTGTTGACAAAGTCAATGAGGTTTTAAATGACATGTATGGTACCGATGTGCAACTTAGGCAGATACGAGACGACATAAAGTATATGCGCGACCGCGTTACGTACGACGCTCCAATCAGGGCGTATCCGTCTGGTGATGGAAAGAAGTGTTATTACAGGTACGAGGATAAGGACTTTTCCATCTTCAAGAACGAGCTGTCGGTAAAAGAGGTGGAAACGCTGCGCTCAACGATTGAGATGCTCGGTAAATACAGAGGAGTGGCTGGGAATGCGTGGTTGGAAGAGGTGATTTCAAATTTGGAATATCGCTTTGGCGTCAAGTCGAACAAAGAAAATGTTGTAGCTTTTGACCAAAACGCAAAGCTTACAGGAATTGAATTCCTGTCGGAGCTGATAGATTCGGCAGTAAGCCATACGCCACTTGAGGTGTCGTACAAGTCATACAAAGGTATGGAGAGGAATAGCGTTGTGCATCCGTATCATCTGAAGCAGTATAATAACCGTTGGTTTCTGTTTGGACTTGAGGAGGACGCTAAGTATGGCAACCACATCACAAACATGGCACTGGATAGAATAGTCAGGTTTTCGCGACGCACAGACATAGCTTTTGTCCCAAATACACAATTCGACTTCTCGACTATGTTTGACGACATTGTTGGCGTGACGATACCCAAAGAGGAAGTGAAAATAGAAAGGGTCTTGCTTAGATTTGATGAAGACCGTTTCCCATACGTCAAGTCGAAACCGATACATCCGTCGCAAGTGGTCGTTTATGAGAATGAGCATACAATTAGCCTGATGGTGAAGCACAATAAGGAGCTTGAATCTCAAATATTCTCGTTTGGGTCACAAGTCGAGGTGCTTGAGCCTCGGTGGCTAAGGCAGCGGATAGCGGAGGAAATAGAGCAAGCGAGAAAAAAATATTCTTCTGTGAAGATAGACCGCGCCGAAGGAGAGTAACTTTACATAACATTGATATAAATCTGAGAAGACCAATGAGTATAGACGATAAACAGCAGCAAACTACCATCAACGTACAAGAGAAAGCGAATCTAATATGGGCTATTGCCGATAAGTTGGTGGGTGTATATAAGCCTCACGAATACGGCAATGTCATATTACCAATGTGTGTCATCAAACGTTTTGAAGACACGTTAGCTCCGACGCGCGATAAAGTCTTAGAAGCCAACAAAGAACTCGACGAAAAGGGAATCGAGATGAAGCGAGGTTTCTTGGAACGTGCTGCTGGTCAGAAATTCTACAATCTGAGTAGATTCACATTCGATACGTTATTGGCTGATGCTGACAACATAAAGGATAATTTCGAGTCGTACTTAAACCATTTCTCCGAGAACGTTATAGACATTGTTCACCGCATGGACTTTCAAAAGGAGATTGACAAGATGGCCGACAATGGGCTTCTTTATTTGGTGCTCAAAGAGTTCAATACCACCAAGGCATATCTTGGTGCCGACAAGGTGTCGAGTGTGGACATGGGCTACATATTCGAGGAGCTTGTGCGCAAGTTCTCAGAGAGTTACGATGAGCAAGCGGGAGCACACTTTACGGCTCGCGACATAATAAACCTAATGGCCGAATTGCTTGTGGGCGACGACGAAAAGCGCATGTCTGAAGAGGGCATTATTGCCACTATCTATGACATGGCTATGGGCACAAGCCAGATGCTTTCTTGCCTGACAGACCGATTTCTTCAGATAGACCCCGATGCAGAATTAACCAGCTACGGTCAGGAGTTGAACAACCAGACTTTTGCTATTGCCAAGGCCGACACGTTGATTCGTGGTGGCATTGCTGACAATATGCGGCAGGGCGACACGTTGGGCAACGACCAGTTCGCAGGATATAAGTTCGACTATATAATCTCTAATCCGCCTTTCGGTATTGAATGGAAGACATCTAAGGAGAGTGTCGAAAAGGAATATCTTCTTGGAGGCGCAGGTCGTTTTGAACCTGGGCTACCCGCCATTGGCGATGGTCAGATGCTTTTCTTGCTCAATGGTCTTGCCAAGCTAAAAGACTCAGGGCGCATGGCCATTATCCAGAACGGTTCCAGCCTCTTCAAAGGCGATGCTGGCAGCGGCGAGAGCAACATTCGCGGCTACTTGCTCGACAACGACTGGCTCGAAGCCATTGTGCAATTGCCTACCGACCTCTTCTACAACACTGGCATAGCTACCTACGTTTGGGTCGTTACCAAGAACAAAGCCAAAGAGCGCCGTGGCAAGGTGCAACTGATTGATGCAAGCCAATGCTCCGAGAAGCGTCGTAAGCCACTGGGCAATAAGCGTGTGGAGATTTCCGATTTCTGTAGAAACCTTATTGTGCAAGCCTACCGTGGCTTCAACAACTTTGTGTATAAAGCCACGACGATAGACGGTGTGGAGGTGCAGGTGGAGAGCCGAGTGAAAGACAACGACGACTTCAAGTATCGCAAGATATTTATCGACCGCCCGTTGCGACTCATATATCGCGACCTTGCTATGCCACAAGATGCCAAGCTCAAGAAAGCCGACGAGGACTATCTACGGCAGGTTGTCGACTGTTGGCGCGAGAAGTTGAATGGTCATGCAGTGGACGATTTTGCACTCTTTACGCTGCTAAAACAGAACAAGATTTCGTTTAGTGCTACTCATACAAAGCTTATCCGCAAATATCTTGGCATGGTGGACGCTGAGCAGGAGCCTGCGCACAAAAAGCCGCTGAGCGTCGGCGACAGCGATTTTGAGTGGGATCCGGATCTTGCCGACACTGAGATTATATGGTGGAAGGAAGACGTGCAGACCTATCTCTTAAAGAACGTGGCTCCATACGCCCCCGACTACCATGTGGACGAGGAGAAGACACGCATTGGCTACGAGATTCCGTTCACTCGCGAGTTCTATCGCTACACGCCGCCACGCCCCAGCAGCGAGATATTCAAGATGCTCAAAGACTTGGAGCGGCAGGAGAACGAGTTGATGACGAAAATAATGGGTAGATAAATGGAAGAACGCAAGATAAAAGTTCAACAAGAGAACGGGAAAGAGGATTGACATTATGGCAAAAGAAGACATACTCGCGTTAAGCGAACAGGAGTATAACGAAATATTGCTACAGGCAGTAGCAGTAATTGAAAATGCACGCTCTGACATTGCTCGCCACTTGACAGCGACAGTGAGCAATGCGTATTGGGAAATAGGCAAGTTGCTTCATGAGAAGAAAATTGAAAGCAGCCATGGAAGCCAAGTTGTCAAACGCTTATCCGTAGACCTAAAGCAGCAGTATCCCACGATGGGAGTATCGCCTCGTAACTTATGGTACATGAAAACATTTTATGAGCGGTATAAAGACTGTGATTCAAAAGTGCAACGGAGCGTTGCACTTTTAAGAAAACATAGAGATAGAATAATGGAAAGACAATATAAAGATAGTGGCATAGAGTGGATTGGGGATGTGCCGAGGGGGTGGAAGGTAGCGCCTTTCAAAGAGATTTTTAGAACAGGAAAAGGACTGTCATTTACTAAAGCAGATTTAGTAAGCGAAGGAATTCCTGTTATTAGTTATGGTCAGGTACATTCCAAAATAAATAAAGGAACTCGCATTGATGATGAACTAATTAGGTTCATTCCTGATGAAGTTGCCGAAGGAGGTAATTCGTCAAGAGTTTATGTTGGAGATTTCATATTTGCCGATACTTCCGAAGATTTGGATGGTTGTGGGAATTGTGTGTATATAGACAAGGAAATAGGTTTATATGCTGGCTATCATTCTGTTGTGGCATTTAGCAAGAGGAAAGAATCCAACACATATCTTGCATACTTGTTCTTAACCAATTGTTGGAGGAGCCAAATAAGATGTCGTGTCTCAGGAATAAAAGTGTTTAGTGTTTCACAAACAATAATAAAGCAGACTACATTGCTTCTTCCACCTCTCCCTGAGCAGCAAGCCATAGCATCATATCTCGACACAAAGTGCGCCGAGATAGACTCTCTTATGGCCTTGAAGCAGCAGAAGATAGAGCAGCTGAAAGAGTACAAAAATAGCGTAATCTACGAGGCTGTAACGGGTAAAACAACTATAGACTAAAAACAACGAAGACATGAACTACGAGGACCTGAAAGAAAAACAGTTTGAAGCCGACATTGAGCAATGGCTTTTGGAGACGGGCGGCTACGAGAAAGGCAGCCAAAAGACATACGACAAGGAGCGCGCCATAGACATGACGGTGCTTATGAGATTTTTGGCAACCACACAACATAAAGAGTGGGATCGGTACGTGCGTAAGTATGGAGCCAAAGCAGAAAGCCGCCTCTACCAAGTTTTCCACGAGAATGTAGTGCGCTACGGTCTTATTTGGGTCTTGCGCAACGGCATCGACGATTTGGGCATAAAGCTGAAGGTGTGCTACTTCCGTCCAGCATCGGAACTCAACGAGAACCTGATGCTGAAATACCGCCAGAACATACTTCAAGTTACTCGTCAGTTTGCCTATAGTACACAGAATAGCAACACTATAGACATGGTGTTGTCGTTGAACGGCATACCCGTTGTGGCATTGGAGTTGAAGAACCAACTTACAGGTCAGAACGTGGAGAACTCGCGCCGCCAGTGGATGAACGACCGCGACCCAGCCGAGCTGCTATTCCACTTCAATACACGCATTTTGGCCTACTTTGGGGTGGACCTCTACGAGGCCATAATGGCCACCGAGCTAAAGAAGGAGAAGACATACTTCATGCCCTACAACTAGGGCAGTGGTGGGGCTGGCAACGTGGGCGGAGCTGGCAATCCTGAATGCGAAGACAAAGACGACTATGCCACCTCGTACCTTTGGAAGCGAGTGCTGCGCCGCGAGATGTTGCTAAGCATCTTGCAGCGATACATTTCGCGCCAAGAAGATGAGAAAATAAAACTTGTGCGCGACAAGCATGGCAAGATAAAGGAGCAGAAAGAGACATCGGTGAAGATAATCTTCCCACGTTATCATCAGCTCGACGTGGTAGAGAAGCTTCTTGCCGACACCGAAGCGAACGGCAGCGGCAAGAACTACCTGATACAACACTCGGCAGGCTCGGGCAAATCGAACTCTATAGCGTGGCTAACTTACCGTTTGGCAGCACTTCACGATGCCAACCAAAAGAGCATCTTCGATGCTGTGTTTGTAATTACCGACCGTCGTGTACTCAACTCTCAGTTGCAGACTACCATACTTGGCTTCGACCATATAGAAGGTCAGATAGAGACGATAACCGACAAAGATCCATCGACCAAGTTGCGCGACGTGATAAACGATGGTGCGGCAAGAATTGTAGTATGCACACTACACCGTTTCCCCGTAATTTACCAGGAGGTGACATCGAGAAGCGGCAAGCGCTATGCCATCGTAGTAGACGAAGCACACAGCAGTCAGAGCGGAAAGAGTGCGGAGAAGGTAAAGACGGCATTGGCCGACACTGACGAAGCATTGCGCGAAATGGCCGAACTTGAAGAAAAAACGGAGGAAGAGTTGGAGAAAGAACGCGACAGCATGATGGAGGACTTGCTGGCCCAAGGGAAGCACGGCAACTTGTCGTTCTATGCCTTTACGGCCACGCCAAAGCCCAAGACACTTCAAACGTTCGGTGTATTGGTTGAGAAAGGTAAAACTCCAGAAGAAGATAAGTACAGGGCATTCCATATATACTCTATGCTTCAAGCCATAGAAGAGGGCTTTATAAAGGATGTGTTGCTACAATACACGCCATACAGCGTTACGTACGAGATACAAAAGCGGATAGAACAAGATCCTACCTACGAAGAGACTCCTGCAACGAAAGCCGTGAAAGCTTATCACGACAACCACCAGCATGTCATCAATCAGAAGACAGAAATCATTGTGGAAAAATTTCGTCAAGTAACATTGAATGCCATGCAGGGCATGGCCAAAGCAATGGTGGTAACGTCGAGTCGTGCTCATGCGCTGCGCTACTTTATGCAGATAAAGAAGTACTGCGAGGACAAAGGCTATACCGATGTTCACCCAATGGTAGCCTTCTCGGGCAAGGTGAAGTATGGCGAGACGGAGTACACAGAATCTCAGCTGAACAGTAACGACGACTTGCATATTAGCGAAGAGCGCCTGCCGCTGTATTTCTCAAGCGACATGTATAACATGTTGGTGGTGGCCGACAAGTATCAGACAGGCTTCGACGAGCCGTTGCTCCACACCATGTTTGTAGACAAGAAGTTGAGAGACGTAAAAGCCGTACAGACATTGAGCCGTCTGAACCGTTCGCACAAGGACAAAAAAGACACATACGTGTTGGACTTTGTGAACTCTCCAGAGTCAATCAAGAAATCGTTTGAGCCCTTCTACACGGCCACGGAACTGATACGACCAGTCGATGTGAATGGCATCTATAATTTCCGCAATGACATTGCGCAGTTTCACCTTTGGAACAATGCAGACGAGGAATCTATATACAAGTTGGCTTCGGAGACTAAGGGCGACAAGAGCAGACTTGCGAAGCTGAGCAATGCATTTAGACCCATCGTTGCCCGCTTTGAACTTATTGACGAAGAGACGCAATTCAAGGTGCGCTCTCTCATCAAGAACTTCGTCCGATTCTATGCATACATGGCGCAGGTTGAACGAACCTACGACAGAACTTTGTATAAGACGTATATCTTCTGCGACCTGCTTTCCCGTTTGCTACCTAAGACGCCATACGAAAAGGTGGATTTGAACAAGCAGATTCAGCTCATCAACTCGCGTATTGAAGCTGGCGAGACACAGCAAATAGCCCTCGAAAAAGGGCAAGGAGGCATCAAATGTGAGAATGTGAAAGGTGGCGGCAAGCCCGATGAGAATACAGATTTGCTCTCCAACATTATCGATAAGGTGAACATAATGTTCAAAGGCAACTTCTCGCCTGCCGACCGCGTTATTGTGGAGGCTATCTACGACAAGTTGACGCAAGCTTCCGTTAAGAAGAAGTTGACAAAGCAGGCTAAGAATAACGACCCCAAGCAGTTCGCAGAGAGTATCTTCCCCGATATTTTCGAGAAGGCTGCACAGCAATGCTACGATGATAGCGTGGGCGCATTCGATCGCCTATTCCAAAACAAAGAGCTATACAGCAGCATCATGACGCAAATGGCTGATCTGATGTATTTGAAATTCCGCGAAGAAGATGAGCTTATCTTCAATCCTGAGCGATTCAAACAGAAGATTCTGCCCACAATAGAGCGCGAGCTATCTGTGTTCCCAGTAATGTTGACGAACAAAGAACAGATAGCAGATAGGTTAGTTGAGATTATTGCGGCCAAGACTACCGATGATATGGATGGCGCTAACGACGTAATCCAAAAGGCTTTCAACCATCTTTATTGCAGTCCGACGAAGGTCTCTTTGGTAGACAAGAAGCAGTATTTCAACGTGCTTGTTAGTCGTTTTGAAGTATTCTTGAAGAAAGTCTACTATCTGAAGAATCACGAAGAGATTGTCTGCACCAAGCCAGGGCAAGAAGGGCAGAAAGCAACTTTGGCAGACTGTGTTTTCCAAACGCCATGTTTGAAGCGACTCAAATATTCTGAAGACGAAGCCGACAAGAGGTTCAAAGACTACTTGAGCATGGTGCGAGTTTGGCGTAACGACAGTGCTCATATAGCTCCGACAACTTCTGAGCAAGAGATTGACACCGCCATTCAAGTTGTTGTCGCCATGTATCTCTACGTGACAGGCAATTCGATGAATTAGATTCTGATAATACAAAAAAGATTCGATAGATATATTGTAACCTTTTGACGGTTTTGTGTGTAAAACCTATTTGTAAAGATTCGCAGAGCTATGATGAAAGTTGCTAAAAACAAATAGAAATAATTACCCCCCCCC
>CALAVC010000055.1 GCA_937892095.1 uncultured Bacteroidales bacterium | reverse complement strand
CTTTAGTATCACTATTTTTCTTTTCTTTTGTGGTTATCTTATCTAATATCTCACTCATTTGTACTAGTGATGTAGTTGCAAATAGTGCTAACCATAGTTCTTTCTTGTTTAATCTATCACCATTATAGTATTTATCTTTATAGTAATCAATATTAAAATTAAAGATTTTAAAATTTTTTGTTTCTGCGTGTTGCTTTCAATTGGCACATGGTATGCAGAAAAATTGCGACAAAGTTATGTTTTGGACATAGAATTGCAGGTAGACTGCAAAGACGTCCCCGAAGGCTACATTGTTAAGGATGCCAAGAATTTACACATAACGGCAACAGTAAAGGGCAGTGGCTATAATATACTTAAATCTTATTTGGGCAAACAGCTATCAGTAGAGGTGTCGGTAGCAGGACTAAAAAGGCTACAAACGGGCGGTGCAACGTGGGCAATATATGTACCACGACGGCGCAATAATCATACATATAACTTGCCTGAAAACATTACATTGCAAGAGGTCGTTTCGGACACATTGTATATTTCGCTATTAAAAGTTAAGAAAAAGTTGTTGCCCATTGTCGTAGACGATGATATAACACTTGCAACTCAATATGGCTTGACTTCGAAAAAGATTATACCAGACAGCATTTGGGTAAGGGGGACAAACAATATTGTTGATACACTTAAATGTATCAGGACAAGACGTATAGAACAAAAGTTGCTAAACGACACAATGAGGGTTGACGTAGACTTGGACATCCCACAAGATATATACACGGACATATATGGGGTGCACGTACAATATAACATAGAACCTTTTACGGAGAAAAAAATAACAATTCCGATAAGAGAAATAAATGTGCCAGTGGGTTATTCTGTACGAACATTTCCTCCGTCGGTAAAAGCGACAATGCTTTTAGGACTTAGTAAATACGAACAGACAGAAGCTGAACTTTTTGATGTGGTTGCTGATTTTAATGAGACAAAAATAGGCAACAAAAATAATCTTGTGTCGGTAACGCTTGAAAATGCACCAAACTATATTCAGCACGTTAAGATACAACCAACTGTAGTAGAGTTTTTGCTTGAAAAAAATAAATAACAAGGTATAAACTATTGACAATCTTTATATAACGATGAAAACTTACACATCATATATATTGCTTCTTATATGTTTGATTTGCACAACCAAAGCTACTGCTCAGCGCATGGATAGGCAACAATATATAAGTAAGTATAAAAATTGGGCAGTGAAAGAGATGCAACGGACGGGTATTCCAGCCAGTATTACGTTGGCACAAGGGATTCTTGAATCGGACTGTGGAAACTCCGACCTTGCTATTGATGCAAACAACCACTTTGGCATTAAGTGTCATAGCGATTGGACTGGACCAACGATGCATAAAGACGACGACTTAAAAAACGAGTGTTTTAGAAGCTATGATTCTGCATACGATTCGTTTAAAGACCACAGCAATTTTCTTGTGTCGAAAAGTAGATATGCAGAACTTTTTGAATTAGAAAAAACTGATTATAAAGGTTGGGCAAAGGGACTAAAGAAATGTGGATATGCTACCGAACCGACGTATGCGGACCGACTTATAAAAATAATAGAAGAAGAAGGGTTGTCGTCGCTTGATAGTGGTGGTGAAATTGTCGATGCAAAAGTAGATAAGAAAAAGGAGACAGAAGTTGCTACAGACATAGCATACGATGTTGAAAGTGGGAAAATAGTAAAGAAGAAAACGACTGACCCATCTCGCAAACCGGTAATAAAGTCGGACTTTGAAATAGACCCATTTGAGGCACATACGGTCTTATATAACAATGGCGTCAGGTATGTGGAGGTTAAGAAGTCGGACTCGTTTGCAAGCATTGCAAATGAATTTCATCTGATGATGTGGGAGTTGCTCAAATATAACGACCTCGACAAGAATGCAGACATAAAGACAATAAAACACTTGTATTTGCGCCCGAAAAAGAATCGTTCGCATCCCGACTGTCCGACACACACTGTGAAAAATGGAGATACGTTGTGGAGCATCGCACATAAGTATGGTATAAAACTTAGCAAACTACGCAAGCGAAATGGTCTTGCAAATGGTGTTGAACCGCGTGTAGGAGACGAACTCGAACTACGATGAAAAGTGTCTGTTTATTGCCATGCGTGCCCATGCGTGCCGAGTTTGCAGAACGCTCCGAAATGGTCAACCAAATGCTATGGGGCGAAGCCTACGAAATAGATGAGGTGTCGGACAAATGGTGTCGGATCCGACTACTAACCGACAACTATATTGGTTGGGTTAGCAAAAATATGACACAAGAAGTCTCGACACAAGAAGTTAGCGAATGGACAAATGGTAAGTGTAAGATAGTTCATTCGCCAGGCGTATGGGCAGAAAAAGAATCAAATGGTTTACGAATTTTCTTGCCAGCAGGAGCTATAATAAGCGGTCTTGACGATAGGAACAAGTTTGGAATAAATGGCGAGAAATATGTGCTTTGCGAAGAAATGCAAACACCCCAAAGTATTGTAGAGAGTGCCTTACGACTATATGGTACGCCATATTTGTGGGGTGGTAGGACGATGTGTGGAATAGACTGTTCGGGGCTTGTGCAAGTCGTTTTTCGCCAACATGGTGTATGGTTACCTCGCGATGCACGCGAGCAGGTTTTAACTGGCAAAGTTGTTGAATTGAACGACATCAAGGGTGGAGACCTTGCTTTTTTTAGCAATGCCGAAGGACGAGTTGTTCACGTGGGCATTTGTATGGGAAATGGCGAAATAATACACTCATCGGGAAGTGTGAGAATTGACAAGTTGACGGAGGAAGGTATATTTAACCGCGAACGCAACGCATATACTCACAAACTAAGCGTAATTAAACGAATAGCAAATGTATAGCTACCAATATCCGCGTCCCGCCTATACGGCAGACACAATTATATTTTGCAAAGACGAAATATTACTCATAAGAAGGGGTAATGAACCATATAAAGATATGTGGGCACTGCCTGGCGGATTTGTCAACGAAGGAGAAACAAGCGCTGAAGCCGCAGTTCGTGAACTGCAAGAAGAGACTGGCGTCAACATTGGTGTCGACACGATTCACTTAGTTGGGATATACGACACCATAGGTCGCGACCCTCGCGGATGGACAATAAGCGCAGCGTATGCCGTTAGCATAGACAGCAAGCCAATGGTTGGAGGTTATGACGATGCCGCAGAAGCAATGTGGTTCAGCATAAAGAATTTACCAGAGTTGGCTTTTGACCACAAAAAAATAATTTCGGATGCAATAGCATCTGTCGGTCTATGACACTACACGAGAAGTACAGAGCAGCATTTGCTTACTTTGAAGAAATAATGCCAAATGCGACAACGGAGCTACACTATAATAACGAATATGAACTGTTGGTAGCAGTGATGTTGTCGGCGCAGTGTACCGACAAGCGCGTAAATATGGTAACACCAGCACTTTTTGCTAAGTACCCTACCCTACCCGACTTGGCAGATGCTGAACCAGAAGAGTTGCTAACGTATATAAAAAGCATTAGCTATCCGAACTCGAAACGAAATCATCTGATTGCTATGGCACAAATGGTGATGGATAAGTATGGAGGGCGAGTGCCCCACACTCGTGAAGAGTTGATGACACTACCTGGCGTAGGACAAAAGACGGCCAACGTAATGCTGATTGTGGCGTTTGACACCCCAGCTATGCCAGTGGATACGCACGTACACAGAGTGGCCAATCGAATAGGCCTAACAAACAATTGCAAGACGCCTGCCGAAACAGAAAAACAACTTTTGCAAAACATTGACGAGGCACAGCTTAATAAAGCTCATCATTGGCTAATCTTGTTTGGTCGGAATGTGTGTGTAGCACGCAAACCTAAGTGTAAGGAATGTGGGATATGTGGTGTGTGCAACTACTTTGACCAAAATATGGCATAAAAAAGGATATTTGCCAACAATGGTAATTTACGTACCTTTGCTGACACAGAAGAGCAACAAACAAAATCAACATAAAACTTATGAGTTTCTTATCTGAATTTAAGGAATTTGCCGTTAAGGGCAATGTTGTAGACATGGCTGTCGGCGTGATTATTGGCGGTGCCTTTGGCAAGATTGTTACGTCGGTTGTCAACGATGTCATCATGCCTCCAATTGGTTGGCTCATTGGCGGTGTGAAC
This sequence comes from uncultured Bacteroidales bacterium, assembly GCA_937892095.1. Taxonomy (GTDB): domain Bacteria; phylum Bacteroidota; class Bacteroidia; order Bacteroidales; family Marinilabiliaceae; genus W3P20-009. The sequence goes on along the minus strand of CALAVC010000055.1, from coordinate 1,187 downwards.
TTCACCGACCTGAAGGTAACATTGCCAGCTCAACCATGGGCAGCAGAAGGTTCTGAACCTGCAACCCTCAACTATGGTGCATTCTTGCAAAACGTGTTCGATTTTCTCATTGTGGCGTTTTGCGTCTTTTTGCTTGTAAAAGGAATCAATCGTTTGACTCGCAAGAAAGAAGCCGAGAAAGAAGAAGCTCCTGCACCAGCACCCGAACCATCGAACGAAGAAAAGTTGCTGACTGAGATTCGTGACTTGCTGAAAAAATAAGCATAAGAAAAAACATTAAATTTAACGGAGAAGTCTAATATCAGACTTCTCCGTTTTTAATATTGCAAAACATGAAAAATGTAAGTTTATTAGAGCAGATGTTGGTTGGGCTGCGAGGTGTAATAAGCTCTGTGGGCAAAGTTTCCACAAGGATATATATAATGATATTTATATGCCTTATAGTCTACATCCCGATTAGTGTCGGAGGGACAATATATTTTTTGCATACATTGTATGATTGGTTGTCGACACTATCGGCAGAATGGTCGTGGACACAACATTTACCAGAGTGGGCAAGCAAGATAGGTAGCAACGTGTCGAAATTTATTATTTGCGTCGTAAGTCTTGTTTTTTTGTCTATTATTGGTGGTTGCATAATACTGATAGTTATAAGTCCGTTGCTTGGGAAAGTGGCAGAAAAGATGTGGAAAAACAAAGGTGGTAATGGTTTTAAAAGTGGAGCAAAAGCCAACGTGATAAACTTGAGAAGAACAATAGTTATTACTCTGCGTACAGCAATCACTCAAGCTGCACTGACCATTTTTGCTTTTGGGTTGAGTTTTGTTCCTGTGGTTGGTTTTGTGGCACCATTTATTAGTCTTGCAATAAATTCATATTTCTATGGCATATCATTCTCCGATTATGCACTTGAACTTGCAGGACGAGATTACAAGACATCATTACTATTTTGCAAATCGAATAAAGGTATTATGGTAGGTTTAGGACTGCCATTTGCAATTGTTTTGCTAATTCCGTTTTTAGGGCAATATGTAGGTCTGTTTTTAGCCCCCATTGCAGTGAGTGCTTCGACCGACATTGTTTGGGATAAGGTACACGAAGAATAAAATAAAACGCCCAATGACATTTCATTGGGCGTTTATTTTAGATTTTAGAGGACTTTTTAGCGCACTTGTTGTAGCCTACCA
>CALAVC010000054.1 GCA_937892095.1 uncultured Bacteroidales bacterium | reverse complement strand
ATCATAGTTCGGCTTTTTGCCCTGCATTGCCATACACAAGCGTTCAAACCCCATACCGGTATCAATCACTTTCTTTGGCAGCTCCTCAAGCGAACCATCAGCTTTTTTCAGATACTGCATGAACACGATATTCCATATCTCAATTACTTGCGGATGATCTTTGTTAACCATTTCGCGTCCCGGAATAAGTTCTATTTCAGCTTGGTCGCGCAGGTCGATATGTATTTCAGAGCAAGGACCGCACGGACCGGTATCACCCATTTCCCAGAAATTATCATGATGATTGCCTAAGATAATGCGGTCTTGGCTGACATGTTTTAGCCATATTTGAGCAGCCTCTTTGTCCTCCGGCAGGTTTTCAGCAGGCGATCCTTCAAAAACGGTGACATACAGCCTTGACTTATCTATCTTGAGCACCTCGGTCAAATATTCCCAGGCAAGATCAATAGCCCCTTCTTTGAAATAGTCACCAAACGACCAGTTGCCCAGCATCTCGAACATTGTGTGGTGGTAGGTGTCGTGACCGACTTCTTCGAGGTCGTTGTGCTTACCAGATACACGGAGACATTTTTGAGAGTCGGCTACACGCCCGTCGGTAATGGGGACGTTGCCAAGTATGATGTCTTTGAACTGGTTCATACCAGCGTTGGTAAACATGAGAGTGGGGTCGCCCTTGACGACCATGGGAGCGGAAGGGACAATTTTATGACCTTTTGAACGGAAGAAGTCTAAGAAACTCTTGCGGACTTCGGCAGCTGTCATCATAATGTATGTTATTGCTATTATGTTCTGTGTTGCAAAATTAGTATTTCAATTCATTACGTCGTCCCAATCTTTCCAGACTGGGATGCGTCCGGCACGTTGTATGGCGGCAGCTACATCGGCTGTCTTGCGATTGTCGGAGACGTGGAATTGTTCGAGTGTCTGAGGATAGGAATAGTAGCCACCGGGTTCGGTATGGCTTTCGGCGCTCATGGTTGTTACGCCGAGGGCACACATGTGGTCGCGTATAGCAGGAGTCTCGCGTGTGGAGTAGCTAATGTCGACATCGTGGTCGAAGATGCGGAAAGCAAATGTTAGTTGTGCCAATTCGCGGTCGGACATTATGACGTTGGGCTGAAAGCCACCATTTTCGGAGGCTCGCATACGAGGAAAATTGACGCTATACTTTGTTTTCCAATAGTGCTTTTGTAAGTAGCGAAGGTGGATGGCCATCATTGTCATGTCTGTGCGCCAATCTTCAAGACCGACAAGGACTCCCATGCCGATGGAGTGTACTTCGGCTTGCCCCATACGGTCGAAGCCATTGACACGCCACTCGAATTTGCTTTTCATGCCACGTGGGTGGTAGACATTATATCGGTCGCGATTGTAGGTTTCTTGGAAACAGATGACACCATTCATGCCGTGTGTGGTGAGTAGCCGATAGTCTTCGGCACTGAGAGGCATGACTTCTATCTTGATGTTGGAAAAATATTTGCGGGCAATGTCGATAGACTTGGCTATGTAGTCGACACCAGCGACGGCAGGGTTTTCGCCCGTTACGAGAAGTATGTTTTCGAATGGGCCAAGTTTTTTGATGGCAATGTACTCGTTTTCAATCTCTTGCATAGTAAGGACTGTTCGCTTCATGGGGTTCGAGATATGGAAGCCACAGTAGACACACGAGTTGGTGCAGGAGTTGGTGGTGTAGAGAGGTATGAACATCTGAATGGTCTTGCCAAAGCGTTCGAGAGTGTACTTTTGGCTTAGGCGAGCCATTTGCTCAAGATATGGGGCGGCAGCAGGCGAGATGAGTGCCATAAAGTCGTCGACGGAGCAGTGGGCCTTACCGAGAGCACGCAAGACGTCGGCTTCTGTCTTGTTCATGATGGCTTCGGTGGTTTCGGACCAAGATATTTTAGCTAATTCGTCGGAGAACATTTTATAGGTTTAGGAAGTTTTGGAGGAGTTTTTCGCCTACGGAGCCACTTTTTTCGGGGTGGAACTGCGTGGCGAAGAAGTTGTCGCAGCGAAGCGCGTTGCTATATGTGCACGTGTGTGTTGTTTGTGCAATTGTATATTCGCATAGCGGAGCGTAGTAGCTGTGTATACAGTAGACGTAGGCTCCTTCCATGTCGGGCGTAAAGAGTGGCGCTGCAACATTATGCAGACTATTCCACCCCATCTGAGGAATTTTGAGTCCGTCGGTATTGGGCGTTGGGAGCGAGAATCGGCGTACATTGACTGGGAAGACACCAAGGCACTGCGTGTTGCCCTCTTCGGAAGACCGACAAAGTAACTGCATACCGACACAAATGCCCAAAACTGGTTGACGAAGGCTTACGATAAGCTTGTCGAGACCTGTTTGGCGGAGGTAATTCATGGTGGTTGAGGCTTCACCTTGCCCTGGGAATATGACTTTGTCGGCAGAACGAATTATGTCGTGGTCGTCGGTAAGAATGGCCTCGACATTGAGACGTGCGAGAGCATTGAGGACCGAACGGACGTTGCCTGCGTTGTATTTGATGACGGCTACTTTCATTTGAAGATGATAGTCTTGTTTTTGTAGACAAGCGTGCGTCGGGTTATGTGTGCTTCGACTGCACGACTGAGGACTATTTTTTCGACGTCTTTGCCACGCTGAACCATTGTTTCGGGAGTGTCCATGTGGCTGACGCGAATGACGTCTTGTTCGATGATGGGGCCAGCGTCGAGGTCGGCAGTTACGTAGTGTCCGGTGGCACCGATGAGTTTCACGCCACGCTGATAGGCCTGATGGTAGGGCTTAGCACCGACGAAAGCTGGGAGTGTGGAGTGGTGAATGTTGATGATGCGTTCGGGGTAGGCACGTATAAAGTCCTCGGAAAGGATTTGCATATAGCGCGCCAAGACGATAAAGTCGACCTTATTGTCGGCAAGAAGTTTCATTTGCGTGGCTTCTTGCTCGGCTTTGTTTTCTTTGGTTATTTGGAGGAGGTGGAATGGTATGCCAAACTGTTCGGCGACGGCAGCCATCTCTTGATGATTGCCAATGATGAGCGGTATATCGACATCGAGCTCGCCACTGCGATGACGTGCAAGTAGGTCGTAGATACAGTGGCTAAGTCGGCTGACCATAATGCACATGCGGAGTCGGCAGTCGGAGAAGTCGAGTTTCCACTGCATCTGACAAGGGTTGGCAATGGCATACTCAAAGGCTGGAGCGATTTCGTCGCGCGAGATGTCGAATCCATCGAGTTCCCACTCTACACGCATGAAGAAATGGTCTTCGAAGCGGTCGGTATATTGGTCGAGCGCAACAATATTGCCGTTGTTGCGCTGGATAAAGTCCGTAACACGTGAGATGAGCCCTTTTTGGTCGGGGCAATGAACACGCAAAATGGCAGTAACGGGCTTATTGTTTTGCATAGCTATGTGAATGTCTACGTTAAAGGAGTAGCAAAATTACTGTTTTATTTGCAATTAGTGTGCTTGAAGCCAATTGTCGCCGACTCCGACATCGGCAGTAAGTGGTACGGATAGCTGGCAAGCACTTTCCATTTGTTCTTTGAGTAGCTGACAGACAGTGGTGACTTCGTTGTCGGGGACTTCGAGCACGAGTTCGTCGTGCACTTGTAGAATCATCTGAGCTTTGAGATTTTGCGCACGAAGTGCTTTATGAACATTAATCATTGCAACCTTGATAATGTCGGCAGCCGTGCCCTGAATGGGTGCGTTGATGGCGTTGCGCTCGGCCATGCCACGTACAGCTGCGTTGCGCGAATTGATGTCGGGCAAATATCGGACACGCCCCATGAGCGTGCGTACGAGTCCTTCAGAACGGGCAGAAGCAATGGCTTTGTCCATATATTCTTTGACAGCTGGGAAGGACTCGAAATATCCATCGATTAGTTCTTTGGCTTCGCGTCGGCTTATGTCGAGACGTTCTGAAAGTCCAAAAGCAGATATGCCATAGATGATGCCAAAATTGGCTGTTTTGGCTCTACGTCGCATGTCGGGTGTTACATCGGAGGTGCCGTAGATTTTGGCGGCTGTGGCTGTGTGTATGTCGTCTCCGCGTCGGAAAGCATCGAGTAGATTATGGTCGGCACTCATGTGCGCCATTATTCGCAGCTCGACTTGGCTATAGTCGGCAGCGATAATCTTATGTCTGGGTCTTGCTACAAAACATTGTCGGATACGTCGACCATCTTCATCGCGCACGGGAATGTTTTGCAGGTTGGGGTTAGAGCTACTGAGTCGACCAGTTACGACTACCGTTTGGTTATACGAAGTGTGTATGCGCCCAGTGGTAGGGCTGACGAGTTTGGGCAGAGCTTCGGCATAGGTGCCGAGCAACTTTATAAGACCTCGATAGGTAAGTATTTCGCCAACTATGGGGTGAAGAGGTCGCAACTTTTGGAGGACATCTTCGCCAGTGGCATAGCCTCCCGTCTTTGTTTTCTTAGCCGAGGGGTCGATATGCAATTTTTCGAAAAGGAGTTCACCGACTTGTTTGGGGCTACCGATGTTCAATTCATAGCCTGCAAGGTCGTATATTTTGCGACTACATTCTTCTATGCGATTGCGAAGGTTGTCGGCATAGGCAGAGAGTGCATTGGTGTCGACGAGGACACCAGCAAGTTCCATGTCGGCAAGCACGTCGACGAGAGGCATTTCGATGTCGGTGAATATCTTGTAGATGTCGGGCTTCGACTCGATAAGAGGACGCAGAGCGTGATAGAGTTGGAGGGTAATGTCGGCATCTTCGGCAGCATATTCGACCACTTTGTCAATGTCGACCTTGTCCATAGTTGTTTGCTTGACACCGTTGCCTATTAGTTCGTCGATGTGTATGGGTGTATAAGACAGGATTTCTTCTGCCATATCGTCCATATTGTGGCGACGTTCGGGGCGAAGGAGAAAATGAGCAATCATGGTGTCGAATTGCGGACCAAGCACGTTGACGCCATAGCGTGCCAGAAACGTCTTGTCGAATTTGATATTCTGACCTACTTTGAGAACTTCGGGGTCTGCAAAGGCAGGGCTGACATGTTTGAGGAGTGCGACACACTCATCATGATTGTCGGGCAGCGGAATATAGTAGGCTTCGTGTGGAACGTAGCTAACAGAGAAGCCTATTAGACGGTCGGTGGTTATGTTGACTCCCGTTGTCTCGGTGTCGAAACAGAAAGTGCGAGCAGCGATAAGTTTTTGACAGAGGTCATCGAGTTCTTCGGATGTCCGCAGACAGTGGTAATGATGAGGGGTATCGGCAGCAGAAGAAAGTTTTTTTGCGACGATTGAGTCTTCTGATGGAATGTTATCAAAGAGTGTGGGCTCGGAGTTGACTGTTTGTGCACTCTTGCCGAGAGCTGAGCGTAGGCGACTCGGAAGGGTACGCACTTCGAGTTCTGAGAATAGGCTATCGAGTGCAGCCCAGTTGGGTTCTTGGAAGGCGAGGTCGGAAGTTGAAACCGACAATGGGACATCGGTAATGATGGTCGCAAGCTGTCGACTAAGGCGCACTTGCTCTTCGGCGGCAATAAAGTTTTCTTTCATTTTGCCTTTGAGAGCATCGATATGTGCATAAATGCCATCTATGCTGTCGTAGGCTGCAATGAGTTCTTTGGCACGCTTTTCGCCCACGCCGGGGCATCCGGGAATATTGTCGCTCTGGTCGCCCCATAGCCCGAGAAGATCGATGACTTGCGAGGGGCGATTAATTCCCAAATGGTCGCATACTCCGCTGACGTCGAGTAGTTCGTTTGGTTTACCACTATGTGGGCGAAGTAGCGACACATGGTCAGTAACAAGTTGTGCATAATCTTTGTCGGGACTGACCATTATGACTTCGAGGCCATCGGCTGCAAGACGGCGAGACACGGTACCGACAATGTCATCGGCTTCGTAGCCTTCGAGACTTAGCGAACAGATGTTCATAGCTTCGACAAAGCGATGTATATAGGGGATGGCGATGGTAATATCTTCGGGCTGAGCGGAGCGATTGGCTTTATAGTCGGGATATAGTTGGTGGCGAAAAGTTGGTCCGTGCACATCGAATGCGACGCCGATGTAGTCTGGACGTTCTTTGAGCACAAGGTCGATAAACTGATTAACAAACCCGTAGAATGCAGAAGTGTTGATGCCCTTGGAGTTTTTCATGGGCGAACGCATGAACGCAAAGTAGGCGCGATAGACAAGTGCATAGGCATCGACAAGGAAAGCACGTGGAGCAGAAGTGATGGGCATGGTCGGGGAATATTATATTTTGGTGTTAGAGGCTATTTGCGAAAGTAGAATGGGTTGCAATTGGTATTGCGCAAAAAGGGTATGAAGGTCTTCGTAGAAACGACAAATGCCGGGGTAGTATGTTTCGTCGAACGTCGAGTTGTGCCAAAGGAGACTAAACAAACCTCCAAAATGTCGGACTTCGTCGAGCATTGAACCTACTGAAAGAAATATGTCGTCGAAAGACATGGCTTTGTGATGCAACATAGTAACATCCATCATAGAAAGAGGGACTTCGAAGAGCGGAAGCATACGATTGGCTTGGTGGTCGAAAGGGTGAAAGGGGAAACAATAGCTATTGCGAAAGCCTTCGGACGTGGAAAAGCCAAAAGAACAATCGACCTTTATGTCGGCATTTGCCATGGTCTGAGCCCAAGAAGATGGGTCGATTGAAAGGAAGTGCTTACGATTGAATTGTGGGTTACAAACAATGTTTTCAGACAATAGTTTTTGTTGCAGGCGATAGTCTGAGGGTGTGTTGCAACCAATTGACGAATGCAGACCGACTTCGTTGCCACGCTCGGCTATTAACTGCAATTCGGCTTGCAAGTCGGGGTCTGTGAACGAGTAGTCGGGAGGGAACGGACTGCCATCGTCGAGGAGGACGAACCACGAGCTACGATAACCAAGATAAACTTCGTTGTCTTGAATGCGAGAAAATGACCAATAAGGATTTTCGGAGCGATAGATTAGAGAGCGAACTGCGGCTTTGGCAAGTCGAAGACGCGAAGTGTCGCATGGTCGGAGACCAACAACTTGTGCAAAGCGATATATTGTCTTTCGCCACGAGTTGTAGCGAACAAGGTCGATGTCGTGCGAAAGATGCAGACGTGGTCCACCAAGAGGCGAAAGCCTACGAAAGGGAAGACCTAATAACTGGCATTGGCGTTGCAAGGCTGCGAGAATCCACTCGAAATAATAGCAAACGATGGGAGTTCGTTCGCACGAAAGAAGTTTTTGAATAGAGTCTTCGTAGGGGTATCGCCCCCACTGGTCTCGAGCAGACGAAGCATACTCTTGATAGGCAGAGAGAAGATAGAAAGCACTTTTAAGCAGGTCGTGACAAAAAACTATGTGCCCATCTTGCTCGACGTATGGAATTTGCTTGTCTGAAAGGGGAAAAAGAACAGGGATGTTGTCTATACGGAAATCTGTACGGAGGTCGGCTTCGAAATTAGGGAAAGTCAGAATGTCGGTAATAGGTCGGTCGAGACTTACGAACGCAGAAAGATGATAGAGAACGTATTGCGTTTCGTTGTGAGTAAGTTGTCGGCGAAGGTTGTGCATGGTGCTATGTTTTGTTGCGTAGCGACCTATAAAGGTAGTGAATATTAGCTAAGCTTAACACATAAAAAGACAGCGAACCATAGCGGTTCGCTGTCTGTATGGTTTTAAAGTTGCTAACTGAGGAATTAGAATTCCCACATGTCGTGTTCCTTTTCGAATATGGCGTTTTGGATATTTTCCCATTCGATGTTGGAAGACATGCCCTGAGTGTAGTTAGTGATGACGCGATCGTTGTAGACGTTGCTTTCTTTGAAGATATAGCTACCGAAACGGCGTTGCTCGAGCATATCGTAGAGCGATTGACGCTGAGCATCGTTTTTGAATGTAAACGCTTCTTGCTCGGAGAGCATTTGAGCAGCTTGCGGATAGTAGATCCAGAAAGATTGTGCCTTACGCAAACGACCTTCTTCGACTTTTTCGGTAATGGGGCAAAGACCAATTATCTTGCAGTTCATGCGCGAATACTTGCGATCGAAGAACCATACCTCTTTGACGAGGAACTGATAAACTTCGAGGAAAGCATCGGCAGTGTAGTCGTAGCGATAGAGGGTGTCATTTTCACCTGTTTCGGGATTAGGAACGACAGACTCCATTTCGCCGACGATGTTGAACTTTTCGAACACTTCACGAGCGTTCATTTTTTCGTCGAATTCGTTGCTAAGACCAGCACGATAAGCTGTCAGTTCGCCCGATTTGATACCATCGAAGAGAACCTTGACGAGAGAGCGTCGTCCATCGACATCTACGGTAGGATAGTAGAGGTAGAGGTTTTGCTTTTCGTGTAGGTCTATGATGCGCCAAATGGTTTTAGACCAAAGGACGTTAGCTTCGCGCACATAGGCTGCTTCCATGTGGCGTTTGTTCTTGATATGTTGCTTGGCAACTATGCCATCGACGACACTGTTTTCTTCTTCGGCGGAGACTTCGGTGTCTTCTTGTGCGAAGATAGGCAACGAGAGCGTAGCAGCGAGAAGCAAAATCAATTTCTTCATTGTCTTATGTGTGTGAGAGGGGTTTAGTTTTCAATGGTGACTGATACACCGTTGAGGGGACGTATTTTGCCATCAGGACCGACAGCTTTTACACCTTCGATGAATATCTTGCCCTTACGCGAGACGCTCTTGATGAGGTCAGCAGTAGCTTTTTGGAGCTTAGGACCAGAGTTTTTCTGAGAGACTTCGAAGCCGTTCTTCACGGTACCTACGGTGAATTCTTTGACTTCAAACTTAACGTCGAAGACGAAGTTTTCGAGGACTGCTTGTACTTCGGCCTGACCGACTTTACCTTTGGAGAGAGGCTTGCCCATGCCAAGAGGAGAACCAGCAACAACGAATTTGACTTCGGGGTTAGGGACATCGTAGACACGGAACTCTTTGGAACCGAAGTTTTGAGTCTTGCCACCTGCATTGGACGTAACAGAGATATTGATCTTGTTGGCACCAGAGGGGCGGACGACGTAGCCAGAGCCATCGCGTGTGAGCGAACCACCAGAAGCAGACACTTGCAAGTCGGAAGGAGATACGCCAGCAACTGAGACTTCGATGGGGTTGGGCAGACCACGATACATAGCGTTCATCTTGGTGGCAGAGACTACGAGCGAGGGTGCACCTACTTCGTATTCGGCCTTGGCAGGATAGTATTTGGGCTTGCCTGTTACAGGGTCTGGCACAGAGAGCATTGCACTAAACTGCTTCTTACCGATAGAAGATGCTGGTACAGAGTACTTACCACGACCATCGACAACTTCGAGTTTGTTGTTGTCGACAACGACTTCGGGGACCATTGTTTCGTCGTAGGCTGCAAGCATAATGTCGGCCTTGTAGGTGCCACCCTGAATGACGTACTGTGCTTCGGGGATTACGAGAGCTTCGAGTTTGTTGAACTTAAAAGAAGCAGCATCGATAGACTTGTAGAGAGAATTGACTACATCGGTCTCGGCATTACGGACGTTGCTCTGAATGGCAGATAGCAGACCAAAGGTTGCAGCAAGTGGAAGGTGTTCGAAGTTTTGTGCAGCCCAAGTTTTTTGCTCACCGTCTTTGCCACGAGGAGGATCATCGGTGTTGAGCATAGCTTGCAAGGCATGGATTTGAGAGTTCATCTGTACGGTATCCATATTGAGGACGGAGTCGCTCTTGACGAGGTTGATCATATCCTCACGGAAAGTGTTGATGGCCTCGCGGAGAGCCTTAGCGCCACCACGCCAATTTTGGACAACCATTACCTGACCTGCCTTATCTTGGTCGGAGGTGTTGACGAGAGCAGCTGGGTCGGCTGTTTCTTCGGGAACACCGTCGGCGATGGCGGTCATGTGTTTTTTGAAATCTTGGATGAAGTTGTAGAGACTATCGGCCTTGGCTTTAACAGCGAGGGCTTGGTCGTATTTGGGTTTGAAACGCGCTTCGTTTTCGGCCGTTTTGGCATCGAAGTTGGCGTAAGTAGTTCCCAACTTGTCGTCCGTCGACGCTATTTGGCTACGAATACTCTTATCCACGAGTGTGAAAGCGTTGAGTAGGTCGCCAGATACGTTGAGGGCGAGCATGGCGGTCAGCATGAGGTACATCATGCCGATCATCTTCTGTCGGGGAGTCTCGGGACAGTTACCACCACTCATTCGTTATACGTATTATGAGGTTTAAAGAATGATTGACTAAAAGTTACTAAGGAATCGCGGACTACTTGCGGATTGCACTAAGCATGTTGCCATAGATGTTGTTGAGTTCACCTACGGTCTTGCTGAGGGAAGCTATTTGTTCGCGGTAGGCTTTGACGCCTTCGACAGAAGCGGCTATCTCGGCAGAGATTGAAGAGAGTCCGTTTGTCATATTCTTAGTAGACTCGAGCTGACCAGAGAGTCCTTTGAGTTGAGAAGCATAGGCTTCGGATACAGCACTGATGTTGTTGCCGAGCTTAGTGAATTCGCTTGCTTGAGTGGCAACGGCAGCGTTGAGTTTGGAGAAAGAGTCGGCGAATTTGTTGCCTTCTTCGTTCATGCGGCTTGCGAGCTTGCTACCAGCTTCGGCGACATTGGTTTGTGCAGCGGAGAACTGATTGAGCGAATCGGAAGCACTTTTGACGTTGTTGAGGTAGGACTTAGTGGCAACAGAAGCATCGGCGAGGTCGGCCATTTGAGAGGTTGTGCTTGCAAGTTTTTTGACACCTTCGGCGAGTTGGTCGACAGTTTTTTGTTCTATGGTGCCAGTTGAGAGGAGGGCGGAGAGTTCGCTACCGCCACCTGCTACTTGACCACCTTTGACACCACCACCATGACCATGACCTTCGGTGGGTTCGAGACCTGCGAGTTCGGGATATACGAGACTCCAATCGGGAGTTTCATGAGGTGGTTCGAAAGAAGATAGTGCAAAGATAAGAGCTTCGACACCGAGACCAGCAACAAGCATGACAGAAGCACCTGGCAAGTGGAGGATTTTGAAAAGGGCACCGATAATGGCGACAGCGGCACCGAAACCATAGACGTAGCCCATGAATTTTTTATAGGCGGGGCTAGTTACTAATTCTGTTAGAGTCATAGGGAACTGATTGTTTTTTTTGATATGCGGATGAAACCTTAGAAATTATTCGCCGATATAGTCGCGTACGCAACGGAAACCGATGAAGGAGGCTGTTGAGTCTTGGTATTCGTAGGTGCGGGTGCCACATTGGAGGTAGTAGGCTATGTCTTTCCATGAACCGCCACGGAGGACTTTACGCTTCATAACGATGGGGTCGTCGGGACGAGCGTTGTATTTGTAGTCGGGGTTCATGTCGTGAGTATAGACGTAGGAAGATTCGTCGAAAGCTGAACTTGTCCACTCGGCAACGTTGCCTGCCATATCGAAGAGTCCATATTCGTTGGGTGCATAGGAAGAGACGGAAGAGGTACGGACGGAGCCATCGTCGGTGTAGCGACCACGGAGTGGCTTGAAATTGGCGACGAAGCAACCACGGTTGTTACGAGTGTAGTAACCACCCCAAGGATAGATGCCGTGTTCGATACCGCCACGAGCTGCATATTCCCATTCGGCTTCGGTGGGGAGTCGGTAGTCCATAGCGAGGGGTTGACCTTCGGACTTGAGGTAGTCGTTGAGCAGGTTGGAGCGCCAAATGCAGAAAGCGGTTGCTTGCTTCCAAGATATGCCTACAACGGGATATGTGTCGAAACCTGCGTGGTTGAAATAGAGCTTAGCTATGGGTTCGTTGAAAGAATAGGTAAAGTTTTCTATCCAGCAGAGGGTATCGGGGTAGACAAGGACTTTGTCGGACATGATGAAAGCAGAACGATTGCCGTCTTCAAGTTCGCGGCGTTCGCCATTGATGTCGTAGACTACACCATGATATTTGCCTTCGGCATAATCGTAGCGGTTGGTTAGTTTGGCGGCCTGCAAGAGGTCGACCCAATCGTAGGTGTAGACCCACTTACGGTTATCGAACTCTTTACGTCCGAAGAAGCGTTCGCCCTCGGAGAGGTACATTTCGTTAAGGACTTCTTGGTTTTCAGGGTCAGTCCAGTCGAGTTCTTTGGTCCAATTGAGTATGGGTTTATCGAGAGGGTTGCCGTTTTTGTCTTCCGATATAAGGTATTCTTCGTTAGCAGCTCCGAGGAGTGTACGAGCTATGGAGTCGCGAACCCAATCGACGAACTGACGATATTCGGAGTTGGTGATTTCGGTTTCGTCCATCCAGAAGGAGCTTATGGTAACGGTTTTGGTAAGTGCATTGGTAAGCGAGGCGACATCTTGTTCGTTTTGTCCCATATTGAAGCTACCTTGTGGGACGAACACCATGCCGTAGGGGTCTGGTTCGTAGAATTGAGCGCCACGCTCAACTCCGACGAGTTCGCCGTTATTTTTTCCGTTGCAAGCCGAGAGGAGTGTCAGGGCAGCAGCATAAACCGCAAATTTTCTCATATTGATCAGTTGTATATCCTGTTGTTACAGTATTCTAACGCTTTTATAGTTTTTTGTTGCACGTTGAGTGTCGAGGTCGAAGAGGTAGCGAAGAACTACTTCGTGAGCCCCTGTGTTGTATCGTTTGAGCGAGGAGAGGCTCAAATCGTAGTTATAGGCGATGTCGAGACCTATGGGTAGTCTGAGACCTGCGCCTATGAGGAGGGCATCTTGCAGACGATAGCCGAGTCCAAACCAGACTTTTTGTCGGATGTTGACATTAAGAGTCATATCGAGTTGAAGTGAGGCGAAGTCGGAACGCATAGAGAGTCGTGGTTCGAAAGCTTTATCCTTGATGTTGTGCCCAAGGAGTATTCCAGAGGATAGTGTAACGACCGGACGAACTTTGAAGAGAGCACCATTCTTAAACTCCAACTCTGGAGATGTAAGATGAAGGAAAGCGAGCGAGACGAAACTGCGCTGGGTCTGATAGAATGCACCGAGCCCGACATCGAAAGCTGTTTGGCTATCGTCGAGCGAGGTGATTGCTTGGTCGGACTCTTGGTGATAGTCGTCGGATAGACCTGAGACGGCTGTATAGAGGCTTGAAGCGTCATACTTGACGTTTCGTGCTCCGAGTCGGAGACCGAGACCGAGTAGACCATCGGCTAAATAGATATGGTAGCTATAATTGAGAGCCATATCGAGCATTGTTGGCGGTCCAGCTTTGTCTTGCAAGACTACGGCACCCACGCCGTGGAAGTTTTTCAGTAGAGCTATCTCCTTGTCGATGGTGAGTAGGAGATTGGAAGGTTCGTCGGTGAAGCCGAGCCATTGCTTACGGAAAGCGGCTGTGGCTTCGAATTGCCCTGCTCTGCCAGCAGCGGCAGGATTGAGGGCTGTGGGGATTGCATAAGCGGCTGCGAATTGTGGTTCGCTTTGAGCATAGCAATAGACACCACTGAAAGTGCAAATTAAACTAAAAATAATCAGTTTTACACTCTTTTTAAGCAAAAACATTGTTTTTGCGAGAGAAAGGAGAGTAAAAGATCGTTTAATACTACACTTGGGCATTGGATAGCAGCAGGGTGTTAGTTGCATAACGCAATACCGCATGAAATATTGTTTCCTTTGTTACGATTTTTTAGTCTTTGCGGTTGCATTTTTTTTAGACTTCTTTGCAACAGAGGTTGTAAGTTCTTTATTATCAACACTTTGAGAGTCGGATTTTTTACGAGCAAAGCGAGATGCTTTTTTGTCGGGGTCGGCTCCTTGGTCGGAAGCAAGTGCGAGACAGTCTTCGTAGGTGAGTGTCTCGACGTTGGCTGACTTGGGTATACGCACGTTGGCTTTGCCGAAGGCTATGTAGGGTCCCCAGCGTCCGTTGAGGATGGATAGACGAGAGTCTTGCTCGAATGTTTTGATGATTTTGTTTTGGTCGGCGAGACGTTTTTCTTCGATACGTGCTATGGCATCGTCGAGGCTTATGGTGTAGGGGTCGTCGGTCTTCTTGAGGGAGGTGAACTTGCCGTCGTGCTTTATGTATGGTCCGAATCGTCCGACACTGACAGAGACTTCTTTGTCTTCGAAGGAGCCGAGTGTGCGTGGGAGGTCGAAGAGTCGGAGTGCTTCATCGAGTGTGATGGTCTCGATGTGTTGGTCTCGACGGAGAGAGGAGAAGATGGGCTTTGGCGCATCGGGTGCGTTGTCGGAGGGGTTGTCGCCTATTTGAGCCATGGGGCCGAATCGACCGATGCGGACGTAGACGTTGCGCCCAGACTTGGGGTCGGTGCCGAGGAGTCGTTCGCCACTGCTACGAGTGGAGTCTTCGAGGGTGAGTGATACTTGGTTGTGAAATGGTGAGTAGAATTGTCCGATGACATTTTGCCAAGATATTTTGCCTTCGGCGATTTCGTCGAACTGCGTTTCGACACTGGCAGTAAAGTCGTAGGACATGACATCGGCGAAATGTTGTACGAGGAAGTCGGTTACGACCATGGCGATGTCGGTTGGGAAGAGTTTGTTTTTTTCGGCTCCGTAGTTTTCGACTTTTTCTTGTCGGGAGACGCTACCGTCTTTGTTGAGAGAGAGCGTTATGTATGAGCGTTGGAGACCATCGCGAGACTCTCGGATGACGTAGCCACGTTGCTGTATGGTGGATATGGTGGGAGCATAGGTGGACGGACGACCTATGCCCATTTCTTCGAGTTTTTTTACGAGAGAGGCTTCGTTGTAGCGTGGTGGATGTTGGGAGAATCGCTGGCGCGACTGGAGTGAGGAGAGGGTGAGAGGTGTGTGAAGGTCGAGGTTGGGTAGTGTGCCTTGTAGGGTGTCGTCGTCGGGGTCATCGACGCTTTCGAGATAGAGCTTCATAAAGCCGTCGAACTTGACGATGTCGGCAGAGGCTACGAACCGAGCTTTGGGGTCGGGCGATGCTACGGAGATTATGGTGCGTTCGATTTGAGCGTCGGCCATTTGCGAGGCAACTGCACGATTCCAAATGAGTTGATATAGTCGCTTTTCGGTTGCAGTGCCTTCGATGGACCTATTTTGCATATAGGTGGGTCGGATGGCTTCGTGAGCTTCTTGAGCGCCTTTGGTGTTTGTTTTATACTGTCGTCGGTGATGATATTCTTTGCCGAAAGATTGACAGATGACGGTTTGGGCGTCGTTGAGGGCTGTTTGCGAGAGGTTGACGGAGTCGGTACGCATGTATGTGATGAGACCGGCTTCGTAGAGTGTCTGAGCGGTTTGCATTGTTTGCGAGACGCTCATGCCGAGTTTGCGAGCAGCTTCTTGTTGAAGGGTTGAGGTTGTGAAAGGTGGTGTTGGTTGTCGGGAAAGGAGTTTTTGCTCTACGGCATCGACTTGGAAAGAGGCTCCTGCACAAGAGGCTATAAACTTTTGTGCGTCGGCTTCGTTGTCGAAGCGTTTGCCGAGTTCGGCGAGAAGGGTATGCGGACGTCCGTTGCGATCGACGAGCGTGAAGTTTGCAATGGTGTTAAAGGCGGAAGTGGGTTTATAGGCAAATATTTCGCGTTCGCGCTCTACAAGCAGTCGAACGGCGACGGATTGTACACGCCCAGCAGACAATTGCGGCTTGACCTTACGCCAGAGAACTGGAGAGAGCTCGAAGCCTACGAGACGGTCGAGAACGCGTCTGGCTTGCTGAGCGTTGACGAGGTCCATATTGATGGTTCGTGGGCTGGTTATGGCACTCAATATGGCGGGCTTGGTTATTTCGTGAAAAACGATGCGACGAGTGGACTCGACTGGGAGGTTGAGTACGGTGGCGAGGTGCCACGATATGGCTTCACCTTCGCGGTCTTCATCGGAAGCGAGCCATACGGCAGTGGCCTTGCGAGCGAGGCGTGTGAGTTCGGCGACAACTTTTTCTTTGTCGTCTGGGACGACATATTGTGGTTCGAAATTGTGGTCGACGTCGATGGCTTGGTTATTTTTGACGAGGTCGCGAATGTGTCCGTAGCTTGAAGTGACGACATAGTCGGGGCCGAGGAATTGTCCGATAGTTTTGGCTTTGGCAGGAGACTCGACGATTACTAAGTTGTAGGACTTGGGAGATGCCATGCGTTAAAAAGTGAATACTTCTCTGAAATTAATATGCGAACAAAGGTAGATAAATATTTTTGAAATGTGGGTATTGGTCTATTTTGCAGTAAATATGCTTTGGAAATAGAGTTTTTTGAGCAGGGTGAGTGCAGATGCCTTGCGCGAGGCAGACTCAGAAGACATGCCACGACTGATGACGTAGCCATCGGTGTTGAAGCCGATGGAGGGGAGTGAGTCGGAGATGGCGAAAACGTCTTGTCCGACGGCGAAGTAGGTGGTTGAGGGTAGGCAGAGGTTAACGAGTGAGGGGACTATGTCGGCATGGCTACCACAGGTGGTTGTGTCGATTCGAGAGGGCATGCCTGAATGTGGTGCATAGAAATAGACGGGTACGGAGTAGCGGTGGAAAACATTGTTAAACCTACCATAGGGGAGTATGGAGCGTATGTTGTGGTCGCCAGTGAGGCAGACAACTATACTATCGGCACGTGAAGAGCTCTTGATGCGATTCATGAGTAGTCCGAGTTCGTTAGATTCGTAGGCATAGCCGCGAAGGTAGTCGAGCGTGACGTCGTAGGGGCGAGCGAAAGCTGTGTCGAAAGCAGGACGATAGGAGAGGTCGGCAAAGGGGTAGTCGGAGGGGAACTCAAAAGGAGGGTGGCTGGTGCTGGTAAGTGCGAGGATGAAGCGTGGCTTGGAATGAGGCTCACAGAGGATGTCGGAGACGTAGCGCAGCATGTCGTGGTCGTAGACGCCCCACGTGGTGTTGCACTGTGCGTCGGGGCGCTGTGCGAGTAGTTCGTACTGACCGACGACATGATCGAAGCCTTGTGCAGGAAGAGCTTCGCCTATGTTGCGCCACGAAAGACGTATGCCACTGACGAAGAACGTCTCGTAGCCTGCGGAGGAGAATGTGCGAGCTGTGGCTGAAGGTAGAGGGGTTGTGCGCCACTGACTTGTGAAGATTTCGGGGAATGGGCAACTGATGGTTATGCTTTCGAGAGCATTGATTGTGCCTTGAGTGGATGATAGGAAATGGCGGAAGAGTATGTCTGAATTGAAGTGTTGTCGCATGGCTCCGAGCAAGTCGAGACCAAACATTTGTTCGTAGTCGATGAGTCGATTGCTCCAAGACTCGGTAAGGACTATTAGTACATCGGAACCAGCACAGGGTGGGTTGGGTGTAGATGTACGAAATAGCGCGTCGGCAGGAGAGTGGGCAGAGCTGTCGGCCCAAGCATTAAGAGCTTCGGCAAGAGACATGTCGGCTTCGGAGATGAGGTCTTCGGCGGTGGGCAGGCGAAATTGTTTTTTGTGTTCGGAATAGGCTTTTTTGAGCATAAAAGTGCCATTGGGGACACAGTCGTTGAGTGTGGTGGAGGGCGAGACGTAGATGTCTTCGGCGTTGAGCACCCACGGACGAAGGCTGCCACGCATCATGAGAAATAGGAGCATGAGCGTAACAAATGGTGTTGCTATTTGCAATGTACGACTAAGACGCAGTGGCAACTTGCTGAGGCGACGCATGACGTAGTAGGCAGCGACTCCGACAACAATTACGACGAGAAGGAAAGTAAGAATTGGACTTTCTTCCCACACTCCACGAGCAATGACAAGAGGTTCTTCGTCGAGGAAGTCGAAAGTTACATTGTTGAAATGGCACTTAAAGTTGGCATAGAAAACGATGTCGGCGAGGCCTATGGTGGTAAGCAGTGAGGCGGCAATGCCTACGTTTATGGCACGACATATAAAGTTAGAGTATCCTATGGGAGTGAAGATAGTTGGCAGTGCAAGGAAAAAGAATAGGCAAAGAGCGTAGCTAGCAATTTGTGCATCGAAACGAAAACCGTTGAAGAAAACGTGTGGAAGGAATTGAGCGTAATCGGAGAGTGTGCCGTCGGAAGCATGAGCGGACATAAAACACAGACGGATGATGCTTTGCAAGACTATGAGAAGTAGTGTGGCGAAGAGTAGTTGTCGGCAACAAAAAGCGAGACGAGTGTATTTTGAAGACATTTTATGTGGTTGTAGAATGAGCAAGCAAAATTAGCATAAAAAAGAGACGCTATGTGCGGAACATGCGTCTCTGATGTATTGCGAGCGTCTTGGCGAGTTATTGGGATATGAAAGTATATGTTTGCCCGCTTTGCGTTGCAAAATCGTAGAGGATAGTGTTGGGAGTGTCGAATGGAGCAATCTTGCTCTTATCGGCAATGACGGGCTTAGCCGTCGGATATGGAGTCATGAGCGGATTGGGGTTTTCGGCCGTGGCATGGCTTAGAGCGTCGCCATTGGAAAGACGGATAGGAACAGCGGAACGCAATCGCAGATTGCCACCGAGGTGGCTCTTGACTACAAGACGAGTGAGGCGCCCGTTCTTCCATTGCATGCTGACAACCTCAAAGCCTGCACGAGCTCGCAGACCACACACACTGCCCGATTGCCAATCAGAGGGCAGAGCAGGCAAAATGTAGAGAGCGTCTTCATGACTTTGGATAAGCATTTCGGCAATGCCAGCAGTGCAACCAAAGTTGCCGTCGATTTGGAAAGGAGGGTGCGAATCGAACATGTTGGCATAGGTACCACCATCTTGTTCTTTGATTGTGGCATTGGGGTGTTTGAGCTTAAGTTGATTGCGAACGAGCTGCAAAGCATGGTTTCCGTCGAGCATTCGCGCCCAGAGGCACACCTTCCAGCCCATCGACCAGCCACGAGATGCATCGCCACGTCCGATGAGCGACTTACGAACAGCCGAGAAGAGTTCGGGCGTGTAGAAGGCTGAGACCTGACGACCCGGAAAAGCACCCCAAAGATGAGACAGATGACGATGAGAAGACGTTTCGCGATCCCAATCTTCGAGCCACTCTTGCAGTTGACCATAGCGACCAATATGCATGGGAGGCAACAGAGCACGTAGACTATCGAGCGAACGAGCAAAAGCCTCGTCGATGTCGAGAATCCGAGCGGCACATGCTGTAGAGTAGAGTAGGTCGTAGACCATCTGGTTGTCCATTGTTACACCAGCGAAAATGGCTGCATTTTGTTTTTTGCCACTATTGGGGTCGGTGTATGGGAACTTGCCTGGATGATTTTCGGGCGATATGGACGGCGAAACGACCATATAATTGGTATGTGGCTCACGATAGAGAAAATCTTGATAGAAAACGGCGGCAGAACGCATTATGTCGTAGTTGCGACGCAAAAAGTCGACATCGCCAGAGTAGAGAAAATGTTCCCAAATGTGCGAACAGAACCAAGCATTACACGTTGGCCAAACTGCACATGGGTGATAATCGACGGCTCCCGTGGCTCGCCAAATGTCTGTGTTGTGGTGTAGCGTCCAGCCTCGTGCGCCATACATTAGCTTGGCTGTACGCTGCCCCGTTTGAGCCACTTCGGCAACCATCTGAAGAAATGGCTCATGACACTCGGCAAGGTTGCACACCTCGGCGGGCCAATAGTTCATCTCGACATTTATGTTGGAGGTATATTTGGAGTCCCATGCAGGATATTGTCGCCCGTCGGGATTCCAGATGCCCTGTAGGTTGGCAGGCTGGGTGCCAGACTGCGAAGAGCTAATGAGAAGATAGCGACCAAACTGAAAGTAGAGTGCGACGAGTTGTGGGTCTCGGCTTTCGGCAAACTCGCGAATGCGTGTCTCGGTGTCTTTGGAGGCTTGCTTAGGATTTGTGCCAAGGTCGAGGCTTACGCGCTCAAACTGCGAGGCATATTTTTTTGCGTGAGCTTGTAGTGCGTCGGCAAAAGATTTTCTGTCATAGCGACCGAGAATATCGAAGGCTTTGGCACGACCGTCGGCACTAATGTTGTCATAGGAGACGAAATTAGTGGCCGAAGAAATAATTATAGTGGCTTCGGTGGCGGTGCGGACAGAGAGCGAAGTGTCGGAAGACGCCACTCGACCGTCGGTATTCGCAACACGAATAAACGTGTGACAGTCGAGCAGGTTAGGGACGTTTTCTTCAGCGTCTTTGGCTGGATAACTAAGCACATGGAGCGTATTGCTATCGGCAAGGTCGGTCTTGGCAAGGATGCGTTTTTTCTTTTCGGGTCCTACGAAAGAGAGGTCGAAATTTAGGCGCGAAGGACGCGAAGACGTTAGGTGAACTATGGTCAGGTCATCGGCTAACGAACAAAACACCTGACGAGTATATGTAACACCATCAAGCGTGTATGTTGTCGTGGCGACAGCATTTTGCAAGTCGAGTTCCCTGCGATATTTTGTTTTGCTACGCCCCCGAAGTGTATGACTGGGGAAAGAGAGAATTAGCCGACCGACACTCTCGTATATCATGCCATGACCAGTAATAGATCGGTCGGCAACAATGTTGCGAAGGACCGACTGCTGAGCTTCGACATATCTTCCAGCATCGATGTCGGCGCGAATTTGTGCGAGGTGTCGAATGGCGCGAGTGTTGGCATTTTCGTAGGGTGAACCGCTCCAAAAAGTGTCTTCGTTGAGTTGCAGGGTGTCCGATTCGACAGTGCCGTAGACCATGGCGCCAAGGTGTCCGTTGCCAAGTGGAAGAGCTTCCTCCCAATAGTCGGCAGGACGCGAATACCAAAGTTTGAGGTCGTCGGCTGCTAAGGCATACGCAGACTTGAACGAAGATAGAATTGCAAGTGCAAAAATGTAGAACAGATTGTTTTTCATTAGCCAATATTGAATTTGCGCACACAAAGTTGCGCAAAAGACAATGTATGCGAGGCTGACATATATTCTGAAAGAGTATGAAAAAAAAATGTCGCAGACCAGATGAATCACAGCCTACGACATTTTTATGAGAAAATCACAATCAAACAAACGTCAGACCATTGTCTGCGTCGGGCTCGCCATCGCGGCTCGCCCTCTAAAACCTCCATTATGAAAAACTATCACATTCATTGTATGACGATGCTAAATTGAGGGTAAAAACCGACTTCAGGAACTAATTTCAACGAAGATGAGTTTATCGCCTATGAACGTCGTCATTTTTCTACATATTACGCAAACAGACTTGGCATAGTTGCAAAGTTTTGGGGCATAGCAATATGTTGCGTAGCATAAAAGAAACGTATGTTTTTGTTAACTTCGCTCCCCAATAAGAAATAAGCATAGAAAAAGACATCTGATGAACTTTGTAGAAGAACTCAAATGGCGTGGCATGGTACACAGCACAATGCCTGGCACCGAAGAGCAACTCTCGCGCGAGATGACGACAGCCTACGTGGGCATAGACCCCACTGCCGACTCGCTCCACATAGGTCACCTTGTAAGCATAATGCTGCTGAAGCATTTGCAAGCAGCTGGTCATAAGCCCATTGCACTGGTTGGTGGTGCAACGGGCATGATTGGAGACCCTTCGATGAAATCGGCAGAGCGCAACTTGCTCGACGAGGCTACACTCAACCACAACGTGGCTTGCATAAAGGCACAACTTGAAAAGTTTTTGAACTTCAACTCCGACGCTCCCAATGCAGCTCTGCTTGTCAACAACTACGACTGGATGAAGAACTATTCGTTCATCAATTTCATTCGCGACATAGGCAAGCACATCACAGTAAACTACATGATGGCCAAAGACTCTGTTAAGAAACGATTGAGCCAAGAGAGCCGCGAGGGCATGTCGTTTACAGAGTTCTCGTATCAGCTTATGCAAGGCTACGACTTCCTCTATCTTAACGAACACTACAATTGTAAGCTGCAATTGGGCGGTTCGGACCAATGGGGCAACATCACCACTGGCGCCGAACTAATCCGACGCACATCGGGCGGTGAAGTGTTCGGGCTCGTTTGCCCGCTCATCACCAAAGCCGATGGTGGCAAGTTTGGCAAGACCGAGAAAGGCAACATTTGGCTTGATGCCAACAAGACGAGTCCATACCAGTTCTACCAGTTCTGGCTGAACACGTCGGATGTCGATGCCGAACGATACATTAAGATATTTACAATGTTGAGCATTGACGAGATAAACACACTCATCAGCGAACAAGCTCAAGACCCAGCTGCACGTCCGCTACAAAAGAGACTCGCCGACGAACTCACCACGATGGTGCACGGTAGCGAAGCCCTGACAGCAGCTGTCGAAGCCAGCCAAATACTCTTTGGCAAAGGCTCTACTGAAACACTTCGCAAGATGGACGAGCAAACGTTCCTCTCGGTGTTCGACGGCGTGCCAACCTACGAAATTAGCAAGCAAGAGTTGCAGAGTGGCATAAACATATCGGACCTACTGACAACAAAAGCAGCAGTCTTCCCCTCGAAGAGCGAGCTACGTCGCAACATTGCGGGGCTACAAATAAACAAGCAAAAAGCCTCTACACCCGACGACACAATAGACGCGTCGGCTCTTCTCAACCAAAAATATATTCTCGTCCAAAAGGGTAAGAAAAACTTCTACATCCTTATTGCCCAATAGACTTTACTGAGACGAAAAAGAGTCGGGAGCAAAGGTTCGTAAACCTTTGCTCCCGACTACTTTTGGGGTGAGTATAATGTGTAAAAAAACATTTCTTAACCACTTATATTCTACAATTTACGTTCATTACATTAAATTTGCACCGCATTTTTTTATTTTATAGAGCCCACACGTGGCATAAAAAGACAAGAAAAACCTAATGGTCAAGACCGACAACAAGACACAGATACGCAACGTTGCCATAATAGCGCACGTCGACCACGGCAAGACAACGCTTGTAGACAAGATGCTCAAAGCCGCCAAGACGTTCAGAGAAAATCAGCAAGTAGGCGACTTGCTAATGGACAACAACGAACTCGAACGCGAACGCGGAATCACGATATTGTCTAAGAACTGTGCGGTCCAGTGGGGAGACACCAAGATAAACATCATAGACACCCCGGGGCACTCTGACTTTGGTGGCGAAGTAGAGCGCGTCTTGAACATGGCAGACGGCTGCTTGCTGCTTGTTGATGCCTTTGAAGGTCCTATGCCACAGACACGCTTCGTGCTCGAAAAAGCCTTGCAGATTGGCTTGAAGCCCATAGTGGTCATCAACAAAGTAGACAAGCCAAACTGCCGTCCCGAAGAAGTCAACGAATCGGTGTTTGACCTAATGTTCTCGCTTGGAGCAACAGAAGATCAGCTCGACTTCCCAACAATATATGGCTCAGCCAAAGAAAATTGGATGAGCGACGACTGGCAGAAACGCACCGACAACATAGACGCCGTCTTCAACGCCATAATAAAATACATACCCGCACCCCGACTTAACGAGGGCACACCTCAGCTACTCATCACAAGCATAGAGTTCTCGTCATACACAGGTCGAATAGCCGTAGGTCGCGTACATCGTGGCACACTGACAGCAGGTATGGACGTAAGCCTTTGCAAACGCGATGGTCGCATCGTTCGCCAGCGCATACGCGAACTATACACCTACGACGGCATGGGCAAGAAGAAAGTCGACAGCGTAGGCTCGGGCGACATCTGTGCCATAGTAGGCTTCGAATCGTTCGACATTGGAGACACCGTGGCCGACGCAATAGGCCCAGAGCCTCTGCCCACAATAGCAATTGACGAGCCGACAATGTCGATGCTCTTCACCATAAACAACTCTCCATTCTTCGGCAAAGACGGCAAGTTCGTTACTTCGCGCCACATAAAAGACCGACTCGACCGTGAGCTTGAGCGCAACCTTGCTTTGCGAGTAGAAGAAACCGACCGTGCCGACGCATGGAACGTCTACGGACGTGGCGTACTCCACTTGTCAGTCCTCATCGAGACGATGCGTCGCGAAGGATATGAACTACAAGTGGGTCAACCACAAGTAATCATAAAAGAAATTGACGGACGCAAGTGCGAACCAATAGAAGAGCTCACCATCGACCTGCCCGAAGACTATTCTGGCAAATCGATAGAAATGGTTACGCAACGCAAAGGAGAGCTGACGAACATGGAACGACGTGGCGACCGTATACACCAAGAATTTAAGATTCCAAGCCGTGGCATAATAGGACTGCGTAGCGGACTGATGACAGCCACTGCAGGCGAGGCCGTCATGGCACACCGACTGCTCGACTTTGAGCCTTGGAAAGGCAACATAGACAAGCGTACAAACGGTTCGCTAATATCTATGGAGACAGGCACCGTCTTTGCCTACGCACTCAACAAGCTACAAGACCATGGCAAATTCTTCATTGCCCCACAAGAAGAAGTCTACATGGGTCAGGTCATTGGCGAAAACACTCGCGAGGGCGACATCGTGCTCAACGTCTGCAAGAGTAAGAAATTGACCAATATGCGCGCATCGGGCTCTGACGATGCCGTACACATAGCTCCGCCAACCATATTTAGTCTTGAAGAAGCACTTGAATATATTCAAGAAGACGAGTATGTAGAAGTAACACCACACTCTATGCGACTGCGCAAAGTGTTGCTCAACGAAGCCGACCGCAAGAAAGTGCAGAAGGCAAAGAACGATCAGTAGAGAAGAAACACACACATAAGAGTAAGAGTCCCCCACGTAGACGAAGCAAACGTCTGAGTGGGGGATAATCTTTTTGTGTGGAGAGGAGGCGCAAAGGACTGAAAACAGATTATTTCGACCGATAATTTATATATTTGCGTAGGGTTTATTTTTGCCATCAGATGTCTTTGCTTACTAAGATAGCGTGCATTGTCTTTGCCGACCGCCTACGTAGCATAGAGCGTATGCGCACCGACGCTGCGCTTATGCAACAAAAAGTCTTACATTCACTACTTACTACAGCACAGAAAACACAGTTTGCACAGAGCCATGGACTAAGTGCCGACAGCACCTACGAAGACTTTAGGCAAAGAGTGCCAGTGAGCGACTACGAACACTTTGCACCCTACGTGGAGCAAATGGTAAGAGGAGAAGCAAACGTAACGTGGCCAGGACAAATAAGATGGTTTGCAAAAAGCAGTGGTACGACCGATGCAAAAAGCAAATTTATCCCCGTAACGACAGAGTCGCTCCATACAGCACAATATAGAGGCTCATTAGATGCATTGGTAACGTATGCCAAGCAACACCCAGAAAGTGCCATATACAAAGGTAAGTGCCTGACGTTGGGTGGTAGCAAACAAATAAGCACAATCAACAACAGAGCACAGACGGGCGACCTATCGGCCATCATGATTGGCAACGCACCCACATGGAGCAACTTTTTTAAGACCCCACAAAAAGACGTTGCACTGCTTGCCAATTGGGAAGAGAAGTTGCCCCAAATAATGAAAGCCACAGTGGGCGAAAACGTGTCGTACCTTGCAGGCGTGCCAAGCTGGATGCTCGTCTTGCTACACTACATTTTGGAGCACACAGGCAAGAGCAACATACAAGAAGTGTGGCCAAACCTCGAACTCTTCATACATGGAGGGATAAACTTTGAGCCCTATCGTAGTCAATATGAGCAAATAGCCCCACGTGGGCTCAACTTTATCGAGACATACAACGCCAGCGAAGGCTTCTTTGCTTTGCAGACCGACCCCGACGACCGTAGCATGCAACTAATGATGGACTACGGAATATTTTATGAGTTTGTGCCACTCGACGAAGTCGGACAAGAATTTCCAGCAGGAGCAACACCAATAGAAGGAGTTAGTACGGGCGTAGACTATGCGCTCGTCATCACCGCCAACAACGGCTTGTGGCGCTATATGATTGGCGACACTGTTCGCTTTACCGACACTCGCCCGCATAAGATTCGCATAAGCGGACGCACAAAACTATACATCAATGCTTTTGGCGAAGAACTGATGATAGGCAATGCCGAGGTAGCCATACGCCAAGCATGCGAACAGACGGGTGCTGTGGTGCGTGAATATACTGCAGCTCCCATATTTATGGACAAAAATAGTCACGGACGTCACGAGTGGCTCATTGAGTTCGAGAGGCAACCAACAGACGTAAATCTATTCTCGTCTATCTTAGACGGAGCACTTCAAGAAGTCAACTCAGACTACGAGGCCAAGCGACACAACAACACAACACTCGCCCCACTAAAACTGACCATAGCTCGCGACGGACTCTTCTACGACTACATGAGACAAAACGGAAGACTGGGAGGACAAAATAAAGTGCCTCGACTAAAAAACGATCGTTCGCTAATAGACCAACTACTTGCCCTAAACTAAACGGGCACACCATAGAACACCCCTCGTCCTCACATATTACCGACTACCATTCTTCGACTCTTAACACCATAGGAACACATGTATGTAGCAATAGCAGGCAACATAGGTAGCGGTAAGACCGAGCTTATCCACCTATTGCAACAAGAACTCGGTTGGGAGGTGAGCGACGACAACATGAGCGACAATCCCTACTTGTCAAATTTCTACGCCGACATGTCGCGTTGGGCACTCAACTTGCAGATATATTTCCTTACCCGACGCTTTAAGGCAGTCCAAAGGGCCATGTGGTCTGACAAAGTAATTTTGCAGGACCGCACGATGTATGAAGACGCAAATGTCTTTGTAGAGAACTTGTTGAACATGAGGCTAATGTCGTATGCCGCCTACAAGACATACAGAGAATTGTACGACACTATGACGTCGTACGTCAAGCCACCCGAACTGCTCATATACCTCAAGGCATCGCCAGCCACACTAATAAACAACATCCGCAGACGAAACAATCCGGGCGAAACAGCCATAAACTTTGAATACCTTACGATGCTCAACAACAGATATAACGATTGGATAGACGAGTATAAGGAAAACAAGGTTGAGATTGACATTGACAATACCGACATCATACACGACAAAGAATGTCATGATAAGGTGATAAAAATAATAACCAATCACCTTCCCTACCTATCGGTAACTGAAAAATATAAGACTACATAAATAATAACCATGCGATACAAAAGAATCCTCTTGAAGCTAAGCGGCGAGAGCCTTATGGGTCATCAGGGCTACGGCATAGATACCGACCGACTAAAAGAATATGCCCAACAGATAAAGCGAGCCACAGAAACAGGCGTACAGATAGGCATTGTGATAGGTGGTGGCAACATCTTCCGTGGGCTACAAGGCGCAGCCAAAGGCTTCGACCGCTATCGTGGCGACCAAATGGGTATGTTGGCCACCGTCATCAACTCACTCGCTTTGCAACAAGCCCTACAGAGCGAGGGTTGCAAAGCTTCGGTGCTGACAGCCATACGCATGGAACCGATAGGCGAATTGTATAGCAAGCCACGTGCAGTGGAACTATTAGAGCTTGGATATGTCGTCATAATGGCAGGTGGCACTGGCAACCCATATTTCACGACCGACACAGGCTCATCGCTTCGTGCTGTCGAGATAGAAGCCGACGTCATGATGAAAGGAACACGTGTGGACGGCATATACACTGCCGACCCCGAGAAAGACCCCAACGCAGAACGATTTGAAGACATAACGTACGACGAAATATACAAGCGTGGACTGAAGGTAATGGACATGACAGCCACTGCAATGTGCAAAGAAAACAACATGCCCATAATGGTCTTCAACATGGATAAGGTGGGCAACCTGCAAAAGATTCTCGACGGAGAAAAAGGCATGGGCACCGAAGTACACAACTAATCAAATCAGACACGCCAATGAAACTAAGCAAGAAAGCCATATGGCTGAGTGTGGCATCGATAGCCGTTAAACTGGTGATGGTGGGCATAGCTTGGCACGCCACAGAGTCGACAGCACAAAGCAAGGTCACTGACTACAAGAAATATTATAGCAACCTACCTGTCGAAATAGCACGCCCGAGCCTGCCGTCCATTCCTAATAGGCAAGCGAAGATAACAAGCTATGGCGCAGTAGGCGACGGCGTAACACTATGCACCGAGGCAGTGGCGAAAGCCATTGACGAGTTGGCTTCGAAAGGTGGTGGCAGAGTCATAATTCCCGAAGGCGTATGGCTATGTGGACCCATTGAGCTTAAAAGCCACATAGAGCTACACCTTGAAAAAAATGCACTCTTGGTGTTCTCGCCCAACAAAAAACTATACGTAACTAAAAAAAGCAGTCGTTGTCTGCCAGCCATAAGTGCAAAAGGACAGACCGACATTGCCATTACGGGGCATGGTACCATAGACGGCAACGGCAAGTATTGGCGACCAGTGAAGCGCTCGAAGGTGAGCGATGTGGAGTGGAAAGAATATGCCAAGTTGGGAGGTTCGACTGCCGAAGAAGGTCAGTTGTGGTTCCCCTACCCCTTGACACACTACGATGCGATAACCGACAACGCAAAGAAAGAAGAAAGCAAGCGTGCCGACCTCTTCCGCCCGACCGACTGTGAGCGCATATTGCTAAGTGGCGTAACGTTTCAAAACTCGCCACGCTTCCATGTGCACCCATGCCAATCGACCGACATCGTTATGGACGGCATAACCGTTCGTTGCCCATGGAATGTGCAGAATGGCGACGGCATAGACCTGAGCAACTGCAAGCGTGCACTGATTGTCAATAGCACAGTCGACGTGGGCGACGACGCCATTTGCATGAAAAGTGGCGTGGGCGAGAGCGGCGTAAAAGACGGGCCAGTGGCCGACGTGCTGATAGAAGACTGCACAGTGTACCATGGGCATGGTGGATTTGTGGTAGGTAGCGACTGTGCTGGTGGCATGGAACGCATTGTAGTCCGCCACCTGACAATGAGTGGCACCGACACAGGACTGCGCTTTAAGAGTGCAACCGAACGTGGTGGTCGGACCGAAAAAATATTCATTTCGGACATCGTCATGAACGACATCAAAGACGAAGCCATTACATTTAGTTGCTCGTATGTCGACCGCAAATATAACGTTGGTGGTGGCGACAAAGGATTTGATGCCAACGGAAGTCGCAAGGTTGCGCCCTACTCACCAGAATTTACCGACATAAACATAGAACGTGTGGTGTGTCGCGAAGCTGCCACGGCAGTACACGCCGAGGGCATGGACGACTTTGCCGCAGTGCACGACATCAAGATAAAGAACTCGACATTCTTCTTTACGCAAAAAGACAAAGAGATAGACAAAAATTGCAGTCTTTCTTTCGACAACGTACACTTTGTTACATTCGACAAATAAATAAACACAAATGAACATATTGCTTATCGGCTCTGGCGGACGCGAATGTGCGTTGGCATGGAAGATTGCTCAGAGTCCGCTCACCGAAAACTTGTATATATTGCCCGGTAATGCTGGCACGGGCGAATATGGCGTAAACGTCGAGGGCATCAACGCCTCGGACCACGAATCCGTAGTAAATTTTGCACAGCGACATGGAGTCGACATTGTCGTGGTCGGCCCAGAAGAACCACTTGTCAACGGATTGGCAGACGCTCTTTCGGCAGCTAACATAAAGACCATTGGTCCTAAGAGCAAAGGAGCTACACTCGAAGGCAGTAAGCAGTTTGCCAAAGAGTTTATGATACGCCACCACATTCCGACGGCACGCTACGAAAGTTTTACGACAACGAACGTCGACAAGGCTGATGCGTTTCTCGAAAGCCTGCGCCCACCCTACGTGCTCAAAGCCGATGGTTTGGCAGCTGGCAAAGGCGTTTTGATTCTCAACGACCTTGCTGAAGCTAAGTCAGAGCTAAAACAGATGCTTAGTGGCAAATTTGGCACAGCCTCATCAACTGTAGTGATTGAAGAATATCTGAGCGGAATAGAGTTATCAGTATTTGTTCTGACCGATGGAAAATCGTATATCATTATGCCCGAAGCCAAAGACTACAAGCGCATAGGCGAAGGCGACACCGGACTCAATACTGGTGGCATGGGTGCTGTTTCGCCAGTGCCTTTTGCTGGTACCGAGTTTATGAAAAAAGTAGAAGAACGCATAGTGAAACCAACAGTAATAGGATTGCAAAAAGACAATATCCCGTACAAAGGTTTCATCTTCATCGGACTAATGAACTGCAATGGCGAGCCAATGGTGATAGAATACAACGTCAGAATGGGCGACCCTGAAACTGAAGTTGTTATGCCTAGCATAGAGAGCGACATAGTTGACCTCTTCTGTGCTGTAGGCGAAAACCGACTAAGCGAAAAAAGCATAGTCGTGAGCAACAACACATGTTGCACCGTGATGATGGTAGCAGGTGGCTATCCGGGTAGCTACAACAAAGGCGACCTGATGACTGGTTTTGAGAAGGTGAACGGTTCGATATTGTTCCACGCAGGCACTAAGCTCACTGACAAAGGTGTGGTTACCAACGGAGGTAGAGTAATAGCCGTAAGTTCGCTCGGAGCCAACAAAGATGAAGCCCTATCCAAATCGTATGCCAACGTAGAACACATACAATATAGTGGCAGATACTTCCGCAGAGACATTGGCAAAGATTTGGACAAATATTATCAGAAATAACATCACACAACAGAAGCAAAGT
Source organism: uncultured Bacteroidales bacterium (assembly GCA_937892095.1). Lineage (GTDB taxonomy): Bacteria > Bacteroidota > Bacteroidia > Bacteroidales > Marinilabiliaceae > W3P20-009. Next base: position 3,291 of record CALAVC010000054.1, on the reverse strand, counting down.
GTTCAAACTATTCAACCGCAATACGGTGGGCGCATACGTTGCACTGCCCATACTGCTCATATTATTGCGCCTTAGACTTATTCTCTATCCGCTCGAAGGGTTCACGCCACTCAGCACCGACCTCTTCACACCTGTATGGAACAATATATTTGGGCATGTAGAGATGGGTAGCACACTGAGCATAGCGTTGTCGCTGTTCTTCATACTCATAGTTGCCTACACCACCAATAGCATTTGCAACACATTCCACTTTGCCGAGCATCAGAGTATGCTTGCCGCCATGTATTGCATAGTTATTTCAAGCGGTTTTGTTATTTCATACGGCTTACATCCCGTACACATATTTGCACTTTTCTTCTGCTTAGCTCTCATATCACTCTTCAAGGCATCAGACAAAAGCAAACCAATGCCATTGGTATACAATGCTTTTCTATTCGCAACCATCGGATTTTTGTTTTGGAGCAAAGGTTTATGGTATTTTCCATTACTCTTCTTCTTGCTCTTCTTCTTGCGCATATCAGGTATCAGATGCGTATTGGCAGCTCTGCTCGGACTGCTCACGCCACTCTCTGCCTACGCTACATGGCTTTTTTTGCACGATAAGTTTATCGTTACAGCACAACAATATTGGCAAATGTGTGTTGTGGATATACCCTTCTTCCGCATGGGCATCTACACCATATCGTATTCGTGCCTCGTGGTTGCCACACTTTTCTTTGCCGTGCTCAACGCCATTGGCAACTTGCCCAAACTGAGCATACTTGAAAGCCGATATACACGCTCACTGACGTTTGCAACCACTCTGATTGTAGCATCAATAGCATTGCCACAATTTTCGTTCGAGATATTACCACTCGTAGCCATTAGCGGAGGCATTCTGTTGGCTGCTATGATGCAACGCATCAAAAACTATGCTTGGGCTGAGTTGCTTACAACTGCAATGATTGTTATCACCATTGCCATACAATGGCTTGTTAAGGGTTGACGAAAAATGAATGCTCCTGTTGTTCTCTTCGCATATAACCGACCTCATCATCTGCAGCAAACAATTGACGCTTTGCGCCATGCCAAACTATCAGACCAAACCGACCTCATCATCTTCTCTGACGCACCACGCACAATTGCCGACTCTGATGCCGTAGCGCAAGTACGCACCACAATAAGAAATGTCTGCGGATTTGCCACAATAAAGATTGTGGAAAGGCGGAAAAACGTAGGCTTAGCAAGCAACATAATAGATGGACTGACAAGCGTTTTTGAGCAATACGACCGTGCCATAGTGCTTGAAGACGACATAGTGCCATCAGAAGGTTTTTTGCAATATATGAACGATGCCTTGTCGTTCTATGAAGACAAAAACGTATGGTCTGTTGCTGGCTACACACCACAAATATCGGTGCCAAGTAGCTATGCATATTCTACCTACCTTGCACCACGCAACTGCTCATGGGGATGGGCTACGTGGCGTGCCAAATGGCTCAAAACCAACTGGCAAGTGCCCACCTTCGACCAATTTATACGCAGCCGACAGGCTCGGCACACCTTCAACCAAGCTGGTACCGACCTGTCGGCTATGCTTTTGCGTTGGCGCATTGGCGAGATTAATTCGTGGTCGATACGTTTTTGCTATGCCGCTTTTTGCCACAACGAACTCACTGTCTATCCCACAGCCTCGCTCGTTGTGAATATTGGCGCTGACGGCACGGGCACCAACGTATCAGACACATCGCGCTACGAAAGCCAAACAATAAACCACATAGACAAGACTCGTTTTGCTCCGCCAACAGTAGGTATAAATAGTGATATTTTGCAGTCGTTCAGAAAAACATATAACTGCTCATTTATAAGACGTTGCATAAATTATCTGAAGCTTTTGTTATATATAATTCAAAATTAAAATATTATGGAAATCATACAAAAAATATCAGCATTTGTAGAGAAATGGCATTGGGCTATTATTAGCACGCTCTGCGTTGTCTGTTTCATGCAACAATGCACTATATCATCGCTACAGTCGCAACTGAATTTTGTGAAAGAAAAATACGAAAACCCCATTCCACAACAACCACTAAACTGCGAAGAACCAACTTAAACTGAAGAAACAACAGAACAACCCGAACAGTCGGACAATACCTCACTCCTAATAGGTATGGCGGTGGCAATAGGCGCACTAATGGGCTGGACTTACTACAAATCGAAGTGGCCATTTACAGCAGCACTGAGTGGCAAAATATGGCAAGACCTAAGAGGTAAGGTAATATATACACTCACGATAAAAAATAGAGGAAAAGAAGCCGTATCGCTCAACAACGCTATCATTGAGTTTATCAACGTCAGAGAAAAACGCACATTCAAAATGCCTGTGCCTGACTTCCCGCTGACACTAACCAAAGGTACAAAACACAGTGCCAACATATCGCTACAACGCCTAATGGAGCAACACCAAGAGCTAACCAACTACAAAATGATACGCGTAGGTGTAGAGTGCAATGGCGTAGTGCGCCACACAATGCCACTGGCAGTAAAGTGGAAGAGATAAATAGACAACAATACTACTGATTACTATATATTTGGTATCTATTCTACCTAATTATTGGTATATAGAACCAATCAAAATAACCATTTTTAGGTATTGCAGCCTATCGCTATCAGCTATATCTTTGCAATGTTGAAAGTTCACAACGGGAAGCCACCCGATGTGGCACTAACAATACTGATATTCGAGCAAACGTGTTCGGGCGCAATCTTAAAAACATCGTGCCATGTATCGTTCTTTGGTTTTTTGTTAAGGAATTAATGGTCATCGGCTGAGTTCTCAGCGATGGCCATTTTTCTTATCCGATAAATATCAGTTACTCAAGTTTCGTAAGTAGTAATGTATTAAAAATGAGCCCCTTAATACAATTTTTTCATTAATCTTCGCCTCTTTTACTTTTAGAAAAAAGTAAAAGAAACAAGGATTTTTGAGTAAAAAAAACCGTAATCACCATAGCCACTCTCTATATCCATTGCTCCTTCATTTTGAAAATCTTATTTTAATTTTGCATCGGGATAAAATAGAGATATGGTAACTAAAATACGCAAGTTGATCCAATCGACGGATAACTTGATGGAGCTCATCCGCAATGGCAACCCTATGATGCGTAGCGAGAAGATGCGCTTGGCAGCATGGCTCAGTTTGCCATCGATGTTGGCACAGCTATCGACCATAATCATGGAATATATCGATGCCTCCATGGTGGGCCATCTGAGATCGGAAGAGCGTCGTGTAGGGAAAGAGTGTAGATCTCG
>CALAVC010000053.1 GCA_937892095.1 uncultured Bacteroidales bacterium | reverse complement strand
ACACAAGTCTTCGTGCGGGAAGCCCCAAAAGTCGACCATTCAAAATAAAGAAATTTGCCGTCGTACGCTCGCGCGATGAACTTTATGCTCGCATAGAGAGTAGGGTAGACCAAATGATTTCTGAGGGGCTTCTCGATGAGGTCGAATCTCTCATTCCGTATCGCCACCTCAATACGCTCAATACCGTCGGCTATCGTGAACTTTTCGACTACTTCGATGGCAAATATTCGCTCGATGAAGCCATTCGACTCATCAAGCGAAATACTCGCCATTATGCAAAAAAACAACTCACGTGGATTGCCTCTTCTGCCGACTATACTTACATTTCGCCCACCGACATCAATCAGGTACTCAACGCTTAGCTTCTCGCTTCTCCTGACTCGGTGTGTAGCCCATTATTTGCTTATATTGCCTACTGAAATATTTAACGTCTGTGTAGCCAATTTCGTATGCCGCCTCGGCTACTCCGTAGCCCTTGCGTAGCATATCTGCCGCAATCCTAAATTTTATGTGTTTCACAAAGTCAAGCGGTCCCTTACCCGTAAGTGCCTTAACTTTGTTAAAGAATACAGTCCTGCTCACGTTGAAATGTTGTGCCATTTCGTCTATTCCACCAATGTCTTTATAATGCTCCTCTGTATACTGCACAAATCGGCGCATAAACTCTTCATCTTTGGGTGGCAAAGCACTTGTTATTTCGTGTTCTTGCAATATCTGCTCACTACCATTAACCTGTAATGGCTCTTCAGATTTTTCTGTTGCAAGTGTCGACGACATCTTCATTATCGTTCGTGTCCTACCTCTCAAAAGCGCCTGCACAACAGCAAGCAAATGCTCCATTGTAAAAGGCTTAGTTACGTACATGTCTGCACCAGTATTGTACGTTTCGATCTGCTCTGCCGACGTACTACGTGCCGATAGTGCTACAATTGGTATGTGGCTCGTCTCAAAGTCTTCGCGCAGTCTGCCTATCATTTCGTTTCCGTCCATCACAGGCATCATAATATCCGTAACGATTACGTCTGGTTGCCTATCTCGTATCTTTTGCAGTGCCATCTCACCATCCGAAGCCCTTTCAATGTCAAAGTAGTTCGACATCTCACTACATATATACTCCTGTATATCCACATCGTCTTCAACGACCAACATAGTCTGACGAGCCGATTCTGACGCTTCTTTCGTTTCGCTTTCCACTCTGTATAATCCCGACTGTTCAATTTCGCTACTTACATTTTCTTCTGTCACCCTGACGTTCTCATCATTTTCAAAATGTTCCCTTCCATTGGGCAATTCAACCCAAAATGTTGTCCCATTGTCCACCTCCGAATCTACCTTTATTGTGCCATGGTGCAACTTGACAAGTTCATACACCAACGATAGCCCGATGCCAGTTCCACCAACATTGTTGTTGCTCAAAATCGAATATCGCTTAAACAAAACCTCTTGTCGTGTGTCTGCAATTCCTTTGCCCTCATCGCTGACACATATGCTCGTCGTCTTTTCGTTTTGTTTTGCCATAAGTTCTATTCTTTTATCCGAATTTGCCTTGGTAAACTTAAATGCATTTGACAACAGATTGAAGACAATTATGTCCATCTGCTCCTTATCCACCCATACCGATTGCATATCCCGTGGCACGTCCACTTCAAACCGTATTTTTTTATGTTCAGCAAGTGGTTTGAAGTTTTCTGCCACCTGACTAAGCAAACCAGATATATTTGTCTCAGCCACGTTCAACACAAGTTTTCCATTTTGAGCTTTTCTAAATTCCATCAACTGATTTACCAACATCAACATCCTTTCAGAATTCCTCTTTATGATTCTGATTTTATTTCGCACGCCCTCTTGCATATCCTCTTGTAGAAGACCATTTATAGGTCCAACAATTAGCGTCAGTGGCGTACGTATCTCGTGGGCAATGTTCGTAAAGAAGCGTAGCTTGTCATCGTTCAATTGCTTTTCTGCCAACAGCTTATCTTTGTTCTTTATGTACTTTGCGTACGCAAATGCTATTGCCGAGACAATGGCCACTATTGCAACCACATACAATATTTTCGCCCACCACGTCAGCCATGTCGGTGGTGCTATATTAATCTTTATTGTATACGGCTCCGACCACCACTTGTTAGTCTGACTATTACACAACCTAAAAACATACGTTCCGTGAGTCAAGTTTGTATACGTTGCTCGCTCGCTTTTCCCAACATTGTTCCAGTCTTTGTCGAGTCCATCGAGTTTATATCTATACCTTACTGCCGTTGGGTCGGTCAAGTTCACCCCCATATAGTCTATCGATATGTTATTCTCATTATATCGCAAGTTAATCTCTTTCGTATATAGCGAGCTTTCACTCAATATGTTTCCAATCCCAGCTTCTTTTCCATTAACATATATGTTCGTTACGACAATCTGTTCTTCATACGTTTCTTTACCAACATTCTGAGGGTGTATACATACAAACCCCTTATAGTTGCCAATGTATATTTCTCCACTACTTTTCTTTGCTATTGTTGCCTCCGAAAACAAATTAAAGAGAAGACCATTCTTGTCGTTATAGCTTTCCGCACTCCCATTATCCAGACTGAACCTCGTGATTCCGTTTTCTGTCGAAATCCACAAATTACCCTCATTATCTGTTTCTGTCCCATATATTGTGTTATTGCATACCCCATCAGATGTTGATATATTTTCATATTCAATTGTCTCGTCATCGTTCCGTCTGACTATCGACACACCACCTCCAAGCGTCGAAAATACTATCCTGCCGTCCGACAGCTCTTGAGCATAACACACATCGTTGTATGGCAACGAACGCTCGTTTTCTTTATGATATAGCTTATTGCTCTTTATGTTCGGCTGATTAAGATACGATGCCTCAACTCTGCAAACGCCTCCTATCGTACACACCCACATAGAGCCTCCACTATCTATAAGCACATATCGAACCTTGTCGTTAAGCAAATCGCTATTCTCCATATTGAAAATATCCACGTCATACTGCCCATTTCTTTTCACAATCCTATACAACCCATTACCATAACTTGCCGCCCACATCTGACCATACCTATCTTCCGCAATCGAATATATGTGGTCGTTACTCTTTTTCCCTTTCAGTTTTTCCATGGTCATGCTACTCAGCTGTTCAAAACGCAACTCGCTCTTACCGACTTTTTCCCAGTTTACTGCCTTTTCACTAACGAAAATACCATAGCCCTTACTTGCAAGCCACAACCGACCATCACTACTTACCTTCATCGCATACACCATCGCGTTAACTGTTCGCCCGTCAGTAGTTTTTATTCCCTTCATCCGTCCAACCATCTTTCCGTCTGGCGAATAAACATATATGTTACCTCCCTTATTGCCAACCCACAACTTATCCAAGGGGTCTACCATTAAGCTGCGTGTTACCATATCTGTCGGTGTATGCACATCTGGCAGGTCTGTATAATTACTAAACAACTTATTTTCTTGCACAATACGCAACAATCCACCCTTATATTGTCCCGTACCTATCCACAAATTGTTTTGCATATCTTCTGCAATGCATAGCACCGAATTAGACGATATGCTACGCTCGTCACTAATATCGTTTCTCCAATTTCGCAACGTCTGTGTTGACGATTCATATCGCATAAGTCCGTTCGCATGCGTCCCTATCCACAGCTTATTTTCTCGGTCTTCATAAATAACTGGCATTATCTGTTCGCCATCGCTTGGTTGCGTGTTATCACTAATCGTATAATACTTATATTCATCTTTTGCCACGTCATACCTACTTATTCCGTTTGGCGTTGTCAATATCCACAGGTTTCCAGCCCTGTCAGTATATATTTTATGCGCTGTAGCCTCTTCTCGCTTATCATATTTTGCTTCTTTTTGCACACCTTTCTCGCCCACAACATACACATGTCCGTTGCTTATGCCCACAGCCACATCTTTGCCACTTATCGTGTTCAATATCTCTACGCTCGCATCTCCAATCTCATCGCTTGCAATTCTTACAAGTCTATTGTCTATCCACGCAATCAGACCATTTCTTTTCGTTCCAAAATATACCGCAGTCTCCGTCTCACACACTGCCGAGGTCATTGTCGACAACGACAGCCCCTTATCTGTCATGCCACACGTATAATCTCCACTCATCATTTTTTCTTTCTCAACCATGTATAGCCCCACGTTGCTTAGCAACCACAGCCTACCATCTTTGTCCACATGCATATTCTCAATGACCAATTCTTTCGTACCAACTATCGTGTCGCGCCTATAACCCTTCTGAGTTTCATCATATTCAAACACTATTGCACCAGAATATTTTGTGCCAACAACCAGTTTATTTGTCGCATATTGCACAAACGCAGTCGCCTCGTCATTCGGAGCCTCTGGTATGTGTCCAAAGACCTCTGTTCGCTGATTAAAGTAGCTGAAGTGCCCATTATAATTCTCCAACCACACAAAGTCTTTATCGTCTATCCAAATGTTTTCTATTCGTCCGTTTATTCCTGGTTTACCATCCGTCAGACCATCCGAACTAAGCGTATGCACAAACTGCTTAAATTGTCTCCCGTCAAATCTGTTAAGTCCATTCATAGTCCCAATCCACAAGAAGCCGTTGCGGTCGCAAGCTATGCTAAACACAGCATCCTGACTTAGCCCCTCTTCCGAACCATGATATTCAAACCTATTTATCTCTTGCGACTGACAGACACTTGTCCTGCCAGTAATCATAAGTAATATAATGCCTAATACGTATATGTTTCGCATATGCTTTTGCTTATCGTTTCGTATATTTCCTTAAAGTTTTTATTGTCTATAATTTCAAGATGCTTCTGCATAGTTTCGGTGTCATGCCGCCTTGCAGGACCTGTCTGTGCAGCCTTGGGGTCCATTTCAAATGCCTTTCCAATAGTCCTAATTACGAGTGGTCGCAATACGTCAAGTGGTAAGTCCGCTTTTGCCAAAACGCTTTGAGCCCCATATAGCAAGTGATTCGTAAAATTGCTCGCCATCACTGCTGCAGCATGCACAATCTGCCTATCTTGGCTCGTAGTCTCTCGTGGTTTCACGTCCGACAGCCTTTGGACAATCCTTTCAATAGCCTCGCGTGCCACGTCGTCCGACCACTCCGTCAAGAATGGCACTTCCGACATGTCTATCTTATCGCTTTTCGTAAACGTCATACACGGATATAGCACACCACGATGACACCCTATCGGCAAAACCTCCATAGGCGTTGCTCCCGATGTGTGGACAATAACGCTCTCTTTCCGAAGTTGTATTCCATCAAATAGCGTCTTTATCGCTCCGTCCGACACGCACATCACAACCACGTCCGAGACGTCAACCGCCTCTTGCAATGTCTCGAAAGCCTTTGCACCAACACTTTCAGCCAAAACATTGGCGTGTTCAGCATTTCTACTTACGATGCCACATACACCTAAGTCGCTCTCACTCAATGCCCTTGCTAAATGCCAAGCCACATTGCCAGACCCTACAAAAGAAACATTCATTGTCCGCTAATAAAATGCATTTTTTGCAAAATTATGATTATTGACATTTTTTGACAAAAAACATTATATAGCAAATTGTACTTCATCAACTAATCACACAAAATCCCGAAACAAACAATACAAGAGGAAAGTACAGCCGATAGCTTTTGAATGACCATATAAAAACGTGGAGAACCAACCAGCACTGAAAGCAAGAACAGAGTGGCGGACGTACCCGACCAATTCAAAGAGTGGGTAAAAGACAACGAGAAGCGAATAGCAAACGCTCGCTCGATACCTTATTTTTTGAGGGACAACGGCACTATTAAAGACGGCAAATTCACTCTTAAAGAATTTGCTAACCCGATAGTTGTTAAGCCGTCTGCACTCGAAATTGCGAAGAAAAGGCACGAAGCAAGGACGGCGGAAGAAATTGCAAGCATACGTCAAAGGTGGGAAGAAAGGAATAATAACACCATTGACGAGTTTAAGCTACGAGAAGACTTGATGAAGCTATGGGACGCTCGTGCTGCTGGACAGATAAATACGAGTGTAGATTTAGATAGTATTTCAGACGATATTGAACTTGGCGACCTTATGGTTGCGCAACGAAGAATAAAGACGTTGCTTAAAAGCATTGAGCGTCATAATGCACGGACGGCAGAAGTTATCAGAAGTATACAAGACCTTGCCGATGAACATACGTATGGTAAGGCTTATGTCGAGAATGTGCATAAGATAGAGGAAGCACTTGGGATAAAACGAGGCAAACGAATGACGCATGAGGAAGCGAATACAGGACGGGTAAATCCGAATTTTTGCAAAGCTGAGGAGTATAAAAAAAATTGTTCGACATGTTCTGGTACATATATACTTAGACGTATGGGGTTTAATGTTGAGGCAAAGCCTAAAATTGAACAAAACACAAACGTTTGGAAGCTTTCAAGAGGAATGACAGCTTGGGAAAAATGGGAAAATGGAGTCGCAA
>CALAVC010000052.1 GCA_937892095.1 uncultured Bacteroidales bacterium | reverse complement strand
ACCAGCCATACCAGCAGGCACAAAGGTTATCCGATTGGGACACGCAGCGAGCGAGGGCGACGTACAGACACCCCCATACACAGCGTTGCCCAGTAAGGAAGAGAACTACATGCAGATATTCAAAAGTCAAGTTCTGGAAAGCACCATATCAATGGAAAGCGAGCGTGAGGTTAATTGGACACCCACGGACACAGACGAGCTGAATATCCATAACATGCGAAAGGAGATTGAGCTAACATATCTCTTTGGCGCAAAGGGCTACATTCGCAACGAGAACACACGTCGCTACGTGTATACTTGCGAGGGCATATATAGCCAGATAATGCGCAACGGGCAAGTGATAGGCTACGACCCGAACAACTTTGACGAGAACGACCTTGTGGATATGAGCAAGAACATATTCACGGGCAATAATGGTTCGAGCGACCGATTAATGCTGGCGGGGAGTGAGTTCATTGCCACACTGGCTAAACTGCCGAGCATACAGCGCAACATTGACGCGACAAGCGTTGAGAGGGTGTTTGGTTACACGTGGAATAAGATAGTAACGAACTTTGGCACACTGCACATGCTTATGCACCCGCTCTTTGACGAGGTGGGCATAAGCGACCAAGCTATCGTCATAGATAAGCAGTATTTGCAGAAGAAGGTGTTTCGCCCGATGAGCCGACTGGCACTTGACCTGATTGCGTCGGGTGTGTATGACGGCAAGAGTACCGTGTTAACCGAGATTAGTTCGATATGCTTGAAGTATGGTAAGTGTCATGCGATAATTAAGCCAGTGTAGTTTTTTTTTGAAATTGGTTGATTGACTCTTTGGCAGACGGGTGCGGAGGTGAAAGCCCGTGCGCTGTCTACCGAAGTTTTTTTTAAGGAGAAGAGAAAAATGCAAGTAGTAAGACAATATATCTGTACGTCGTATGGTCAGGTGTCGATAATGATACGGATAGGCGACCGCAAGAAATGGATACGCTTTCAGCCCATGTGGCATGGCGGAATAGGGTGTGTGTATACAACGGTAGACCCAGAGGAGCAACAAGCGATAGAAGACCACCCGTATTATCGAAAGGGACTTGTGCGACTTAAAACGGTGGCACAACCGCAGAACGTGTCGACAGAAGAGGCGAGCCGAGACATTAGAGAATATAAGCAGGTGAAGAAGGTGCAGCAGGCAGCCAACGTGCTTATAGACGAGTATGGGGTGAGCGAGTGCGACGTGGACAACAAGGCTGCTATAATGGCTATGGCGCAGAGGCTGGGAGTGTCGTTTCCAAATTTGAAATAGGAGGACATAGGACTATGGGCGACTTGACAAACGAGACACGGCTAAGTCTGATAGAGCGGACTCGCTTGCGCATGGAAGAGTGGACGAGGGGCGAGCGGACGGACTTCTGGCTGGAAGAGGGTAGCGAGAACAGAGCTTTATATCCCATAGTGCGCTACATAGACGAATATCTTGACGAAGCGGCAGCGACAGTGCTAAGTGTGTTGCCACCTCACAGATTGCAAGAGTGCTTGAAAGATATACCATTGGAGGGGACAGAATGTCGGGAGGGTGTTGGATATATCCCTCAACCTACGGACTGGATAAAGTTGGAGGGTATAAGGCTAAGGAGCTGGAATAGGACGGTGCATGAAGTGGTTAAGGTTGGTACTGACGAGTGGACGGTGCAACAACACAGACATAGCAGGGGCATAATGGATAAGCCTGTTGTGGGCTTGGCGTATGGCAAGATAGAGGTGTATAGTATGCGTGGTTGCGACGATGTGGTGTATGCGAAATATGTCAACGCACGGCGAGCTGAGGAAATGCCCAAAGGGTTGCACCCATTAGTTAGTTTGCAATGTGCCATACTTACAGAGGGTGTGTTTGGGGACGACGCGACAGTGCAACGGCTGACGGCACAGAGGAATGATATGCTAATGACGATGAATATATGAAGAAGATTATTCCACTGGACATTTACAATTTAAATAGTTAACATAATTAAAATTAGTATGAATATGCTTGAAAAGAGAGAAATTGAAAAGCTATACAAGGCTTGTCAGACATTTATTGACGAGCGACTTGGGCAACTGCTGATGACCGACGCGAGAGCAAGAAGTGCGGCTGAGCTGACAGCGTTTGAGAATAATTTTTTGTCGAATGTGGACGGTGGTGTGCCACTTGACACAGGTGTCTTTCGATTGTTTTTGCGTTGGTTTTCGGTGAACTATGGCGGAGTAAGCAAAGAGTATTTGGACGGCATAGAGAGCCGACTGGGCGCAAATGAGACTGCGATTGCAGACGAGGTGGCAGACAAGGACGCAAAGATTACAGACCTACGCAACGAGCTGGGCGCACTGCTGACCCAGATACTTGAAATTCAGAGCAAGCTGACTGTTTATGCGACGAAAGGATATGTAGACGAAGCGGTGTCGGACTTGGAAGCTAAGCTGACAAACTTGCAAGGTGAAGTGGGTCAGTGCATAGATGACATTGCGGCACTGGAAGAGTGTTGCGAGCAGGTGAAGCAGAACTACTACACGAAAGCGGAGGTGGACGAACTGTTGGCAAACATAGAGGATATAACCAACAAGGGTTTGCAGTGGGCGGACGGTTCGGACACAGCAACGTTGACGTTGAAATCGGGACACTATGCGGAAGTAGGCATTAAGGATAATGCGGTTGGTAGTTTATCGTTTACACTGAACTAAAAACGGAGGGGGGCACAAAATGCTACGAGAGATAATAGACGCATTTGCAAACGTTCACTACGCCACCTATTTGCTCACCACGATGACACTTGTCGTGGTGGGCGTAGGCGTAGACTTGCTAACGGGTATACGTAAGGCGAAGATGAAAAGAGAACGCATTACGAGTTTGGGGTTGAGACGAACAGTGATTAAGTTATTTGAGTATTGGGGACTAATCTTGATGAGCTTTACTTTAGACTTGCTACTGCTGATAACCCCTATTGGCGAGCCGTGGGTAACGATGGCGTGTGGGTTGTCGGTGGTGCTGATAGAGGTGAAAAGCGTCGTGGAGAACCTAAAAGAAAGCAGAAGTAAGGCGGCGGAAGTTAGTGAGCTATTGCAAAAGATAATTATGGCGAGCGACAACGAGCAAGCGCAGAAGATTATGGAAGCTATAAAAAACTTATAGGATATGACAAAGAAGACACGAGACAACGTCTTTACAGACGGGGGCACCGACATGCAAGACTGGGGACAGAAGCAGGTTGGTGCTGGTGGGGCGGGCGAAGTGGTGGCAGAGAAAGAAGCAGAGGAGTCGCAGACCGAAGAGATAGAGAAGTCAGAGGAGGGAAAGGTAGACTTGACGGGTGGCAACAAGGCAGCGCAGACAGACCTTATTGGCATGAGTACGGCGGACAAGACGGGCGTGGGCTTGCAGCAGACGCAGGGTGTGGCAAAAGGTAGTCGTGAGGTGGTGCGAAGCTCGAAACAGGTGAACCCTAATACGCTTAATAATGTCATACCTGGCGCAACCGACCGAATGCAAGACGGGCGGAGTGTGCTTACCCAATACTTGGCACTGAACAAGCGACCGGAGGCACCAGACTACGATGAGAGACGAGAGCGTGCGCTACGTTGGCAAAGGGGCATACAGCTTATGGGTCAGTTGGCGGGCTTGATAGGTGATAGTCGGACGGGCGGACGCGGAGGCGTTACGTATGTGCGCGACATGGGGAAACAGAACGACGACTACATAGCAAACGAAATAGGCAAGGTGCGTCAGGCGTATGCCGACCAAGTGAACCAATATATTGAAGCGGATAAGCTATGGCGTAAGGGAGCGTACGACGCATGGGCGGAAGACACTAAGAGGCAGTGGGAGTATGCGGGCAAGGCATTGCCACTGGCAAAAGACGAACACTATGGTAAGGACGGCAACGTGTGGGACAATAATGGAATGTGGAGACGTACTAATAGTGGAAGCGGAAGTAGACCACGGTATCCGAGTATGGTTGTTGACGGATTGACCTTTACGTTTCAGACGGAAAGCGATAAGAAAGATTTTGTTGGTGCAATGCAAGACGTTATGTTGCGAGATAAGTCGTATGTGCGAGAAACACTAAAAAACTATACCAGCCAGATTAACGACCCCCAGCTGACGGACGCAATGGAGACGGGCAATCTTGACCAAATGTTGGCGGCGTTGCAACCAGCAATGCAGAGAGATAAGCAGCTGATGAACTTCGTGCTTGACAAGAATAGGATATTGGGCTATCTGATTTCTCACGCACCCGAAGAGGCTGTGCAAGTGGCTTCGAGTTGGGCTATGAATTGGGACGGAGAAACGCTAAACAATGTTTTGAGTGGTAGGCGAAAGAGGTTAAATATGGAAGGGTATATAAACCATTATGTTGACGCTTTGGTAGATGAACGTATTGAGGAACAAGGAGGTGGAAACACAAACAAAGACAGACAAGCGGTGGAGAATAGTGTTAGAGCTGATTTGAGCCGCATGGGGATAAGGTTGCCACCGCGTAGCAAAATGGAACAGCTATCGTCAGAGGAACTTGCAGACATATACGGAAACATCCGAAGACAAGTAGATGGAGACAAGCACGACGGAGTTTATCGAGACTCTGACTTTTGGTATACAAACGGCGAAGAGGGTACTCCGACATTTACAGACAGGGACGCTACGGGCGGAAAGGAAAGAGACGCTGTTCAGCACTCGATGAATAGCATAAGCACAGTGGTAGACGAGCTGGAAAAGCGGGCTAATATAAAGAAAGGAAGCAAGCCTACACAAGAACAAGTGAATAAAATCAGAGATTATGTGAGAGAAAAATATAAGGGTATTCGAGCAGAAGACCTGACAGAAATAATAAGGCGATGGCTTGACAGATATTAAAATTTAAAGAAACCAATGGATAAGAAAGAAAAAGAAGCCTTAATGCAAAGTGCGCTTGGAAAAGATTACCAGCCACGATTTGGCGTGAGGCAAAAAGATAAAGAAATAGAACCAACGCAAGAAGTGGCGAAAGACCTACCAGAGATGGAGCCTAATGTTGGTCGGTTGTCGGACGGAAAGTTTTTGACAGAGCGCGAGTTGTTTGACACGTATATAAAGAACAGAGTAACGGACGACAAGGGTAACACGACAGGCTATGCTATAACAGACGGACAAGACACGAAAGTTTATGACAAGAAAGAGATAGAAGACCTTATTGCGAAGTATAACACAGACCAAGAGTTTGAGGGTTGGGAAGAGGGAAGTGCAATAGGGAATGCTTTCTTGCCGGGCTACGTGCCCAATGAGGCTGGTGGATATAATAAAAA
>CALAVC010000051.1 GCA_937892095.1 uncultured Bacteroidales bacterium | reverse complement strand
TAACCACCCCCTCTGAAGATTGCCTACTGTTGCATTATCAACTTGAACTTAGGTTGCATACATTTTGCGCAAAAAAAGATTTGGAAAACACAGGTCTTAAGTTCTAACAAGAAGTGCGAAAAGCTGGCAGTAGAGTGAGACCCCGCTGGCTGGCCAGCGGGGTCTCACTCCACTGCAGTTCGGAACTGACAGTCGAAATGATCCGGTATCGGCACAAAAAAAGGAGGCTCTCGCCTCCTCAAGATTAACTAACTTTGTGTTATGAAATACCATCAGTTAACCTCGCAGCAAAGGTACGAAATTGCTGCAGAATTGAGGGCGGGCAACACGCCAAAGATGATCGCGGACAGGCTGCACGTGCACGTCAGCACGGTCTACATGGAAATATCGAGGAACGGGCGCGCCAGGAGCTACGATGCGGAGCGTGCCATAAGGGAGTGCCGCAGAAGGAGGGAGCGGCTGCACAGGCCCAGATCGTTCTACGCCGACATGAAGCGGGAGTTCGAGTCCCTGGTCCGCTCGAAGCGGTGGTCTCCGGAGCAGATCAGGGGCTACATGGCGAGGGTCGGCAGGAAGTGGGTCTCCGTCGAGACGATGTACGACTACCTGAGACGGGACAGGGCGGCTGGGGGCGACCTGTACACGTTCACGCGGCACAGGCTAAAGAAAAGAAGGAGAGACCTTTACAACTACAGGGCGCCAATCCCGGGACGGGTGGACATCTCCGAGAGGCCGACGGGACGCGGGTCGGAGACTTCGAGATGGACCTGATAATCGGCAGGACGCAGGGGCAGCCCATTGTGACCATCACGGACAGGCGCACCAACTTCGGCATGATGCGCAGGCTCCACTCGGGGAAGGACGCCATGGGGGTCGCCAAGGTCGTCGTCGCAATGCTCCTGCCATACAAGGGAGTCGTCAGGACCATCACGACTGACAACGGCCCGGAGTTCGCCAGGCACGACTTCGTCACCAGGAAGCTGGGCGTGCCGGTCTTCTTCGCCAGACCCTACCATTCGTGGGAGAAGGGGGCCGTCGAGAACTACAACAAGCTCGTTAGGCAATACATCCCTAAAAAGGCTGACTTCGACGACTTCTCCGACTAGAGACTCCTCGCCATCCAGTACGAAATCAATGAGAGGCCGCGGAAAAAACTCGACTACGATTCGCCCAAGAAGGTCTTCTTCGAACTTATTTCGTAGTTTTGCACTTGATACTTGAATCTAGCTTCTGTCCTCCGAACTTAAAATTTAAATTGTTAGTATGCACCGACAGGTTCCCTATAAACTATTTTCGACAGTATTGTGCATGATTGTGTCATGCATATATTCCTTTGGAATAACCGACTTTCCTTTTCGACACATAGGTATAGACGCAGGTCTGTCGGACCGACAAGTAAACCATATATGTCGCGACAACAAAGGTTTTTTGTGGATCAGCACACCGATGGGGTTAGACCGCTACGACGGCTACAAGATAAAATCTTTTTCTTCCGACACGGCAGTGTCGCTTGTAAACAACGAGCATTTTTTCATATCCAACATAATAGACTACAACTCCGACACTCTTTTTACGCAAGTTGAACACGTCTTTTTCGTAATGAACAAGCGATATGAAAAGACAGATTTTGCACAAGAATATTTTAAGAGTCTGGGTGCGCCCGACAGCATAAAACACTTGGTTGTAGACAAACGACAAAACGTTTGGCTGACGACACGAAACAGATGTTTCGTGTCGCAAAATGGGGGCAAGGTTATCGAAGTCTTATTACCCTCGAACAATGGCGACGTCTCGGCAATATGCAAGACGGTAGGAGGCGTTGCAGTTCTTATGGAACATGGTCGAATTGTTCGCTGTCAGTCGCCCGATGGTGGTTCGCTTCGCACGCCAATAGCATATTCCTCGCCAATGCTCAATGGCGCCAAACGAATGTATTGCGATTCGACGGGCGACATTTGGGCAATATCATGTGGTGGCGACAGCCTATGGCACTGCCAACAGGCAGGAAACGGGTGGTCGCTCTACGATTCAGAAAAGCTAATGGGTTCGTCTGACCACTTAAACCTTACAGACATCGTAGAAGATAGCGAACGAAACATTTGGCTAACCTCGATGGGGAATGGTGTTTTCGTCATAAGACGCCAGACGAACAGTGTCGTTCGACTGACAGCCAACACCGACGATAACCGTTTTTTACGGAGCAACGATTGCACTTGTGCAAGCACAGATGCAGAAGGTTCGGTGTGGATAGGCTACCTTTCCGACGGATTGTCGGTCTATAATCCGTCGGCGTTTAAGTTTAGCGTCGTTGGCAATCGTCATCATCAAAAAGTGGCCGAAGGAGGAGTAAAAGCACTGACCCTCGATGTTGACAACCGCTTGTGGCTCAGCAGCGGCAATACAGAGGTGGAGGTCTACGACACCGACACATACGAGCGCATGAGCATACTTTCGCTTGGCACTGGCGATAAATGGCACATAATTAATATGTATTCCACCACCGATGGCAAGATATGGGTTGCACACGCTGGTGGCTCAATATCGATAATCGACCCGTCGACATTCCAAATAAAGCAGTTTCCGACAGGAGAAAATTGGACACAATTTTGCAGACCATTTGCACAAGACCAATCGGGCATAATGTGGGTGGCGACGAGCAAAGAACTACAACAAAGAGATGCCACGACGGGTATCATGATTTCGAGTTTTCGAGTTCCCGACAAAGACATCTCGGCACTGCATGCGACACGCAATTCGGACATTTTGGCACTTACGCCACGTGGCGTATGGCGAATGAAATTTAGTGCTGGCTCGCTATATAGTACGCACTTGAGTGCACGCGGAGGAAACCTGACAAAATATATATCCGAAGCATATGAAGACAATCGTGGCTTGATATGGCTCGGCTCGCGCGACGGAGTGGACATTATTAAAATTCATGATGATGAAGACGCCAGTTTTATAAACAATATTCCTCTCGACGGCATAGTAACATCCATCATGAGCGATGGTATGGACGACATGATCATTACAACCAACAAAGGTGTTTTTCACATATCTACTCGCAGTTCTGACGAAGGAGCAAACGACTATCAAATACGCCGATTTACGTCCACAGATGGGCTATTGTCTGGCGAATTTGGGGTGCGTTGCGCAGTAAGGCTTCCCAATGGCGATGTCTTGCTTGGCAACACACACGGCCTGAACATATTTAGCCCCCACAACATACGCTACCGAGGGAGTGCACCTTCGGTAACTTTATGTGGAATAGACCAGACAGAACTCAACAATGAAGACGTAAGTCCGTTGGCACTACCTTATGCAAAAGAGCTGCGCATACCATACAAATACAATACTTTTGCCATTAATTTTTCGGCATTGGACTTTGTGTCGACAACGCGCGTCAACTACTACTATCAGTTGGTTGGCAAGGGGCCGGTGGTTAATTTGGGTGCACAACCTGTGGTGCACTTTTCATGCTTACCCATTGGCGAATATAAGCTACGCGTATGGGCTGCTATTGGCAATGGTGTTAGTGGCGAAGCTTCCGAAATAGACATAACCGTAGTTCCTCCAGTTTGGCGCACGCCAGCCTTTAAATATCTGCTCTACTTGCTTGTCGTTGCACTTGTATGCTACGTGGTCTATCGTCTTGTTGATAGGATTAGACAAAGTGGCATGAAGAAAATGAACGAAATTGCATACCGTCAAAGCATACGTGCCAACCTTGCCAATGTCGTTGCACGACAGGCCTCGTCGACGCATGGCGACATGCGAATGATAGAAAACGTTTTCGGGAAGTCGGATAGCAAATCGAAAGAGCGAGACATAGAACTTCAAGAACACACTCGGATTGTTTGCGAATTTTTCGAGAACGAGACAATAAACAACATCATCCTTACACTTCGATGTCAGGACGGACAGATAAATGCTCACATACGCGTGGCTGCATATTCAGAGACACTCATAGCCCTACTCTTGCACGCTTACTCTACGGTGAGCAAACGAGGTGCGGTAGAAATTATACTTTCGCTATCAGACAAACCCAATAGTGCACAAGTACGAGTCTTGGCTCGAACCGATAACAGCAGCGCCTCGCCATCGGCCATTGGCTTGGGCATTGCAGAGAAATCAGCTGCTGAACTTGGTGGAACGCTGACTCTTGAGAACACGAAGAATGCAGTCAGCGAGGTATTATTCGTATTCCCTATTCGACAATAAGAGTTGACCTACTTCTGCAACTCGGCAACCATATCGGCTGCAGCCGTTTCGCTTGGATTGCCATGACCTACAATATCTTTTAGCTCAGAATAATCGGACAACATTTTCTGCCTACGTCGGCTTTCGGCAGAAAGTTCGCGAAGCTCACTAACCAAACGAGAGTAGGAATATTTCTTTTGGAATAGCTCGCTTACGGTCTCTCGATGTAGAATAAGATTGACAAGGCTTATGTAGGGGACTTTGATGAACAAATGCGCTACCCAATCGCTAAAAGCACCACCCCACATAAGATACATTACGATTTGTGGACAACCGAGAAGAGCTGTTTCAAGCGTGGCCGTGCCAGACGTAACTACGGCAGTGCGTGCATGACTTACTAAGCTATAAGTCTCTCCGAAAAGCACCTTTATGCGTTTCGACTGCAAGTATGGTTCGTAGTCGGCAGAGGAGAAAGATTGTGCACCAGCTATGACAAATTCATAGTCGGGCATCTCGTCTGTCAGGCGGAGCATTTCGGGCAAATTATATTTCAGTTCGCTCTGACGACTTCCGGGCAAGAGGGCTATTTTGGGTCGCGAATCGAGTCGGCAACGACTGCAGAATTCTTCAAAAGTTTCGTCTTTATGTTGCCGTTGCCCAACAGCATCGACCACAGGATTGCCACAATAAAAAACCTTGTCGTAGTTATTGCGCTTGAAATAGTCTATCTCGAAGGGCATAATGCAATAGAGCCTATCTATGCTCTTTTTCATCTTCTTAATCCGATATTCTTTTGAAGCCCAAACTTTTGGCGAGATGTAGTAGAACACGCGCAAACCTTGCTTATGAGCCCATTCGGCCATTGGAAGGTTGAAGCCCGGATAGTCGACAAGTATGAGTACATCGGGTCGGTGAGCAGCGATGTCTTTGCGACATAGGCGAAAGTTTTTCTGAATTTTGCCCAAATGAGTCAAGACATCCCAAACGCCCATAACTGCAGTATCTTTGTAGTGTCTGACTAGTGTGCCACCGACGGAGGCCATAAGGTCGCCACCCCAAAAACGGAATTGCGCTTCGGCATCATATTGTGCCAAATATTTCATTAGGTTTGAGGCATGCAAGTCGCCCGATGGCTCACCTACAACAATGTAATAATTCATCAGATAATAAATTTCAGAACTATAATGGCGAAAGCATACACAAGAGTTGACAAGAATATGCCACGCGAAATTTTTAGTTTCTCAATATTAACAAAGACGGAGAAAAGAGCAAGATTGGGCAAGCAACATACAGCAATGAGCATAGCCGTGCCACGGATACGCATCATGCCAGAGAGGAAATCGAAATAGTCAAAATCGCCTCCATAGCCATACTTATAAAACAATAGCGATGTGAGCAACGGAAGCACAGCTCCCATGCTTATGCCGATATAAGTTCTATCAATTGTCATCTTTCAGAAACATTTACTTTCGCAAAGTTATATGCGCAAAAGCAAAAAAAAGAGTGTACAACAAAATTTGTACACTCTTATGTTTTATTCCCATTCGATGGTTGCAGGTGGTTTTGAGCTAATGTCGTAGACTACACGGTTCACGCCTCGGACCTTATTTATTATGTCGTTGCTTACACGTGCTAAGAAGTCGTAGGGCAGATGAACCCAATCGGCAGTCATGCCATCGGTCGACGTGACGGCACGCAAAGCAACAGCGTTTTCGTAGGTGCGTTCATCACCCATGACACCGACCGAGCGTACGGGAAGGAGGATGACACCTGCTTGCCAAACACTGTCGTAAAGTCCTTCGGACTTGAGAGAAGAGATAAAGATGTCGTCGGCCTCTTGAAGAATGCGTACCTTTTCGGCAGTAACGTCGCCGAGTATACGGATGCCAAGTCCGGGACCAGGGAACGGGTGACGACCGAGTAGCTCGGGATTTATTTCGAGGGCTGCACCTACGCGACGAAC
>CALAVC010000050.1 GCA_937892095.1 uncultured Bacteroidales bacterium | reverse complement strand
TAACCACCCCCTCTGAAGATTGCCTACTGTTGCATTATCAACTTGAACTTAGGTTTACTTATGCGCAAACCGACTGCGACGAACGCAATACACTCCTACACCAAAAACAGCAATGACGATTAGGGGAATGAGCAGAGCCAAGGCCTTATATAGAGTCGTTCCTTCACTTATTTTCTGCCTATCGAGCAAACGAAGGGCAAATGTCCGATTGCGAAGAGCCATCAGACCACTATCGTCGGCAAGCCATTGAACCGCGTTAACTATAAAATTTGAGTTACCATAGGTTTGTCGACTCATTTCGTCATATCCAAGGGGCACTACTGTCGGGTTAGACGATGTGCGGAATCGTACAGTATTACGAATCACATCGCCATCTGCCACCACAATCATCTTCGTACTCACGCTTTCTTCCTTTGTCTTCTTAACTGTTCGGACACCCTGCGGAGCACTTCGGTGAACGAATGCAGAACGGAATATGCCCTCTTCGGCAATGGCAATTGTCTGATGACTTTTGTTATATTCGTTTGGGTTGGGTTGCTGATGTATGGTGGCTAGCGACGCCATAATGGGTGCTGACGTCAATTTACTTTTTGCCGAAGTTCGCAAAAGTGGCGTACGAACAATCTGAAGTCCTTCGCCAACGGTGTCAATAGTCCCACAGAAGTCGGTTCGAACTGGTCCTACGTTACGCGTAATCTCATTGTTCATGTTGGTAGACAGCAACGGAGAGTAGGTCCAAGGCATAGGCACAAGTTGCGTGTGTCCATCTTTCGAAGGTACGCTCACAGCAATCATTCCACAGTTGAGGTCTTCGACTATGTTTGGTCGCAATCGTATGCCGTATACAAATAGCTGATCGGCAATGTTGTGATCGGTAAGCAACCCAATGGTGTTTGGGCTATTGCGAAGAGTGTCTGTTGTCATGCCTACTGCATCGACGAGCCAAAGCAGACGACCTCCATGCATAAGATATTGGTCTAAAGCATATTTGTCTTTTTCTGGCAGTGGCTGCGAAGGTTTTGCAATTATGACAACTCTATACGGGTCGAGAATGTTGGGATCGGAGCCTATTTCGCCACGGTCGACGTTAAAGTGTTCCGACAAACTCTCGGTGGCACTCATGACATCGTATTCATCCAGTTCGCCATGTCCCTCAAGAAATGCAATTTTAGGCACCTCAGTGCGCGAGAGTCGACACATGGCATCTGCAATCTTATATTCGAGCGACTCCATTGAGCGATTAAGATTTTCTTCGCCCGAAAGCCCCGGAGTGTTATCCAAAAGATTTATCCACGTATATTTTCCACCGACAGATAGTCGCACAAACGGATATACAATGCTACGTGTTTTTTGTCCGTCTTCCTTGGTCTCGAAGACTGGCACACCCGACAGACCAGCTCTGTTGAGCTCTTGTTGTAGCTTCTGCCCCACTTCTTTGGTTAGTTCAGCGGGGTCTACATTTGATATGCGCAACCCGTAGCGTGTGTCGTAGCCCACTTCTTGCAACGTCTCTATAGTCTGACGCCGCAAACGTCGGAAACCAGAATTGAGTTCGCCGTTTAAATAGAGCGTAGCCTCGAGTGGACTACACAGGCTATCGGCATAGCTACGCGTAACACCAGATAGTGTATACCGTCCTTCGGAGGTTAAGTCGATGCGTGCACTGAAAAAATGAGAACATACATTCAGTAGCACCAATCCTGCCAAAATGGCTACGAATATTTTTACGTTGCTTTTCATTTCTTCTTGCTTAAAAGACCAACTGTTGCCAAAAGGAAAAGTGTGCTTATGCTAATGAAGTATGCTATATCTCGACTATCGACAACACCACGGCTTACCGAAGAGTAGTGCGATGCTATGCCCAATTCTGAAACAAATGCCGACAAGTCGGACTGAGGAGCTATGAGCCCCAACATGTCAAAACCAACATAGAGCATGGCACAAAGTGCTGCTGCCACCACAAATGCCACAATTTGATTGTCTGTAAGCGACGAGGCAAATATGCCGACCGACATATATGTTGCCGCAAGTAGTACGAGCGCAATGTAGCACCCAGCAGTGCCACCAAGGTCTATATAGCTGCCTTCGGATGCAAGATTAGCCAGTAAAACGGCGTACATTATTGTTGGAATAATAGACAATATGACGAGCGACAATCCTGCCAAATATTTTGCAAAAATTATCTTCCAAAGTCCTGTCGGGCGAATAAGCAATAGTTCCCATGTGCCAAGTTTACGTTCTTCAGATATGAGACGCATAGATATGGCTGGGACCAAAAAAAGATATATCCATGGTGCAACATCGAACAGCGGAGCAAGACTGACATATCCTCCGTAGATGAGGTTGAATTCTGAAGGGATAACCCACAACAGCAACCATGTCAATATGAGAAAAACTCCTATGACTAAATATCCAGTGGCTGAGCAAAAAAAAGTGGCAATCTCTTTTTTATATAATTCAAACATTGTTATTCGTTGTACGCGTCTTTTGCAAGTTTAAATTAGCCATTTATGTTATGTGCAAGACAAGTGTCTTGCATTAGTCGCAAAGTAGCAGACAAACTTCGTCTAACGACAATTCTATTTTCGAAAAACCATTAGGCTCGCCTGCCAAATCTCACCGAATTTATCGGAATTAGCTTAGCCTTTACATGCAATCACTTCAATTTCCGTTAGAGCACCTTTGGGCAGGTCTCTAACAGCAAAGGCTGAACGTGCTGGAGCATCGGTGGGGAAGAACTGCGCATACACAGCATTGAAAGCTGCAAAGTCTTTTATATCGGCGAGAAGGCATGTCGTCTTGACTACGTCAGCCATGGTCAAGCCTGCTTCAAAAAGTATGTTCTGAATGTTTTCGAGTGCTTGCTTGGCTTGCGACTCTATGCCACCTTCGGCAAGGTTGCCAGTGGAGGGAACTATACCCAACTGACCTGATACGTATAGTGTGTTGCCAGCCCACACAGCTTGACTATAAGGTCCTATTGCAGCTGGTGCATTCGTTGTACTTACGGTTAGTTTCATGGCGTTGACTGTCTATTTTTTTACGTTGTATACTTGCTTATGAAGTTGTGATGTTACCATTGCCACATTGGCAGGTGTTGGCTCCATACCCCTCGACATTAGGTGCATCGGAACTTCGTGAGTATGTTTGTTATATGGTGGTTGAACGTAGTCTACATTCTGCCATAGCAAAAATCCATTTCGCTGATAGAATGCAATGCGACGCTTAGCATCGACTGATGTCCCAATGTGGTCGACTTCGAGCACTATTGGTCTATCTTTTTGCATAGCTAAAAATTTTTGCAAAATACACGTCCCTACCCCATTGCTTCGCAAGACAGGTTCTATTGCAAAGTGTTCGATATACGTAAATCTGCCAAAATTCCACGTCGTCAGAAATCCTGCCCACAGCTTATTTTGCATTATGGCGTTTACAGCAAAGAAAGGTTTTGTGGTCATGAGTGCAAGCGTATCTTCGTCGGCTCGTCGCTCATCTTCTACAAACGAAGTGTTCATAAGCGCAAAGAACCGCTTCATGAGCGGGTCTTGCTGAGCCAATCGCCACAAGTCTATCGTGGCGGAGCTACCATTAGAGATCACTTTATTTTGCGTACTTAGATAGGAAATCGCCAAAGGCGTTATTGTTGAGCGTTATGCTCTGCTTGTTGTGCCTATCGAAAACGGCACGTATCGAGTCTTGTTGCAAACGAAGATCTTTATACTCTTCTGGCTGTGCTCGCTTCATTTTCTTACGGACGTCTGTCAGTGCGCTATCTATGTGCATTTTAAACTCTCGCCAATGCTGCAACGAGTCGTTTTGAGGTGTACCTTTTGCCGAACTTACTTGGCTCAGACGCGTCTTGATGCGACCAGGTTCACGTATTATTATCAGCTCATCAATAAAAAGCCTCATCATAGGACGCATACGAAGTATATACACTTCGTCAGTCTCGGCTTCGCCCGAGAAACGAAAACGACTATCGTGAATCACCGCCGAGTCTATATTTTCGCTCGTTGCTCCAGAAAAGGGTACTAAGTATATTATTTGGTCTTCAAAATTCTTGCCTCCATAGAGCGTTCCTTCAATTGTATATGTCTGCTTTTTACCACACGAAGCAAGTGTACACACTGCAAACAGACACACCAGAACACGAGATACAATAGATTTGCTTTTTGGGGATATGTTTTTCTTTTTGTACATGCCTTTCTACGCCATAAATGTACTTGTGCAAATATATATAAAATTTAATTAAAGTTTACATACGCCATGCCTGAAAAAGCAGTTATCGGAATAGCTTATACAAAAAAGAGACACACACTTGGTGCATCTCTTTTTGTCTTGCAAAGTAGACTATTTATGCATTCTTGTCTATGAACGCTTTGAGAGCAACGGCAGTGTTGTTGCCAAACTTACCATCGATTGCGTCTGTGTATAATCCTTCGTTAAGAAGTTTCGTTTGCAAGGCCTTAACAGAAGCCGGACCGATTATGCCGTCAGCCTTCACACCAAGTAGTGTCTGCAAAGCTTTCTTCGAGTTGCGCCCGAAGTCACCATCTGCTTCTACTTTGAGGTATGTTTGGAGTTTCTTTATCGACTCTTTGTCGAGACGCTTGTTGATGGCCAAGTTGTTTTCGACTGTCCAATCAGTGGTGCCGTCTTCGGCTTTTGCAGTCTCTACCTTTTTGACTGTTTCGGCAGCAGCAGCAACTGCGTCCTTGTTGGCTTCGGCTTGCTTAGCTTGCTCTTCGGCAATGCGTTTTGCCCAATAGTCGTTCATGGCATCGGCACTCGTGCCGCTCATAGGATATGACATCTTTGTATGTTTTTAATGTTTAATATTCTTTGTCCTAAATTAGTGTTTACTACGTCATTTTCAAAAAAATGTTTCTAAAATCTCCTAAGTTCAAGTTGATAATGCAACAGTAGGCAATCTTCAGAGGGGGTGGT
>CALAVC010000049.1 GCA_937892095.1 uncultured Bacteroidales bacterium | reverse complement strand
CAACAAATAACACCCTCATGATACTTAGCAATGAGGTCTTTATCGATACGTGGCTTGCCATAAAAACCATCAATCCACGACACCGACACAAGTTTACACAAGCTCTTGTAGCCCTCTTTGTTCTTGGCAAGCAAGATAAGGTGCCAACCCGATCGGTCAAGAACCGACTCGCGACCAGTCTCTGGGTCGGTGGCCCTAATAGAACCGTCTTTATCGGTCAGCCTACGACGTGCGCAGTAGGCCTCAACACCATATATAGGCTTAAAAATTTTTGCTCGTAGCTTATCAATTTCGGCCTGTGCTGTCTGTTTGTCGGCCTCCGAGCGTTCGGCGTCCGACAAGATTGCCTCTTGCTCTTTTATGGCACTCTTGGTTTTCCCATTAACTTTGCCAACATAGTCGGCAAACTCTTTCATGCCATACATGACACCGTGGTCGGTCAGTGCCACCGAATACATGCCGTTGGCTATGCATTTGTCCACGATGTCAGGCACTTTGCTCATGCCGTCCAGCACAGAATAGTGCGAGTGGACGTGTAGGTGTGTAAATTGTTGCGACATGCCGACCTATTTTTTCAGTTTATCTTCGGGGATTGGGTAGTTGACCGAAGGCTGGTGCATCTGGTGCATTATTTCGTCGAGTTCTTCGACCATCTTCGGATTCTTAGATGCCAAGTCGTTGCTCTCAGTCGGGTCTTTGCGAATGTTGTAGAGCTCAAGCGGAGCATTTTTCTTTACGTTAATGGTTACGCACTTCCAGTCGCCATGACGTATAGCACGTTGCTTTCCGGGAAACTCCCAATACAGGTAACGGCTATTAGTATCGATATTTTTGCCAAAGAAAAGTGGCGAGACATCCATGCCGTCAATGCCTTGCGGAAGGTGCTTTTCGCCATCGGCAATGGCTGCAAGCGTCGGCATGAAGTCGGGGAAGTAGACCAAGTTTTCAACGCTGCGCACAGGCACTCGCCCTGGCTGATTGACTATGAGTGGCACACGTATGCCTCCCTCATAGAGTTGACCTTTGCGCCCCTTCAGGCCTGCGTCACTACCAAGTTCTTCGCGTGGTGCCATGACGGCAACTCCATTATCGGACGCAAAAATGACAAGCGTATTTTCGCGCAAGCCTAAGTTGTCCAACGCGCCCAACACTCGTCCAATCTGAGCGTCCATGTGAGTTACGAGCGACGCATAGCGCTTCACGTCAATGGGCCAATCTTCTTGTCCCTCATACCACGACACATTGTCTATTATGTAGGGCTCGTGCGGACAGTCGTAGGCCAAATAGAGGAAGAACGGATTACTCTTATTGCGATGAATAAACTCAATGGCGTCGTCGGTCGAAATCTCCGTATTGTGACGCACGTGAGCATCGTTAGAGTTCTCGCGGACATTAATAAGCGTGTCGCCATGAAAACGATAATAGGGATAGTAGTACGGCGAATTGCTATGCACCGTGCTTATCGTCCACCCATAGAATTCGTCAAAGCCCCTATGATTGGGCGATGAGCCTGGATCGTAACCGTCCAAATGCCACTTATTGACAAGGCACGTACGATAGCCTGCCGCACTCAGCACTGTTGCAATCGTCGTATCTTCGGGCAACAGATTGGCTCTGCGCACATACGTCGTGTCGCCTTTCGGGTTAATCTTCAGGCCAACCATGCCACCAGCATAACACTGATTGTCGCGAATTCGACTATTACCCGAGTGCTTGCCCGTCATTAGCGAGCAGCGACTTGGCGAACTAATGCCACTACCTGCATAGGCTTGCTCAAATCGAGTGCCCGTAGCTGCCAAGCGGTCTATGTTTGGAGTCTTGATATATTTATTGCCATAGCACGATAGGTCTCCATAGCCCATATCATCGGCAAGTATAAAGACAATATTCGGTCTTTCGGGTGTAGCTTGCGCACGAGCCTCCACAGCCGACAAACTACCGAGCGCCATCAGCATTACGGCACCATTATATGTTTTCATCGCTTACAAAAATATACGTGTGTTAGCAAAGATAACTAAAATGGTTTCATTCTGACAGAAGGCAATCCAATGTCGGTTGATGATTATAAGTTGACAGAGGACTTTGAATAACAACTTTTTTATAACTTTGCCACTAAACGTACATTTAAACGACTAAGCGCGAATAACAAATGACTGCAACACGTCAGAAAGCAAAGCTCGTCCTCGAAGACGGCACCACATTCGAAGGATACTCATTCGGCAGCAACACAGCAGCAGCCGGTGAAGTAGTTTTCAACACAGCCATGTCGGGCTACCCCGAAAGCCTTACCGACCCTTCGTATGCTGGGCAAATACTCGTCTTTACCTACCCACTCATCGGCAACTATGGCGTACCTTACGACACCATCGACCCTGCCACTGGGCTGCCAAAGTTCTTCGAGTCGGAACGCATACACACCACTGGCATAATAGTATCGGAATATTCGCACGAAAACAGCCACTGGAACTCACAAAAAAGTCTGTCCGATTGGCTCAAAGAATATAACGTCCCTGCCATAGAAGGCATCGACACACGCGCCCTCACTCAGAAGATTCGCGAAAAAGGTGCCATGCTTGGCAAGATTGTCTTCGAAGGGCAAAACGTCGAGTTGCACGACCCCAATAAAGACAACCTCGTAGCGCAAGTCTCCACTCGCGAAGTCATAACCTATGGCAACGGCAAATATCGCATAGTAATGGTCGACACTGGCGCCAAGTACAACATCATTCGTTGCCTACTACGTCGCGACACAACAGTAATCCGTGTGCCTTGGGACTACGACTTTACGCAAATCGAATACGACGGACTAATGCTCTCCAATGGACCGGGCGACCCACAAATGTGCCAAGCCACAATAGAGAACATTCGCAAAGCAATAAAAATAGGCAAGCCAATCTTTGGCATCTGCCTTGGCAATCAACTTCTTGGCATAGCCGCAGGTTGCAAGACCTACAAGCTGCCCTATGGTCACCGTGCTCACAACCACCCCGTACGCGAATGTGGCACTAACCATTGCTACATCACAAGTCAGAACCACGGCTTCGCACTCGACACAACCACTCTCGGTCCCGACTGGGAACCCAGCTTTGTCAACATCAACGATGGCACCAACGAAGGCATCCGCCACAAGTCGTTGCCCTACTTCTCGACGCAGTTCCACCCCGAAGCAAGTTCTGGACCAACCGACACAGAAAAGTTTTTCGACACTTTCGTGCAAAGCATAGCCGACAGCAAGAAGTAGAGCGTCGAAAAGAGCACCCACTGCTTATCTCTTCTATCCACAACCCTAAAAAAAAACGAATATGTTCAAAACCATACTATTCCTAATCATAATAGGAGCGTCGATATACAAAGAGATAAAGAAAAGCAAAAAACAAGCTGAGCAAGCAAGCGAGCATACCGCACCCACTGTTGAGTCAGAAATGCGCCATCAATGGAGTGGTATGCAAGACGCACAGCCGACAATGCAAAGCACACAAGCAACGTCGGTTGAAGACATATTGAAGAGTTTGCAACGTATGCAAAAGAGTTCAAGTGTCGCTCATCAGCACAAAGCGCAAAGCGTAGCACCCAATGCAAAGCCCAATGCCACCAAGGCAAAACGGCAGAACACCAAACGCCCAGTTCAAGAAACAATGATGGGCAACAAAGTTTCGCAGCAAGAGGGGCAAAGGGTGTCTGTCGACAAACCAATTGTAGTTGCCGATACGACAACAGCACAACCCACGTTCACCATTGCCGACGCTCGCAAAGCCGTCATATACGATGCCATAATAAATCGTCCACAGTGGTAATGCGCCAAGCACTCAGCCGACTCAGAAGGTTGTCGATGGTGTGTTTGTCGGCAATAGCAACGAGCGCCTTTGCGCAAGAGCAGATTTTACCAGTCTACGCATGCGCCGACACGCTAAGTGAGTGCTACGGCATTTGCGAACACATTACAGAACACTACGAAGACACTTATCGCCAAGGAGACTTGCAGATATGCAAAGACCTTGGCATAACTTTTGTCCGCTCAGACATCTTCGAACGCGACCTATATAGCGGACACAGCAACTACGAGCAAACAAAAAAAGACCTTGCAACCCACGGCATAAGCCTCTTGCCAATTCTCGACCGAACAGCCAATGGCAAGTACGCATGGGAAGACATAGACAACTATGCTCGCTACGTAGAACAAGCCTTAGACTCTTTCCACGAATGCAAAACGTGGGAACTCATAAACGAAGTGGACTATATCAAAAGCAATGGAGATGAAATATTAGAAAAATACGCCTCCATAGTCCCACAAATAGCTCAGATTGTACACTCTCGCGGACTAAGGCTCACCACATCGGGCGTGGGTAGCCCCACCACACATCTCTTCGACATACTCAGCCAACAAAGATTAGCCGAATATTTCGACATCAACAACATTCACAACTACAACTACCCCAACGGACCAGAATTTTCAATCGGCAAGCACCAGCAATTGGCGCAAAAGTTAGATTCAACTGGTCAAAACAAAGAACTTTGGCTGACAGAGACGGGTAGTCATACAGCACGCCCCAAATCTTCCCGCACTCAGTTTTTTGCAAATCTGCTACCAGCAATCCTAAGCAATATGGGGCACGGCAAAAGAACAACCATCGGCATTGTGTCCGACACGCAATACGACCAATATGGTTGCTCCGAAAGGCATGCCGAATATCTGCGCGAAGCAGGCTATCAACTGCAATTTTTATCTCTCGATGAACTAAGAAACATAAGCGTTGAAAACGTACCTATCCTCATCCCCTCAAAAGACGAAGCATTCCCTTTCGACCACATCAACTCGCTTGTCGACTATGCACGTCGTGGCGGGATAATAGTTTTCCAATACGGCATACCACTCTTCTACGACCGACAAAAAGACCATAAAAATCACAATCCGACGCAAGACGGCTGCCGACTGCTACACATGCAATCCATCAACCATTGGCAACCACAATTTGCTCAAACAGGTCTGCCAGCCGACCCAACCAACATTCGCACGTCGCCACAATATAGCAACGTAAACTACGATTGGAAAGTCAATGGCAAAGGCTCCACACGCTATCTTTTCGAAGGCAATCTGCAAGGTGCCGACCGCCTCGAGCGCATTGTCGAAGCTGGCGACCAAACCCACACGGCTGCAGTTACGGGAATATATCATCTAAATAGCGACCTGCGTGGAAAAATAATTTTCCACACCAATACAGACTACGACCACAACGTCTGCGAAACAGCGCAAGCCAAGTGGCTACCGCGCACCTTCGTCACGTTCTTCGCACTTGGCGCAAGCAAAGTCTTCATCTACAACCTACGAGCCTACGAACACAACCCACTATACCTCGAACACCACTTCGGCATAACACACAAAGACCACACACCAAAGCAAGCTCTTGTGGCCTATCGACACACCATCAAGATGTTGCCACAAGGAAGCTCGCGCCCAAAGCTCTACTACGACAAAGATAACGACATCTATAGCTCCGATTGGCAACGCCCCGACGGAACATTTGTAACTGCCTATTGGACCACACTTGCCGACAACAATGTGCGCCTAAGCCGAAGACGACGAAAAAAGATAACGAACATAACAAACTACCTCGGGGATAACCAACAACTCGACAAACGCAATCTTCACATAAGCAATGGAATAGTGTTTGTAGAGACAAAGGGTAAGTTATTGTAAGTATTTTACTTATTTTTGCGTCTGCTGATGAAAAGTAAAAACAAAAAACTAAAAGTTGCAGTGGTGCAAGATTGGCTCGTCGACATGGGTGGAGCCGAAAAAGTGCTTAAAGCCATCTTGTCACTCTACCCCGACGCGCAACTTTTTTCGCTCGTTGCCACCCAAGACGCCAAGAAAAAAATTGGCGTAAGTAGCGTTGTCGAAAGCTTTATATGTCGCCTACCTTTCGGGCGCACCAAATACCGCAACTACCTACAGCTATTCCCACTGGCCATCGAAGGCTTCGACCTTTCGAGCTACGACCTCATAATATCTTCGTCTAGCTCAGTAGCCAAAGGTGTACTGACCAACTCCAACCAGTTGCATATATGCTATTGCCACACGCCTGCACGCTACGTGTGGGACCTGACTTGGCAATATATGCGCGAAAAACACCTAACCTCGCGCTGGAGTCCCATAAGTCTTTATGTCCGTCGCGTGCTACACAAGTTCCGAATCTGGGACGTCATATCCTCCAAACGCGTCGACCACTTCGTGGCCAATTCGAACTACATATCTCGACGCATAAATAAAGTGTATGGTCGGCAATCCGACGTCATCTATCCGCCTGTCAATATTGAACGGTTTGTGCCTGCCACAAATGGCAAACGCGAGGACTTCTACATTACAGCATCGCGCATGGTGCCATATAAAAAAATTAGCACCATCGTTGAAGCCTTTGCCAACATGCCCGACAAGCAACTAATAGTCATTGGTTCGGGACCAGAAGAAAAAAACATCAAGAAGCTCGCCAAGCCCAACATCCACTTTGTAGGCTATGCCCCAACCGACGAACTAATATCTTACATGCAACGCGCAAAAGCCTTTGTTTTTGCAGCCGAAGAAGATTTTGGCATTGTCCCAGTCGAAGCACAATCCTGTGGCACACCCGTAATTGCCTACGGCTATGGTGGTGCGCTCGAGACTGTAGCCGATGGTGAAACGGGACTTTTCTTCTACGAGCAAACTCCCGATGCCATTAAAGATGCCGTCCTACAATTTGAAGCTCGTGGTGCCAACGACACTTTCACTCCTGAAAATTGTCGCCAACATGCTCTACAATTTTCCGAAGAACGATTCAAAAAAGAATTTAAGAGTTTTATAGACAGCAAATTAGCAGAGTTCTATGAATCTTTTGCTTAGCCCGCCACTTCGACCAGACAACCAACCGCACTACGAACCCTTTCGCCTATAGCTTCGAGAACTTCGGAGCTAATTTTTTTCATATTACTCAGTGGCGTCTCTCGGTCGATAGTATATATCATGACTCGTGGCGGACGTATGTAGCAAAGAATATCTATCCAAGGACGCACGTCTTCTTCCGAAGTGTTGTTATGCACACGTCCTTCAGCATCTGTCCACTCTGTAAACATTGTTTGCACCACAAGTCTCTGCCCGAACCTTTCGCGCAGAGCACCTATGCGTTCTACGACATCGCTAAGCACATAATTGCCTTGTGGTCGGTCGAGCATAGCCACAGTTTTTTCAAGTCCTGAGTCTATTTTAAGTATAGCCTCATCGACCTTGCACAGAGCCTCGACAACATCATTGCGCTTCAACATTGTGGCGTTCGACAACACGGCAATGCGAGCCAACGGCGCAAAGACATCTCGCAGTTCGACCACATCGTCCACTATGCCACGAAAGTCGGGGTGAAGCGTAGGCTCACCATTGCCAGCAAAAGTAATAACGTCTGGTCGCTCACTACGACTTTGCATGTCCGACAAGACTCTTTTTAGTTTATCTCTCACGTCTTTGCGCGTTGGGAGCGAGCTACCAGTCGAGAGTCCATGCTTTGTAAACCCACACTCACAATAGAGGCAGTCGAAAGAACACACTTTACGATCGGCTGGCAACAAGTTTATGCCAAGCGACAGACCAAGCCTGCGGCTATGGACGGGCCCGAAAACACCACTTTCAAAAAGTATTGTAGACATCTCTGTTTGCTCTCTTATGTATAGTAGTTGCTTAGTGCTGATTCTTTCGGTCGCGCCCGACGTGCAGACCCACCGTTATGCTAACGTTTGTTTGTTTTTCGTGAGCTACTGGATGGATTGAGTAACGCTCGTAGGGATAATTTTCGGGAATGGCATATTGCACTTCGCTCTTGACCGTAGGGACTATAGCCAAACGCCCCTGCACGCTCAGTAGTGTCCGCTTGCCAACCTTGAAATACGCACCAGCCATGACACCAAACAGAGGCGACAAATTTGTTTTCTTGTAGTCCGTCTCGGTATATTTCAAATATTCTCCTTTGGGGACAAAGGTTGCTTGGTTCATAATCAACTCTCCTCCTGCAAAAATGCCCAAGAATGGTCGGACAGAATTAGTCGAAAAAAACACACGCCCCGTCAGG
>CALAVC010000048.1 GCA_937892095.1 uncultured Bacteroidales bacterium | reverse complement strand
CTATTGTGTCGATGGTTATTCGATTGCAAAAGTCGCGTTCTCGCTCTTCTTCCATTTTTTCGTCAAGTGCCCTCCTAATCGTTATTATTTGGTTCCTATATGGCACCAATATTCCTAATGTTTTGTCAGCATTAATCTCCAAATTATTATCCCTCCGCAATTTCAGAATCTCGCCAACAATCTCTGCCACAATATTCGCCTCTTCTAAATTCACTTTTTCCGACGAAGCGTCTATCTCTGTTTTATTATTTTCCGTATCGAAAAACAATAACCTATGTGTAGCTAATTTTATTGATAGCATATTTTGAGTGGAAAATGTGCAATAGGGTAGGGCAGCCTCTTGATGTTTCAGTGGGATTACTTTTAGCCGACCGCCATAAAACTCTTTATTGCAAAACGCTGCTGTTGTTGGGTGCATTCGCCCTTGTCTGCTAAGCATATATGTTATTTCTTCGTCTTCTGCATAAAATTTTATCATCCGCTCAAAAAAAGAATTCCTACAGTCTGTCAAGTTTATCCGTCGCAAGACCTCTTCATCAACCAACGACGCTCGCTTGTCTTGCGACACGACTGCAGGAAGTTGTTTCTGATCGCCAATAAGCACAAATCTATCAATAGCATCTGTTTTTTCTTTTGTCTCTGCATCAATATTATATGCCGAAAGTATGCCTACAATGTCTGGTTCAAGTATTTGTGATGCCTCATCTACTATTGCCAGACTAAAATGTACAAGTTTAAATATGCCCATCGAACCTTCTATCGATGCTGTCGTGCCAACTATTACTCGTTTGCTCTGTAGCCCTTCAATCAGTTCCGAACGCCTACAATAACCCTGCCTTCCCAACAAATATTTTTGGCAACTCTCTGCGCACGAATATCTCGACCCTATGCGCAAAAAGTCTATATTTGCTTTCATTAGTTTTGAGCATATTTCATCAACAGCCCTATTCGTATAGGCCATCAGTAATATTGCACATCCCTCTTTCTGCAACTCTTCGTTGACTATCGACATTAGCCCATACGACGTTTTTCCAGTCCCTGGTGGGCCAATGAGCAAAAACATGTCTTGTGCTCTGTTGACTCGTTCCACAAGCTCATTCATTGGTCCATACTCTCCACGTCGCTCTGTTGGCATTGGCGCAACTTCTGGTCTTCGAAGGCCAAGCAACAACTCCCTACGTCGTGTCGTTGCTCTAAGCAATGTACATAGTTGCCTAACCGACGACTGTGAATGCGAACCCAACAAGTCGTGTTCTATCGCCCAAGCGCGACCATGCTCTCGTTCTCTAAAATAGTTCTTATCTTGTGCCGAGCGTAAGCGTAGCCATGTCTTTTGCCCATCTATTTTTATTATCGTGGCCCTGCATTCAATTGTTTTTCTAACGTCTGGCTCTTCCCCATCAGCATAATCGTATAGTACAACCACATCTCCACGTCTAAAATTGGGTGCATACTCATCGTCGTCCGCCTTTTCGCCGTTCTTCTTTGCAAGCACAATGATGTTTACCGAGCCATTACCATCGCTCACGGTTTCGTTATCCATCTCCATACCTTCCACCGCAAGCCCATCAAGTAGTCCCCCAGCATGTCGCCTATCATCGGCAGTCGATGTCCACATCGAAGCAAAGCCAGTTGCGTCTTTCCGATTGTCGCCCAATTGTTTGCCTATGCGCTCCGTCTGCACAAACGCCAACATCCTATAAAAATATGTTTTAGTCGTTTCATCGGTTTGTTGGATGGGGCGCAGTGTGTCTTCTATTTCTGGTTGTGTATATGGTATCCAAAGATTATCGCTAACTCTTTTTTGCCTAAATGTGGCTGGTGTCCAGCTCTCCACATCTGCCCTAAGCTTTGCATATTCTGTATGTCGCAACTCGTTGTAAGCTATTAAGTTGCGTATCTCGAAAATCTTGTGTAGCAAGTTCTCTGGCGACGCTCCTTCCCTAATTAATCCCGACTCCCTACACGCCGAATACATCAAATATTGCGACGAATTGAATGTCGAAATGCCAAAATTATGTTGTAGCAACTGTTGGTATAGCACTATTTGAACGTAATGCTCTTCTTTGTGCCTATTTTTTAGCCCCATTTTACCCGATTTCTGTTCTATCAGCACCCCAAAATCAGTCTGCAACATATCCATTCGACCCTGTATACCAAGTGTCTCGCAAACAAACGATGGCTCCGTAACTGCAAGTTCTGCCCTAAAATTCTTGTCCGATTCTGACAATTCTCGTAACGTTTCCTCTATGTTTTCTTTCTGTTCGGCAAGGTTGGCAAACCATTCTTTCCCAATGTTTGCAGTTGTCGAAAGTGCTATCGCATTTTGCATAAAAAAGCGTTTCGCACTTTCAGCAAATGGAATCCCTTCTTTCCAACCACTTCGCATATTGTGCAGTGCCTCATCAAGCAGTTGACCAGCAAAGTTACCCTTCAATGTATACTCGTTCCCATTCGATATTTTCAGCCTATTCAACGTATAGTTCAAATGAGAATCTCCCTCTGGTCTAAAACACTGTGCAATAGACGATATGTCTATCAGCAAATCTGGCTCATATATTACATTTTTAGGCACTATACACCCTTCTTCGTTAGCCCTACACCCAATCAAGTTAAGTTGTGTCCCAATGCGTAGTGTTGGCATTAAATATTCAAACCCATCTATGTCCACTTCCTCAATTTCGTTCTCTTCTGCTGTCGTTACCACAATCCTATTGTTCCCTTTCTTCTCTCTTACCGCAACCCTTTGTTTCTCTGGTATGTGTACATAACTTTTCTTTTCGCTTAACTCATTGTTAATAAGGTTGTTAGTTGTTTGTGCATTAACCAACAGACTACACAACACCTGCATTGTGCTATGGTCGTTTGCGCTTTGGCGGTCAAGTTCTTCCAAGGGTGTTCGTGGCGCATTTTTAAGCCTTATGCGCAACTTGTTCAGTGCCGAAAACATCCCTCTTCCTTGCCTTTGACAAACGTATATCAGCCTTGGATATGGTCCCGAAAAAGAATATTGTGCATCTGCCGTCAATATCCGCAATATTTCATTATACAATCTTCTCCACAATTCATAACGTTTACGACCATCACCAATCTGTGCAACGCTATCAATCTCCCGCAAAATCTCTTTGTACATCCTTTTTTTTGTCAAATCTAATCATAAAAAATGAGCGAACGGGTAGCAACCACACATAGTCACTGCCCGTCCGCCAAATATTGTCTGTCAACTATTGGTATATCTTACCCGATTGCCATGCCTGACCTACGCTATCGCCCACTACGCGGTATGCATGTGTCGACGAATCGTATATTATCAAGTTCAGTTTGCCAAAGTCAACCTTCCCGTCTGCGTTCAATACCGATGGGGCTGCACTCCAATTTACCACTTCGCCCACTATGCGTGCGCCACCATCTGCGTTATCTTCAATCACCACAGCTTTGCATTCAAGCGTTAGAGGATATTCGTTCACAATTGGTGCAGCCACGTTCGGACTCTCCGTAACCGTAAAGCCTACACGGCTTACCTTGTCTGCAACCTTATTGCCACTCTCTATGCCAAAGTAGTCCGACTGCGCCACGTTGTCTTTGCCCGCAAAGCTTATCGTGAACGCCTTGTTTAGTCTTATGTTGTCAGTCGTCTTATGTTTCGATAGTTCAAACGTTATTTTGTTGTGGTCGCACTGACCACCCCATGCCGCCATCATCACATCTGGAGTCTTATTTGCGTCGTACGTCGCAATCATTAT
>CALAVC010000047.1 GCA_937892095.1 uncultured Bacteroidales bacterium | reverse complement strand
AACCACCCCCTCTGAAGATTGCCTACTGTTGCATTATCAACTTGAACTTAGGTTAGAACAAAATAGGGTAAGTTTAGAACTTCTATTCCTACCCTTATTTTCTTATTTAGAAAAACGAGAGTCTCTTATATTTCGCTACTTATTTTTTCGAGTGTAATGGGACATGAAAGTATAGACTGGTAGTCTTCGCCCGATTCATACATGTCCTCATCGTCTTCGTCGTAGCACCATGCTATGTTTATATCCCAACCTTTACGCGACATTGCTTCGAGTCGTTTGAAAATGTCGAGTATACACTTCGAACTACTTGTGTTGAAATATTCAAGTTGGAAGCGTACTTTGGTGGGCTTCATGTCCTGAAGCGAATATTCGGTCAGCCAACTTAGAAGTGGCTTGTAGAACTCTACTGAGTTTTCAGGTATCGAACGACCTTTGATTTCTATCTGACCCTTATCGGGATCCATGAAAATATACGGAGTCTTCGAACTTTCTTCAATTGTAATAGTTTCCATACCTATTTCAGTTGTTTTTTATGACCTTTTGATGTGTCTATTTTTTATTCTTATGTTAGCTAATGCACACGTCGAACGAGAAGAACAATAGCGATGGCACTCCGGGAACACTAAAAAAGTCATATCCGAGCTTATTCCTGCTCTTTCGAGCCATGTCTATCATGCCAATACCTGCACCACCCTTTTCAGAAAACTTCTTGTTGTTCATAGTTTCTCGATACAAGTTGCGAAGTTCAGCCTCGCTTAGCGCATTAATTTTGTCAATCTGTTTCTTTAGCACGTCTTCCTTTTCGCAAGGGATAAAGTTGCCTGTGGATATTCTGCAGGTCTTGTCTCCTTCTTTGCTCATAACTATTGCACCCATTCTACTACAACCGTATTTTTTGCCTATTTCTTTCTCAGGCTCTACGTGATGAAATAGATTTTGTGCACACTCAATAAAGCAATGAAAAACTTTTTTGCGAATGTTTTCAGCCTCGATTTTATCTTGCAATTCGTGCTCCATTTCGGGCAAGACAGAGTCAATATACTGTGACGTGAAATCGCCAAAATGCTCAATGAGGATTTCTCCTTTGCGCTTGTCAGCTATCCATGTGTTCATATCGAATGTTTTGCTTGTCATTGCCACCTATGGTGTATTCAAATACGAATATATTAATATTTTTTTACTTTAATACTCTATTATTTTGAATTTCGATTAGCACACGCTCATTTACGAGCTATATTTCATCAAACTTTTGCGGGTCTATTGCGTTAAGCATAGAGTTTTCACATTCTATTGTGCGTGTCTTAAAGCGATTGATGACGTTATGGTTATGCGTCGCCATAAGGATGGTCTTTCCATCCTTGTTAATCTTTATGAGCAACTGCATAAGTTCATTTGTAGTATCGGGGTCAAGATTGCCTGTTGGTTCGTCGGCCAAGATTAGGTCGGGGCTATTGAGCAATGCTCGTGCAATAGCAATGCGTTGCTGCTCACCACCAGATAGCTGATGTGGTTTCTTATAGCCTTTGTTAATCATATCGACTTGTGCCAATACTTCGCGTATACGTTTGTCAATTTCTACTTTCTTATTCCAGCCCGTCGCTTTGAGCACGAATTCTAAGTTGTCATATACAGACCGATCTGAAAGTAGCTGAAAATCTTGAAAGACTATCCCCATTCTCCTGCGCAAAAACGGAATGTCTTTGGGCTTAATATTTTTTATGTCGTAGCCTACAACGAATCCTGCGCGTCCGTCGAATGGCAACTCGGAATAAAGTGTTTTCAGTAGACTCGATTTGCCACTGCCCACGCGACCTATCACGTAGACAAATTCACCTGCCTTAACCTCTAAATTGACATCGCGCAACACGATATTGTCTTCTTGCATGACTGTGACGTCTTGCAGTTCTATGATGTTACCGTTCTCGTTTATGGGTGATATGTCTTTTGCTTGTGCCATTTATCTATATATTTTTCGCTTATTGAGCGCAGCATGATACTCTGCTGCATTTCTGTTGTGTTGTACTTGCGTTCGTGCAAAAGCATGTGTTCCGCTACCATCTGGTTTGGCGCACATGAATAGGTAGTCGCAGTCGGCAGGAGAGAGGACTGCGTCTATTGCACTTTTAGATGGTATTCTGATAGGTCCTGGGGGCAGACCTTTGTATTTGTATGTGTTATATGGCGACTCTATTTCTTTGTCAACATCAAGGATTCGACGAAGCTCGAAGTTGCCAAGTGCAAATTTTAGCGTTGGGTCGGCTTGTAGCGGCCAACCAAGTTCAAGTCTATTAAGGTAGAGTTTTGCAATTGTCGGTTGCTCGCTTTTGTTGTTGCTTTCCTCTTCGACAATGGAGGCAAGCGTGCTAATTTCTATTGGGGACAAACCGAGCGCAGCCGCTTTGTTTAGTCGACTATCATTCC
Organism: uncultured Bacteroidales bacterium; assembly: GCA_937892095.1. Taxonomy (GTDB): domain Bacteria; phylum Bacteroidota; class Bacteroidia; order Bacteroidales; family Marinilabiliaceae; genus W3P20-009. Next base: position 3,300 of record CALAVC010000047.1, on the reverse strand, counting down.
AAAAGTTGTCATATTCTTTTTTCATTTTTTTTAGCCAACCCTCGCCATCTGTTGTCCACCACGTTTGATATGTGTCTGGCAAATAGAGTGCAAGGCTTGTTGCCTTATTAAAGCCTATTTGGTTGAGACGTTTGTTGTCTGTAATGGCTGCAAGCAGTTGTGCGGAATCTATTTCAAGATTTTTACTTACAACTCCAGATAATCTTTCGAGTGTACGAATGTTATTAAACGTTACCTTGACTGGCTTTTGTTGTCCACTACGTAGCATACTTACTAATGCACGAGCCGACATGCCGTCCGACACTTCATATCTACCAGGTCTGACTTGGTTGGCATACTTCATCATGTCGACCATGTTGTAAAACGCCTGTTTGTTGGTCAGCCATTGGCATGTGTCCAATTGCTGGCTTAGTGCATCGAAGTTCGTCCCAGATGGGATGTAGAGTATTATTTTTTCGTCGCTGTGTACAATGGACTTTATGAAATATTTGTAATAGAGATAACATCCACATCCGACAGCTATTGCTATTAGCGAGATGCAACCAAAGACTATTTTTTTTATCATGCTTATGTAGAGAGTATCGAGGGTAATCTACGTGCAGAAGCTAAAAATGTTTCTTTACTCTGTCCATATCCCTTCGAGCATCTTTTTCTTTCAATGTTTCGCGCTTGTCATATTCTTTTTTGCCCCTTGCAAGTGCAATTTCAAGTTTTGCGTATCCATTGTCGCTAATGAAAAGAAGTAGTGGCACTATTGTTAGCCCACTTTCTTTTGTCTTGCGTTCGAGCTTGTAGAGCTCTTTTTTGTGCAACAACAACTTTCGTTCACGTTCGGGTGCATGATTATTGAACGTACCATAGAAATATTCCTGTACTTTCATGCCTTTTACCCATAGTTCGCCATTGTTGAAGTAGCAGAAAGAATCTGGTAGGGAAGCGTGTCCTCCTCTGATGGATTTAATTTCTGTCCCGCTTAGTTGGATGCCAGCAATATATTTTTCGAGGATTTCGTAGTCGAAGGTTGCTCTACGATTGCGTATTTGTACTTTATTCTGCGCCACTGCGTAGGTTTTTGTTGATTATTCTACACCATTTCTGTCGCATTCTTCCACGAGCTCTTTAAGTCGCTCAATTTGGCTTTGTTTGTTTACTTCGCGAAGACTTTTGGCAGTTTGGGTGTAGTACTGGTGGTCTGAGATAAATTTAATTTGAGCCTTATTCCATTGGTTCATGGTCATTTGTGCACCACGTTCTGTTAGTTCCTTATAGAGCATATTAGAAACAGGCACGAAGTCTGTGCGTCCCAGGTAGTCGAGGTCGCTATCTTGAATGACGGCCTCGAGCGTATCTGAGGGTTCGTGTGGCAATTGAGTTGCCATTATTATTCGTTTTATCTCATCTATTTTCTTTTGTGGATAGTTGTATTTGGGCAATATTTTTTGGGCATATTCGCAACTGACTTCTTCATGCCCCTTGCTGCATTTTATTTGTCCACTGTCGTGAAATAGGGCAGCAACCTTGAGTAGCATTATGTCTTTTTCGCTTAGTCCTTCGGCCCAACCGATTAGTTCAACTTCGGTTGTAACATCAATGGTATGCTTGACGTTGTGATAGTAGAGGTTGTGAGGCAGTTGTTCTTCAAGCATATCCAACATAAACTCTTGTATGTCCATGAACTGCAAGCGAGAATAGCGCAAGTCGTATTCATCGGTAAGGTTACCATCCGCATCAACGAGTTCGGGCAACATGTTGCCAAGGCGGAATATGTCCATAACGCCACTATACTTCACTGGTATGCGACCGTAGGGGCTTATCTGATAAAATTCTTTTATCAACTCAAAAGTCATGGGTGAAACAACTATCTCCCCACTTCCTGCAGCTCGTCCGAGGCGCGAAACGGTCAGTACATTATTACCTGCAAGAGTATACGGATTGTTTTTCTTTTGGGCATATCGTGCCACAATTGGACCAGTGTGTATGCCTATTGCAACGTCCCAAATGGTATTATTTTCCTCTTTATATTTTTTTATACTTCGGACTATTTTTTCGGCAGCAACAGCAACATCAATGGGGTTTGTTTTATTTTCGGTCGTTATGCCACCAGCAAGTAAGACGTTGTCTCCAACTGTTGGTATTTTAGTCAGATTATTTTTCTGAGCAATGTCCGATATGATGAAAAATATTTCATCAAGTCTGTCAAGTTGCTCTTGCGAGTCTTCGCAGTGTGTTAGGGTTGTGAAACCTTTGATGACAACATAGAGCATCGACACCATTTTAAATCTTCGGACACCTTGTCGGTCTTTTCCAGATTCGTCTGCAAGTCCGAATTCACGAAGAAGGGCAGTATATTGTTCATTGCGCAAATTTTCTTTTTCATATTGCCCAATGAGTTCTTTGAGTTGTTTGTCAAGCCCTGTGTTACGCTTTGCTAATTGTTGTAGTAGCGAGAGCTTTTCATCTTGATTGGTTTCTGCCATTTTATCCGAAGTTTTGCAAGTGTCTTATACCTTCAAAGTTAATAAAAGTTACAAAAGGTAAACCGTTTTACGTGTCAAAACGGGACATCATCGCTATTATTTCCAAGATTTGGCAGTGGTGTGGCTACTTCAGTTTGTGAATTTACAGACGACATAACCTTAGCAAAACCAGTGGGATTTGATTGTGAGTTTTGATTGTTTGATGCATATATGTTCATGTCGTCTGGTTCTTCAAAGCGAATCAGTTCGGCACGGAATTTTAGGTTTACATCGTCAATCTTACCAGAACGGTGCTTTGCAATGATGAATTGTGCTACACCAACAAGTGAGTTGCCATTGGCATCTTCGAGTATGTGGTAATATTCAGGTCGGTGAAGAAAGCAGACCATATCGGCATCTTGTTCTATGGCACCCGATTCGCGAAGGTCAGAAAGTTGAGGTCGTTTACTATCTATGGCACTGCCTGTGCCTGTGGTTCGATTCTCGACTGCACGATTTAGCTGACTTAGTGCGATGACAGGAATGTTGAGCTCTTTTGCCAATCCTTTTAGCGAGCGAGAAATCATAGATACCTCTTCTTGTCGGTTGCCTGGTCTCATGGCTGATGCTGTCAGGAGTTGCAGGTAGTCTATGATTATGCAGGTTATGTTATATTTCTTTTTAAGAATACGTGCTTTGGAGCGTAGGTCGAAAACAGAAAGGCCTGGGGTGTCATCGACATAAATTGGTGCGTTCATTAGTCTGCCTATGTTTGCATCGAAATGATTCCATTCATCGGCAGTTAGTCGTCCACTCTTTATTTTTTCAGAAGGTATTTCCGTTT
>CALAVC010000046.1 GCA_937892095.1 uncultured Bacteroidales bacterium | reverse complement strand
TTCCCTACACGACGCTCTTCCGATCTGGGCGTAGATTTTCGCTACCAATCCACAATGCTGACATAAGCAGTGGGAATTGCTTTGCTTTTGCTGTCTTTTGAAACTCAAAGCGAGAATTGAGTTGTCGGGCAGCAATGTCCATTATTTCGTCGAGTCTGTGATAGAAATGTGCTATGCGTTCTTCTTGATCAAGATAGCCCATACATTCGATAGCGATGCGGACTATATTGATTGTAGAAAAAGATAGGTTACCACGTCCGATGGACGTTTTTTCGCCAAAGCGATTTTCAAAAACACGAGTACGACAACCCATTGTTGCTACTTCATATTTGTAGCGTTCGGGGTCATCTGCACGCCACTTTTCATGCTGGTTGAATGTCGCATCGAGATTGAGAAAGTTTGGGAAAAAACGTCGTGCAGACACTTTGCAAGCGAGTTCATAGAGGTCGTAGTTTCTATCTTCGGGTAGGTAGCTTATGCCACGTTTCTTCTTCCATATTTGGATTGGGAATATGGCGGTAGAACCATTGCCAACGCCTTGGTAGGTGCTTTTGAGTATTTCGCGGATTATGCAACGTCCTTCGGCTGATGTGTCTGTGCCGTAGTTGATGGAGCTAAATACAACCTGATTGCCACCACGAGAGTGGATGGTGTTCATGTTATGTATAAAGGCCTCCATGGCTTGATGAACTCTACTGACTGTGCGGTTTATGGCATGCTGACGTACACGTTCGGCACCTTCAAGACCACTGAGCTCACGATATAGATAGTCATCGATATGTGCATTATATAGTTCGTGAAAATCTTGTGCGAGTGCGTCTTCTATTACTTTGACTTCTTCAATGTAGCTATTGCGAACGTATGGTGCGAGGTAGAAGTCGAAAGCAGGAATTGCTTGTCCGCCATGCATTTCATTTTGGGCGGTTTCCATTGATATGCAACCAAGAATGCTTGCAGTCTCAATGCGTTTGGCAGGTCGGCTTTCGCCGTGTCCTGCAGAGAAACCATATTTTAGTATCTTGTCGAGTGGATGTTGGACACACGTAAGACTTTTTGTTGGGTAGTAGTCCTTGTCGTGGATATGCAAATAGCCCTGATTGACGGCCGTACGGGCTTCTTCAGTAAGTAGGAAATCGTCGACAAAAGGCTTGGTACTCTCGCTTGCAAATTTCATCATCATGCCAGCAGGAGTGTCGGCATTCATGTTGGCATTTTCGCGTGTGATATCGTTGCTTTTGGCTTCAATTATTTCGAGAAAAATGTCTTTAGTCTTTGCTTTACGTGCTACGTTTCGTTGATTGCGGTAGGCGATATAGCGTTGTGCAACTTCTTTGCGTGGACTCTTCATGAGTTCCACTTCTACGCAATCTTGTATTGACTCGACAGTCATTTTTTCTTTGCCTGCAACCTCTATTCTATCTGCAATTTTGCAGATGAGACTTTCGTCCTCACCTTTCTCGGTCTGAAGCATTGCACGACGTATGGCAGCACAGATTTTTTCTTTATTAAACCCGACAATTCTGCCGTCTCTTTTTATGACTGTCTGTATCATTATGAGTTCAATTGTTAGAGTAATTGTGTGTGTTGGCAACCCATTTCCGCAATGGTTGTGATAACAAACATAGAGACAAAAACTGAAATAAAAATTGTTTTTTTGTGGTTGAAAATCTTGTTAGTATGTAAGTGTTTGACTTTATGTTAGTTAGAAGATATGAGTAGATTTGACAAAAAATTGACACTTAAATAATGTTTGTATAGCACACGTTAGTTCAATTAGTTTTTGTTATGACTTTTGAAAATATTGCTCAATGGAGTGTTTATATTTTGTATTTGTGGATTATATAAGTGTCGAAACTGCGATAATTCTTGTATGTAACAGCCTTATTATCAGAATGTTATATGCAACTGACATTTTGTTGACATAAAGTTAAGATGTTGATTAGTAGCTTTATATGCTCTTTATGGCATAATGGAAGAGGAGCCGACAGCATTTTGTTTTGCCCATTCATAGAGTGCAATACATGTAGCATGTGAAACGTTCATACTGGTGTCGGGTCCTGTCATGGGTATGTGAATATGCAGTCTGCAAAGGTTGAGAACATCGGCAGATATGCCATGCACCTCGCTACCGACAATTAGTGCCGTTTTTTGTGGAATGGGAGTAGAGAAAATTGATGTGGATTGTGGTGATGTTTCTATGGCAACCAATGTATAGTCTTGTGGAATGACATTGGGAAGTTCACTGGTTGGAATGTTTATGATTTTAACGTAATTGCGAGCCATACAGGCTGTTTTGCGAATCTTGCTCTCTTTTAATTGTTCAGTGTTGAGGAGATATAGTTTTTCAGCTCCGAAGTTGGCCATTAACCGAACAATAGAGCCGACGTTTTCGGGGGTGCGAAGTCCGTCGGCAATGACAATAGGTGGATATGGTTGTTTTATTAACTTATCGGGATTAAATAGGATGCGCGAATCGTTTTCTTTCATTGTCGAACAAGGAATTATTATACTTGTTTTAGTCCAAGTTTTTCAGCTTCTTGAAACATAAGAATCCTAGCTTCGTTGTAGTCGTTGCGAATTATGCCATCGAGAATGGCCTCTTTGATTGCATTTTTTATAAGACCGACTTCTTGCGAAGGTGTTATGTCAAAAGTTTTCATTATTTCTTCGCCAGAAATTGGCGGTTGGAAATTTCGAATGTGGTCTTTTTCTTCTATTTCTTTCATCTTGCGTCTAACTATTTTGAAGTTGCGCAAGTATCGTTGTACTTTCTCTTCGTTTTTGCTTGTAATGTCGGCTTCACAAAGTGTCATTAGTTTGTCGACATCATCGCCAGCCTCAAATAGCAGTCGGCGTACGGCAGAATCGGTAACCTCATCTTCACTCAATACGATGGGGCGCATGTGCAAGTCGACCATTTTGGAGACAAACTTCAAAGGCTCACCAAGTGGCAGTTTGAGTCTATTGAAAATTTGTGGTAACATTTTGGCACCAATGTAGTTGTGGTTATGAAATGTCCACCCTATTTTTTCATCAAAACGCTTTGTACGAGGCTTTCCTATGTCGTGGAAAAGAGCTGCCCAACGTAACCAAATGTCATCGGATTCGAGAGAAACGGCATCAAGAACTTGTAGAGTGTGGTAGAAATTGTCCTTGTGGGCGAAACGTCCTTTCTTTTCGACACCTTTAAGGGCTGCGAGTTCGGGCAAGATGTGTGGCAACAACCCAACTTTATCTAACAGTTTCCAAATAAGTGAAGGCTGTTGTGCAGTTTGCATAGCCTTCATAATTTCATCTGTTATCCGCTCTTGTGACACTATTTTTATCCTGTCGGCCATTTGTGTCATGCCTTGTAGCGTATTGTTGTCAATGGTGAAACCAAGACGTGTTGCAAACCTTATGCCTCGCAACATACGCAAAGGGTCATCGGAGAATGTTAGCAAAGGGTCGAGTGGGGTACGGATGACACCATCACTAAGGTCTTTTATGCCATCGAAAGGGTCGGAGACATTACCGAAAGTCTCTGCATTGAGACTAAGAGCTAAAGCATTGATTGTGAAGTCTCTTCGTTTTTGGTCATCTTCGATGGTACCATCTTCGACAATTGGTTTGCGACTATTGCTACGGTATGATTCGCGACGTGCACCAACAAACTCTACTTCGGTATGACCTATTTTGACCATAGCCGTTCCGAATGATTTAAAAATCGACAAGTGCGAACCACGAAACCTTTCAGAGACTTCGCGAGCTAATTCTATGCCACTGCCTTGAACAACTATGTCTATGTCTTTACTCTTTATGTTGAGCAATAAATCGCGTACGAACCCCCCAATAACATAAGCTGGCAGATGTTTGCTATCGGCAATGTCGCGAACTACGGCAAAGACTTTATCGGTCAATGCCTCGGCATAGTTTTTTTTTAGTTGCATTGCTGTGCGCTTATGGTGCTACTAATCAAGTATTTGTTTCTGTCGGGTGCGTTGCGGGTAACAAGTTCGGCTGTGAATCCTGTTAAGAATAATTGTGTGCCGAGAATCATAAACACCAATGCCAAGTAGAAATAGGGGCTACTTGTAACAAGTGGAGCGTTGGTGTGGTGAAATACGAACCAAAGTTTTTTTGCTCCGAGCCAAGCCGCAGCTATAAATCCGAAGAAGAACATTAGGGTACCGAGAGCCCCAAAAAGGTGCATTGGCCTCTTGCCAAATTTGCTCATAAACGTTACGCTCAATAGGTCAAGAAATCCTTTTATGGTTCGCTCAATTCCGAATTTTGATTTACCAAATTTGCGTTCGTAGTGAGTTACGACCTTTTCTCCTATTTTCTTAAATCCGGATTCTTTGGCAAGCAATGGGATATAGCGATGCATTTCTCCGTAGACCTCTATTGTTTTAATGACATCGCTTCGATATGCTTTGAGTCCGCAATTAAAGTCGTGAAGTTTTATTTTTGATATTTTTCTGACGACTGCGTTGAACAACTTTGAAGGTATGGTTTTCGATAATGGGTCGTGTCTAATTTTTTTCCAGCCACTAATCATGTCGTACCCATCTACCAATATTAATCGCATGAGTTCAGGTATTTCATCGGGGCTGTCTTGTAGGTCTGCATCCATTGTAATGACGACTTTCCCACGAGCTGCTTTAAAGCCTTCACTCAAAGCTGCCGACTTGCCATAGTTGCGACGGAAGCGTATGCCAAGAATACTCGGATTTGCCTTATGCAACTGTTCAACGACAGACCACGAATTATCGCTACTGCCATCATCGACAATGATTACTTCGTAGGTGTATTGCGTTTGGCTGACCACGCGATCTATCCAATCTGTTAATTCTTTGAGCGACTCTTCTTCATCGTAAGAAGGTACGACAACACTTAGGTCGACATCGTATTTCTTGTCCATTTCGGGAGTATGTTGGCTGATTATATTCTTTGTACGAAGTTAGTTTATATTCTTCAAACGTTAATATCCCCATTGGCGCCCTCTAATGTTCCAGCGTAGCGCAATGTAGGCTTGTTTTGCTTCTTCTTTTGTTTGGTTACTCTGGCGTTTCCGGTAGCGCAGACCAGCAGTAACTGTCATCATAGAACGTGGATTGATTATGTAAGAGCCTGTCAACTCCGCATATAACAGTTTGGTCTCTAAACCTTGTAATGTGCTGACGTTATAGCTCTTGTTTCTGCTATTAGAATCTATATTGGGGTTGTGCCCGTAGGAAAGGGTGTCGTTAGGGAAATCGTCGCCATATTTTGTGGCGTTGATGTTGAGTCGTGCCGCAGCTCGTCCATAGTGGTAGTTTATCACACCGACAATTTCTTTTAGGTTGGCACCAAGCGAGTGCCCCATACACACTCCGTGGTGTGTATAGGTTGCCATACCATTATATTGTGTATAGCAGAACGGACGAACACTATTCAACTCCATTTGCAAGTCGAGTCCATCCACGCCAAAAATATCGAAAGTGCGTGCCCCAATTTGAAATCCATATTTATTGTCCCAATGTCTTGTCCGCTTTACTAATTCTTTGAGTATAAACTCATTGAAGAATAATTGCCCATAGACTGAAACGTGATTGTTGCAAACAAATTTGTTCGTCAGACCAACTATCATTTTATCTGGTGAGCCAGCCGAAAGTTCGCCAGGACGAAAGATGACAAATGGATTAAGATATTCCCAATCTATGCTTCTATTCTCGCCAGTTATTCTCCACGTAGCTTGCGTGACGTTTTCGAACAGACCGAGTGTAAAACGCTTGCCCATATTCCAGTCGAGGAAGTGCGTGAAGCTATACTTCGTCTTGTTGCCGTTGTGTGTGACGGTGTTTCCGATGGCTCGTAGTTGACTTACCATCATTGTATACTTGACCGATAGGAATGTAACATTCATCTTGAATGTTGGCACTGGCTCGGCAGCATCGCTGAGTAGAAGTGAACGATAGCCATCTCCAATGAAAGTGTGTGTCTTACCTACTTGAAAATCAATCCATTTGCCAGCATTGAAACAAATATACCCCGAAGAGAACATCCAATCATATTCCTTGCCCAGAGTATTGATGTGGCGTGGTGTGGCTGTGCAGGGAACGACTCGCAATGAGTCTATAAAATTGGTCATGTAGCCAGAGAAAATGGCCTGATTCTCAGAAAAATCTAAGTAGAACCAAAAATTTTTGCCTAAGTTGCCGTTTAAATAGAAGCCACGACTATTGGTCCATGTGTTTTTGTTTTCTGTTTGATTATAGTCTTTCCCAACTTCAAGGTCCATCATTGGGTTTATGGCAACGTAGACGGCACTATCTGAGCTTCGCCAAGAAAGAAAATCTGTATTTAAAAAGTTGTTTATTATCTTGGCGCATGTGTTGACCAACTTCTTTACTCCGACATAGAGAACAGAATCGGTGTCGAAATATTTATTTAATTCATCGAGTTTATAATTCCTAATGGTTGTGTGTGGACGGTCTTTGCCCACAAAATACAATCTTCGTTGATAGGGATCGAACTCGTTGTCCTCGTAATAACTCGTACCTTGTGAATATGCTACTATCGTCGAGCATAGTAGCAAAATTAATAGATGTAAGTGTTTGTATATCACACTCTTGCCCATATTTAATTGTCGCTATTTTTAATTTTAAAACCGCGAAGAAGAGAGGCAACATCCATTCGTTTTTTCCCATTTAGTTGTAGTTCATCAATAGCTATAGCGTGGTCAGAAGCTCCAAAAATCAAGAGTTTTTTCCCATCCGAATACACTTTGCCCTCTCCAAGAACATGGTCGTAAACTATGTGTGCTGAAAATATTTTTAGGCTATATAAGTCGCCCTTTACATCTGTAATTTCTGTCCAAGCAGCAGGGTAGGGCGAGAGTCCGCGAATGAGATTGATGACGTCAGTGGCATTTTTGCTCCAATTAATTTTCATGTCATCTTTGAAAATTTTGGGTGCTGGACGAAGGGTCTGTGGGTC
>CALAVC010000045.1 GCA_937892095.1 uncultured Bacteroidales bacterium | reverse complement strand
CCACCAAAGTTTTTCCTGCCCAACACATCCTGTGGTTTTGTTTCGTTTTGCATTTGTTTGTTGTTTTCGTTTGTGTTTCTATTGCACGCCACCGCAATAGGTAGCATAGCTAATATAAGCAATTTACGCATCATTTTATAGTCTTTAAATTTTCACCACCTCTACGCTACTTACGTTGTTTTTGTTTCTACACACCACTATTTGCGTACCTATCCGATCTTTTAGTTCTTCTACATGACTTATTAGTCCAACTCTTGCTCGGTTCGTATCGTGCAGATGTTCAAGCATCGACATAACCCTGTCCAAATATTCTGCATCCAACGTCCCGAACCCCTCGTCTATGAATATAGTGTCAACATTTATTCCCATTGCTCCGCTCATCGACGATAGCCCCAGTGCCAGCGATAGCGACACCACAAAACCTTCGCCACCCGACAAATTGCTACATGCCGATAGCGCATAGTCATTATAAGCATCACGTATCAATATACTAAGCGACCCTTTCTGACTTTCCAATGCAAACCGACCTGCCGAAAGTTCTCGTAAGTGCCTATTAGCATGGCTAAGCAGGTCGTTCAATATCAGTCGTTGAGCTGCTATTCTGAATGTCTTCCCAGTGCTGTCGCCAAATATTTCGTTTAGTCTCTCCCAACTTTTTATTTTTTTGTTTATCTCTTTCAAGTTTGCCTTTATAGTCTCTGTTTTTTGCCTATTCTCCTCGTCTGTCTTAATTTGTTGTTCGAGTGCCCCACGATACCCTGTCAGCTCGCTTTCTTTCTTGCCTATCTCCTCAATTTTTGCTGCCACTTCCTCTGCCGTCATCATTTCATCTTTTGCCATAGGGCATTGCTCCTCGTTTTCTTTAATTTTATTTTTTGTCGTTTCGCATAGTCCCTTCACTTCTGCCAAATTGTTCTCCATTCGTTGCCTATACTCCTCAGCTATCTTAATTTTCTCTTCCGTCCAATTGACCATAATTTCTCCCACTTCTTTTCTCTCTATTTCTTTGTTTTCAGCAAAAAAATTATCTATCACTTTCATAATTTTCTCCCTCGTTTTTTGCAGACTTCTAATCTCTTCCGACAATCTTACATACCTGTTTTCAATGTCGCGCCATTCATCAATCAGCGACACTTCGTTCTCTATCTCGACAACCTCTGCCGACATGCTGCCCCAGTTCTTTGCTGTTTGCATTATGTTTTCATACGAAGCGTTCGACAGCTTTATCGCGTTGTTTAAATATTTCTGTTTTTCTTCCGAATCACCCTTCGCTTTTACAACTTTGTCATGCGCATCCTTGTCTTTTTTCAGTTGCTCAAACATTTCTACAATATTTTCTCCGCTCGACTTTTCGTACGTCATCTTTGGCAACAATATTCCAAGGAGCTTGCCCTCTTTTTCAATGTTGTTCAACACTATGCCCGTTTTAGCTTTTTCCGTACTCAATATGCCATTCAAGTACTCTTTGGTTGTCGTCAGTCGATTCAGTCCTTCATCAAATTTCTTTTGAGCTTCGTCTTTTGCCTTTTGTTTTTCGTCCACAACATTTTGTTTTGAGTGTGCTGCTATGCTCTCCGTGTCTTTCTCTTTCGTCATTTCTTCAATCAGTCCCTTCATCTCGTCGTTTATCTCCACGTCTATTTGGCTCTCTTTCAAGTGCTTCTGTAGCTCATTATAAGCCCTTGTCATGTTGTTCTCTCTGTTTTTAAGTATAGTCCTATTGCTCGCCACAGACTCTTGCAGACTTTTAATATTCGTCTCCATCTTACTCACCTCGTCCTGAAGCTTTGTTGCATTCTCTCTCTTTGTTTTGGCTTCCTCACTTAGTGGACGCAAGCTGTTTTCAATTTCCTTTTCTGTCAACAGTGCTGTTATCGTGTTGCCACATACAGGGCACGAGTCCCCTACTTGTAGTGTACTACGCAGTGTCGCTGCCGTGTCAAACGATTCTTTCATAAGCCTATAACATCGCTCGGCTTCGTCGCGCTCACCAATTGCTTTTTTTAGCTCGTCAATCTTGCTTGGCAATGTCCCCACTACTTTTTCATATTCCTTTTCAATATTCGACACGTTCCTCTCCATTTCCACATACTCTTCCCTACGCGTATGCCAACTTTCACACAACGTTTCCGCTTTTCGCAAATTGCTCAACAGTCTGTCTATCAATGCAATGTCTGTGTCTTTCAACTCTCTCTTAGCTTCTTCCAGTTCATTCGCTTTGCTAACCAATTCTTTGTTCGCTTCGTCATATTTCGTTTGTGCTTCGTTTACAGCATTTTGTCCTTTAACCTTCGTTTCTTGCAATCCTTCAATATCTTTCTTCTCCGTCTCATTCTGTTGCCTCATGTGTTTTATTGTGTTCACGCCCTCAGCTATTTCTTCATAGCAGTCAAACATGCTCTGTTGTTTAGCATATTCATCAATCTTTTTGTCCATCTTGCCAATTTCGCCTGCCAGCTTCTCAGCCTCTTTTTCACACCACATTTTGTGCGACAATGCTATGCCCAAATCTTTCTTAATCGCACTCGCTGAGCCTTTTGCCTTATCTATGTTTTCCGCCGTTTCCCTCTCTGTTGCCATGTTTTGTCGCAGTTCCGCAGTCTTTCGCCATAGGTCTATTATTCTTTTGCTCTGCCCATATTCTGCCGATTCCATTTCTTTGCAGACTGTGCTTAGTCTCTCTTCATAGCGTGCCTTCTCCGCCTTCAATTTCCTATCTTCTTCGTGCCATTCCCTAATACTCTCTTGCTTTCGACGTTCATTTTTCGTTTGTTCAATTTTGTTGCTCGTTTGTTCAATCTCTTCTTTCAAGGCTCTCAACTCTTCTTCATTTTTTACTGGCATGCTCTCTATCCTATTTTGCAAATCCTCTGCTTGCTTTTTTAGCTCCCTATTCTTCTGAAATATCCTTATGCCCATACTCGTGTATATGTCATCGCCCAAAATCTTTTCCAATAACGCCGATTTCGTTCCCTCGTCACTATTCAAAAATTGCCTAAAATCACCCTGTGCAAGCATCGTCGTCTTGCAAAATTGGTCAAAGTCAAGCCCCGTTACACGCGTCGTCAGGGCGTCTATTTCCTTCTGTTTGTCGGTCTCGTGTTTCTCTCCATTTTCAATATAACTCACCGACCTACGTTTTTTGACGTCCACATTCCCACTCCTGCTTTTGCTTTTTTCAACTTCCCATAGTGCCACATATTCAATCCCATCATTCCCTTCAAAAACTAATTTTGTCCAACCCTTTTTAGTAGTCTGACGTAGCAGTGCTTTCGTGTCATAAACCTTGCTCTCATACGTGTCTTCGTCATCTTCCAGAATGGCCGTTTCGCGTTTCCCTACGTTCATCCTTGGCGTTTTGTCATACAGACACAAACACACGCAGTCCAATATCGTTGTCTTCCCCGACCCCGTAGGGCCGCTAATCAAAAATATCGAACTATTTTTCAGTGGTTCTGCACCAAAATCTATCTCAGCCTCTCCTATCGAGGCTATGTTGTTAATGCTTAATTTCTTAAACTTCATTGCTTTTCTCTGCAGTTTTCATACACTTCTTCCATGAGGCTAACCTCTTCGTTAGTCATCTTCTCGCCATAGTGAGCTTCAAATATCATTTGTGCAATGTCCATTGCCGACTTGTTTTTCAGCTCGTATAAATCCATCTCCATCGACCTCTTTTGCAAGTCGTTTTGCTCCTCCTTGCTGACAATATTTATGTTGCACAGACAGTATTTTTTATCTCTTATTATAGCTTGTGCCTTTTCCTTTATGTTTGTAATCGCTTTTCGGTTTGCCACCACATTAAGCCTTATGTAGCACTCGCTTTTGTCGTCAATCTCTCGCAGTTCGTTCAAGACATCTTCTATCGTCATTCCGTTCCCTTTCCCACCATCACGTGGCAAGTTTATCAAAGGTCTCAACGGCTTAATGTCCACACTCCTCACTTTCGGCTCACGACCTCGCTCGACTTCTACAATGTCAACACCATGTGCATATATCTCGTCAAACGACACCTGTATCAGCGACCCTGAATACCTCACCTTTTCTCCGCTCACTTTCACCGACTGACGCCTATGCAGATGCCCAGCCGCCAAATAGTCATACCCATCGCCAAACTCGTCTAATCGTACAAAGTCTATCCCGCCAATCGAGTCGTCATGTCCCAACGTATCTGCTCCGCAGATTGCGTCGTGTGCCATCACTATTATGGGCAGTCCTTCTTCATTAATTCGCTCCGCTTCCGACAGTAGTGTCTTAAATATCTTTTCCGCACTCGTTATTCTGTGGTTAAAATATGGCACAGCCACCACCACACACACTTTGGGCAACACAATGATGTGCTTCGTCGCGTCTGGCACGTCTTGCTCATCTCTCACAAGTCCGCCCACCACATGAACTCTTTGGCTTAGCCACAACTCCTTGTTCAAGTCCATTCGTGACGCACTGTCGTGATTGCCCGACACCACCACCACATGCATAGCCTCGTTGGCTTTGCATATCTCATACATGCTTCGCGTAAAAATCCTCTGCGCACCAATCGTTGGCGTTGTCGTATGATACACATCTCCACACACCAACATCACGTCTGGGTGCTCTTTCGCCACAATTATTTTCAGTTGTCTCAGTGCATCCTCAAATTCCTCACTCCTGTCATAGTTGTACAACTGATGTCCTATGTGCCAATCGCTCGTATGAACTACTTTCATCTCAGAACGACAATATTACACCGTCGTGTGCCGGAATGACCACCTCCAGGCCACGTTCTTTTATCTTATTTACCGACTCTCTACCACCAATGTATATCGCGTTACCCAACAAGTCATACGGCTGTATGCATTCGTTCCATGTGCTCCCCATAAGTTGCCATGCGTCAGCTGGTATTCTAAGTATAGCTCTGCGTTGCGAATTAGTAAAGTTTACCGCAATCAACATGCGTTCGCGTCCGCTATAGCGCAAAAACGCATATAGTTTCGATGCGTCAACCCATATATGTTGGTTTATCCACATCAAGTCATAAAACTCCCCAGTTGCAAGCGACTCGTATTTTTGCGCCACGTTGTTCACCTTAGCATACCATGCTCTTAAGGCTCGCTCATCGTCAGTCAACGCCTCGCCATCATACTTCAGTCCATTGGCGTTCCTACACAACGTGTCCACCGACCAATAGTCAAAAATTGTCGTGCGTCCATCGCGTCCGCTAAAACCCTCTTCGTCCATCCCCTTCTCGCCAAGCTCCTGACCTGCATACATCATCGTCGACCCTTTCCCCATCGTTAGCGCAAGTATGTAGCCCGGTCGTCCTTTCACTGCGTCCGTCGCATAAAAGTCCGATGCAATTCTTTGTTCGTCATGATTCTCCAAAAAGTACAGCATATTTCTCCCCACATGCCCATTCACGTGCCACACGTGTGTCAATTCGCTCGCCGACATAGCCCCAGTTGTTATAGCTCTCACCGTATCGTAAAAGTTTACCTTGTCATACAGCAAGTTAAAACCTGCTTTTATGTAGTCTTCATATCTGCCAATGTCATACGTCTCCGCAATAAATTTTATGTGTGGATGCCTGTTCACCACCTGTGCTATCACCCAACGCCAAAATTCCACTGGCACCATCTCTGCCATGTCTACTCTGAACCCATCAATCCCCGTCTGCACCCAATATAGCAATATGTCTCTCATCTTATTCCACGTGTCTGGGCGTGGCTCAAAGTGGTGCGTACCATTTGAGTAGTCTTTCCCATAGTTTAGCTTTGCCGTTTCGTACCAATCGTATGCCGACGGATGCGACGTAAATGCATCATTGCCCGACGCTTTTGCCGGATTTTCCACGTAAGCCTCGTCAAGATTATCCACTGGCGAGTGGAAATCTTGCCCCGATATGTAGTAAAAGTTATTGTTTGGGCTGAAGTTTTTTGTCGTGTCGTCACCCTCGCCAAGTTGAGGCGTGTCTGTTCTTACGTCACTATGATATGCCCTCGCCACATGATTAGGCACAAAGTCCATTATCACCTTCATCCCGTGTGCGTGCGTTCGTTCCACAAGAGCTTTCCACTCGTCCATTCGCTTGTCAACGTCTGTCGCAAGGTCGGGGTCTATATCATAGTAGTCGCAAATGGCGTACGGACTCCCTGCTTTACCCTTCACCACGTTTGCATTCGACTTCTTGCTTATAAATGCATAGTCTGTTGTCGAAGCATGTCTTATCACGCCCGTATACCACACGTGCGACACTCCCATCGATGCAATGTTCTCCAACGCTGCATCGTTTATTTCATTCAGCTTTCCACATCCGTTTTCCTCAATCGTCCCGTCGTGTCTACGTGTCGTATTTATGTTCGAATATAGTCTCGGAAGTAGTTGGTAAATTATTGTCTTAGCCATTGTGTTATATTTTTTTGATGTTCTATTACGAATTTAAACAATAATGTGTTGCAAAAAAACAAAACCAACCTCCCAAACATAAAAAAGAAAAGGCTCGAACAATTTCTTGTCCGAGCCTCTAATCTTTTTTGCTTCGTGTGCTTACTTTACTGCATCTTCAAGTTCGCTACCAGCCTTGAACTTAACAACGTTCTTTGCAGGGATGGTGATCTTCTGCTTGTTGCTTGGGTTGATGCCCTCGCGTGCCGAACGTGTAGCTACGCTGAATGTGCCGAAACCAACAAGTGCCAATTTCTTGTCACCTTCTTTCAGTGCCTCTGCTGTAGCCTCTATCATAGCGTCCACTGCCTTCTTTGCGTCGACCTTGGTCAAACCCGATTTCTCGGCTACTCTATCTACCAATTGAGTCTTATTCATTATTTGTTTTGTTTTAAGTGATTTTTACGATGTTTTGTCAATATTGAGTGCCAAAAATATGTTATTTGCGCTTACTATGCAACTCTATAAATTATTTTGTATCCTTAAATTTTAAAAAATATTCACATTTAACCCCATAAGTCATACAATCCTACTCCTTATCTTGTTCTTCATCGTCCAAATAGGGGTGATGCTGTTGCAATGTCGAGCGTAAATACGTATCGTCCAAGTGTGTATAAATTTCTGTTGTCATTATCGACTCATGACCCAACATCTGTTGTACTGCACGCAAGTTCGCTCCACCATCCACAAGGTGTGTAGCAAACGAATGGCGTAGCGTGTGTGGACTGATAACTTTGTCTATTCCAGCTTTCTGCGCCGCTTCTTTTATGATGTTAAATATCATAATGCGCGACAGTTTATTGCCACTTCTGTTCAAAAAAACAAAGTCATCCATGCCCTCGGTGATCTTCTGCGTCTTGCGCATGCCGTTCACATATTCGTTTATGTACAAACCAGCTTTTTCGCCTATCGGGATGACGCGTTCTTTTCGCCCTTTACCTTCTACGCCTATATAGCCCTTATCGAGGTGAAGGTTCGATAACTTCAATTCTGTAAGCTCCGACACTCGTAGTCCGCAACTATATATGGTCTCCATTATAGCCCTATTGCGCACACCGTCATACTTGTTCGTATTAAATGTCGCCTCCATAGCCTCAATCTCTTCTACCGATAATATAGTCGGTAACTTCCTGCCAATCTTGGGCGGCTGGAATTGTTCCGTAGGGTCTTCTTCAAGTTTCTCCGACAATATCAAATTCTTATAAAACGATTTTATGCCACTAACAATCCTTGTTTGTGTTCGCGGACTAATCTTGTTCTCCGACAACCACACTATAAATCCCTGCAAATGTTGTGTCTCAAGCATTTCAGGCTTCACTTCCGGATGTTCTTCCGACAAGTATTTTATCAATTTTTCTATATCTCCTCTATATGCTCGTACCGAATTATCTGTCAGTCCACGTTGCAACTTCAAGTATTCAGTAAAATCCGATAATTCTTCTTGCCATTCCATATTTCAGATACTTTTTAGGCTTAATATAATTACTTTTTCGTTTGTTTTCGACAGCTATTCCTCACCACAAGTCTTGTCGGGATAACGATAGTCTGCTCCTCGACAATCTTGCCTGCTTTTACGTCCAAAAAGGCTCTTGCTGCCGCTGTCCCCATGTCAAACGCATTCTGTTCTACCGTAGTAAGTGCAGGGTGTACAACGTCTGCAAACGTCTCGTTCGCAGTCCCAATCACCCCAAATGCATCTGGTATCTTTATGCCCTTATCTCTGGCATATTCAATCACACCAAGTGCAGCATAATCGCCCGCACAATACACAGCATCACATCCGCGCTCAATTGCTCTTGCAGCATTAAAAAATCCCTTATCTCTCGTTATCGAATCGTCAAAAAGTATAGCCTCGTCAATCTCCAATTCTGCCTTCCGCATTGCATCACAATACCCACGCAAGCGATCAGCATACACGTTGCTTTTCTTGTCTCCGCCCATATAACCTATGCGCTTATACCCCGATTTCACCAAATGCTCAGTTGCCGTGCGTGCACACTCATAGTTGTCGTTTACAACCCTCACATTCCCAACTCCATCAAAAGCTCTATCAAATTGTATCACTGCCACGTCCTGTGCACTAAGCATCTGTCTGAACGCATCAGCGTCCGTCGTTTCCAACGAATGTGATATTAATATGCCCGACACCTGATTGCGCATAAGTGTCATCACTGCTCTCCGCTCATCTTCCGCTCGTTCATGACTCTGGCAAATTATCAAATTATATCCCGAGGGATTCAGCATAGCCTCCACGCCCGAAATGACGTTACTAAAAAAAAGTCTATTTACGCGTGGCACAATCAGTCCCACCGTGTCCGAAGTTCCCTTCCTGAGCGACGACGCAAGCAAGTTCCTCTCATACCCCATCTCCAAAGCCTTGCGCTCCACAAGCATTCTTGTCGACGCACTTACACGCTCATTACCCGCCAATGCTCTCGAAACTGTCGAGGGGGTTATCTTCAGTGCACGTGCAATATCGCTTATTGTTGTCTTTGACATATTTTATATTATCACACTTATCCACAAATGTACAAACGTTTGTATTTTTTGCCAAAAAATGCACATCTTTTTCCCGCGTTACCTATAATCCTATGTCTATATTTTGTTTTACGACTCGCAGGTCTATGCCGTATTCCAACATGCATGTGTGAGTTTATCTAACTTATAATTGCCAATATATTAAACGCTTGAATGTGGTTATCTTTCTATAAAGTTTTAGTTGGCAATGTCATTCGTGGCGTAATCTTTTCCTAAGTGTGCCGATTTTATATCTCATTGCATACCTTTGTGAAAAGGTGTGCATTATTTTGCATAATCGACACTCGTAAAAAATGTGTAAAAACATTTGATACTAAAAAAAAATAACTTATTTTCGTAATTGATAACTATGAACAATATTATGGCAAAGTCATTTATCAATCCCGATTTTATCTTAACTAACGACACCGCAAAGCATCTCTATCATGACTTTGCGGAGAAAATGCCCATCATAGACTACCATTGTCACCTCATCCCCAAGATGGTCGCCGAGAACAAACGCTTCGAGTCTATCGCTCAAATTTGGCTCATGGGCGACCACTACAAGTGGCGTGCAATGCGTAGCAACGGAGTTAACGAACGTTTCTGCACAGGTAAGGATACTACCGACTGGGAGAAGTTCGAGAAGTGGGCTGAGACTGTTCCCTACACCTTCCGCAACCCACTCTATCATTGGACACATCTCGAGCTCAAGACAGCTTTCGGTATCGATAAGCTCCTCAACCCTCAGACAGCTCGCGAAATCTACGAAGAGTGTAACGATAAGATTCAGAACGATCCAAAGTTCTGCCCACGCGGACTCATGGAGTTCTATAATGTCGAGACAGTCTGCACTACTGACGACCCTGTCGACACTTTGGAGTATCACAAGGCTGTGGCTGCGGACAAGACAATGAAGACAAGGATGATTCCTGCATGGAGACCTGACAAGGCTATGGCCGTCGAGAATCCTGCTAACTTCGGTGACTACGTCAACAAGTTGTCTGACGTGTCTGGAGTAAGTATCAGAAACTTCAACGATTACATCGACGCTATTCAACAGCGACATGACTTCTTTGCGGCTAACGGATGTAAACTTTCTGACCACGGCATTGAGGAGTTTTATGCTGAGGATTATACGGACGCGGAGGTTAAGGATATCTTCGACAAGGTGATGAGCGGAAAGAAACTGACCGAGAACGAGGTGCTGAAGTTCAAGTCTGCCATGATGTATATTTTTGCCGTACAGGATTCTGAGGCAGGATGGGCTCAACAGTTCCATTATGGGGCAATCAGAGATAACAACTCTAAGATGTTCGCTAAACTCGGACCTGACACCGGCTTCGACTCTATCGGTGAGTTCAACACCGCCAAGGCGATGTCTAAGTTCCTCAATAAGTTGAACATGGAGGATAAACTCACGCGTACCATATTATATACATTGAACCCATGTGCCAATGAGGTGATTGCCACCATGCTGGGTAACTTCCAGGGTGGTGAGCCAGGCAAGATCCAGTTTGGCTCCGGCTGGTGGTTCAACGACCAGAAGGACGGTATGGAGCGCCAGATGAATGCTCTCTCCGTACTGGGCTTGCTGAGCCGCTTCGTAGGCATGCTGACCGACTCCCGCTCATTCCTGAGTTACCCACGTCATGAGTATTTCCGTCGCATTCTCTGCAACATCCTCGGTAATGATGTCGAGAAGGGCTTGCTGCCTGACGACCGTGAGTTGCTGGGTAAGATGGTGGAGGATATCTCCTACAATAACGCCCGCCGTTATTTCAAGTTCTATTAAACCATACAGAACGATGATAACAAGCGAGGGAGCCAAAAGGTTCCCTCGCTTCTTTTTCTCTCTCCCTAAGCAGGGGAGGTTAGGAGGGCAACTTTTTCCTTTGAATCCTTTGGAGTTTCGGAAATAATTCTTAACTTTGCAGTCGGAGTGAGAAGGACTCGCTCCAGCAGAAGAAGCGTTATGCTCCCAACTTGCGAGTGAAAACCTAGGAAATTTTCAAAGCAAGACAGAATAAAGCGGTAGGGCAGAACGGCTTCCACGTTTTGGCGTGGGGCTGTACTCCATTTTCTTTATTCAGGTTTTCCTAGGACCTTCACTCGGAACTGGCACAAGCAGTCCCGCGCTTCTGCTATGTCTGAGACAGAAGAACAAAAAACGATAAAACATGAAAAAGAAACTACTAATTTTTGCACTGATGACCTTAGTGACTCTGGGACAATATGCTGGCTCTGGAGACGTGAATGGAGACGGAAAGATCAATGCCGCCGACATTGTGGAACTGGTGAATTACCTGAATGGTAACCCTTCAGGTAACTTCAAGCAAGATGCCGCTGACGTGAATGAGGACGGAAATATCGACAATAAAGATGTTGATGTCCTTTCCAATGTTATCATGGCAGGAAAGGACTATATTTTGGTTGTCAGCGACAAAGAGGTGGTCTTGGACAATGAGAACCAGTCGTTCGATGTTGTACTGAAGACGGATTTGGATGGTTACTATATCAGCTTCAGAACCTCTGACAACGAAAACATCGGAATCGTTGCAGACGAAAAGGTTGGCGAGAACGGAACATACAAATGGCATTTTTACTTATGGAATTTTTACTTATGGAATTCTCCCCAAAACTATTCCGGGGAAGACTGGGAGTCGACCATTTATTTTGTTTATGACAATGAGCAAATAAAAGACTCTATAAAGGTGGTGCTGAAAAGTGACGAAAAACCTTTCCTAACCGCATCGACTAAGCAAGTAGTTTTAGAAAACAAAGAGTATGAGCGTTTAGAGTATGTTGATTTGAATAGCAACTACGAGTGGGTTCTGAGTGCTATTGATATTCAAGTTCTAAATAACGAGGATAATTGGATAGAGCAAACATGGATAGAAGGGCAGAAACTTGGATTCTTTTATGACGAAAACTACTCGGACCATAAGCGAGAGGCTCAAATTGTTCTGAAGAATAACCAGTATAATTTGACAGATACGGTCAATGTTTCAATCGAAAGTGGTGGGCTTCCGTGCCTGTCAGTTTCTCCGAAAGAAGTAACAGTAAAGAATAAACAGTATGGACGTGATATATTCTTAGAATGCGCCATTAATCCAGCATGGCTGGATGTTCAGGTGGAATATGAAGGGAATGAAGACGGCTGGCTGGGGCTGGAAAGACTAGATGATTTGGTTCACTTCCGATACAAAGAGAACTATTCAGGTAAGGACAGGGTTTGCAAGATAAAATTCAAGAATGAGAAATACAATCTTTCTGAGACAGTGACGGTCACTTCGCAATGTGGAGACTGGGTTGAAATCCTACCAGATGACTTGCCTGAGCGTTATGTACGTGCGCAGAAGCGCGAATACAACCTGATAGGCATTGGTAGCAAGAATGTGGAACGCCTGAAGTTTGGCATGGTGCTGCGGCTGGGCGGCATAGAGAGCCAAGAAGACATTGGGTGCGAGATACTTGATAACGGCACTGAATGGCTGGAACAAGATGTGATTACAACCGGCGCGTGCAATCTCTCGTATGTGCGCAATAATACGGGGGAAAAGAAGACGGCAAGAGTTGTCCTTTATGACAAGCAGGGAACGTATAAGGATACGGTTGTGGTAAATAGTTTACCAGTTAACTTCCAGCATGTCAACGACCAGAATATGGCATACATTCAGCCTGGCGGCGACGAGATAGAGTTCGTTCTCAAAGGGGGAGCGGAAATGGAGGCTGAGGCAGAACTGCAACCTCAGCAGCGGGATGGTGTCAACTACGAGTTCGGTAGCCCTGGTTATGTGGACTATATTCACCATCTGTCGACCGAAAAAGTGGGGAACGATCTTCATTTCCGCTTCAAGATTGATGCTAACGACACCGACGAGCAGCGCTGGCAGAATGTAGCATTTCCCGTCAGGTTTACTGAGGCATCTCGGGTGAATGACGGATGTCAGTCGCTAAATATTGGTCAGGCACCTAAGAGTGCTCCGTCTGCTGCCCAAATGAGGCAGGCACTGACGGATCTCTATAATTCGACCGATGGTCCGAATTGGTATAGAAACGACGGATGGTGCACAGATAAGCCTATGAGCCAGTGGGATCTGCTGGAACGTGCCGGACTGGGAGACTATGTGTTTGGTATTCCACTTGGCGGTAATACGCTGAAAGGAACTATACCAGAATCATTCTCTACATTGTTTGAAGCAGCCTTTGATGTAGGATTTGATAATAATGCACTTTATGGCAGAATACCTCAATCAGCCATTGACCATCCTTTATGGAAGAATGTCGGATGGAATGTTGTCGTGCAGAATTTGTGGCTCTCTGAGCGTCGGCTCTTGGAGTACGACGACTTGAAACTGAAGTTGCCTACATATGAGATAGATCATGTGAATGGTGACCTGAAGACTTCTGATGAGTTGTTTGCAAAGAACAAAGTCAATGTAGTGATGATAGGTACTCCAAGTGAGGAGATGGCAAATCTGCACTTGTCCTACCATAATAAGGGCTACGGCACCATCGTGTCAGCATATGGCTGGCTCGGTGGTACTCGTGAGGGACCTGAAGTAGCAGCAGAGGAATTTCCCATCAAGGATATTGATTTCTTATGGAATTGTCCGTGGGCTAATGATAGGTTGTATGGACTTAGGACGATGGGAACCTGGTATGTCTTTGATGACAAGTCAAATCTGCTGGCATGCTATGTTCGCGACTGGAATATTCCTGAAGAGTGGTATGCCTCAAAAGTAGACTCTATCTGCCGGAAGTTCCTTGGAGAGCCGGAGGAGCACGAGCCATATTCCGAGTACACATCTACTGATTACTCTAAAGATGGTGAAGTGAAACTGCTTCAAGAGGCAACTGTAGGTAATGGCGTTGACATCGTTTTCATGGGTGAGTGTTTCATTGACAAAGAAATGGGAGACGGAGGTGAATACGACACGCAGATAGCAGCAGCCGTAGAGCAGTTTTTTGCAGAAGAGCCCTATACCTCGCTTCGCAATCGTTTTAACATCTATCAAGTTAAAGCCATCGCAGCCAAGAACATGTATGGCAACAAGTCAACATATGCCATCAAGGAAGATGACAGCAAGGCATTTGAATATGCAAAGAAAGCCCTTGGTGACAATGCTGACCTCATGCTGGTAAATGTTGTCTACAGAAATGGTGGCGGTGCTACTTTGGATGTCAACAGAAGTTATTGCTCAATGTATGCTGATGGTTCTTATGTGGCTTACAATCTTCAGGGTGGTCGAGTCATCAATCATGAAGGCGGAGGACACGGTATAGCACAACTTCTTGATGAGTATGTAGAGGGTGGCATGGAAGAGCAGTCACCAAGCGAAGAAACGAAGGTCAGCCTTGATGGGCAATATACTGCCACTGGTTCTGGGGCAAATATTGACTGGCGCAGCGATCCGACACAAGTTAGGTGGAGCCATTTCATCAATGATACCCGTTATGCGAACGAACAAATTGGAGTCTATGAAGGTGCAGGACTTTATGGTCTTGGTATGTATCGACCTACAGAGAACAGCATGATGCGCTATAACGACTGCGGCTTCAATGCTCCTTCCCGTGAGGCTATCTACAAGCGAGTGATGAAACTCTCTGAGGGTGACAACTGGACTTATGACTATGAGACATTTGTAGCATTTGATGCTCCAAGCCGAGCCGCATTCGACAATGCTGCCAATGCCAGCAGGAGGGTTCAGAATAGAAGGGCTCAAAGTACAACGGAACAACGTCGTATCGTCTCTCGTCCACCCACGTTCTATAAAGGAACATGGCGTGATGCTGGAATGTGTGAGAAAATAGAGTATAGTAAAACTAAATAACCCAAAAAGTATGAAAACAAATATGAGATATTTCGCCACTGCGTTCTTGTCACTGGTTGCCGTGTGTTTGTATGCGGAATCAGAGAAAACTTTTCAGGTAGGAATTACCATGCAGGAGACCTCGGCTAATTATGTTGCACTACAGTTTGACATCGAATTGCCTGATGGTGTTACCATAGCAGAAGACCAAGAGGGACATCTGATGACCAAATTGGGAGTAGAAGGAACCGACCATCAGTTCCGGGTTGCCAAAGTGGGAGAAAACACTTATCGCTTTCTTGCCTACTCACTAACCAATGCCCAACTGCCCATCAATGACACTCCACTTGTCTATTTTAGCATCAAGGATGAAAATAACCTCAGCAAAGAAGAGCAAGAGAAGTTGGTGAGTGAAGCACTGTTGGTAGAGGAAGATGCTCAATCAAACGTTCCAGAAGAATCCGCTTACGAGGTAGATTCAGAACTTAAAGGCGATGTTAATAAGGACAAGTCCCTGACCGCCCAAGATGCATCGCTCACGCTGCAAGATGTGTCTGGAAAAGTAGATTTTGATGGTTTCGTCATTACTCTGTCCGATGTCAATGGTGACGGTGAGGTGACGGCACAGGATGCGTCACTCATGTTACAGAATGTAGCAGGAAAGATTAATTGGTAATGACAACAATATAATAATTAATGAATGTATATATGAAAAGAACATTTTTTAGTCTGCTTGCCCTGATAGCGATGGGCAGTAGTGTAATGGCTGGTGACAAACCAGTCATTTCGGTGGCTGATGTAGAAGCCTTGCCGGGTGAGACTGTGTCGTTTTCTGTAAATTTGTTGGATGGAAAGGCTGACATCTATACGGCAATGACACTGTATGCTTATTTCCCCACGGAGGGATTTACGACTGAAGGGGCAACAGTATCAAGCGCTTGGGTGGGAGCGACCTTCGTTGTTGGTGATGTTGGCGCTAAAGAACCAGGACTTGCCACTATCCCCTTCGCCTCTGCAAATGCTATTCCTGGCTCTGCCATAGACAATCTCGTAACCATTAGTTTTACGGTGGCAAGTGACGTTGCTGTTGGTGAATATGACGTGACACTGAAAGGTACGATGTTTGAGTATAACCTTTCAGACAAGGATTATGCCGATGATGTGACGTTCAAGGTGAAGGTAGTGAATGTGCATAGTGTAGTTCTCGACGAGAACTCCACCACAGTTCCTGTAGCGGCTACTGGTGTGAATGTCAATGTAAAGCGTACCATCAATGCCAGTGAGTGGAGCACTATCTGTCTGCCATTCGCTATGAGTGAGGCGCAGGTTAAGGCTGCGTTCGGAAGCGATGTGGAGTTGAAAGACTTCAATGGCTATGAGTCAGAGACTGACGCAGACGATAATATTGTTGGCATCAAGGTTAAGTTCAATAATGCCACAGCGGTTGAGGCAAACCATCCTTATGTGATTAAAGTCAGCAGTGCCATCACGGAATTTAGTGTAGACGGTGTTGACATTGATCCTGAAGAAGCACCTACGGTCGCAGCCGTTAAGCGCACCAA
Organism: uncultured Bacteroidales bacterium; assembly: GCA_937892095.1. Classification (GTDB taxonomy): domain Bacteria; phylum Bacteroidota; class Bacteroidia; order Bacteroidales; family Marinilabiliaceae; genus W3P20-009. The sequence continues at coordinate 2,066 of CALAVC010000045.1, read as the reverse complement.
GAAACAATGGAGTGAGATGATTGGTACTTATGTCGCAGAAACAGTTGTAGAAGAGAATTGCTTGTTCCTCAGCAGTAACAAGTTCTACTACTCTAAAGGCAATACAAAGATGAAGGCTTTCCGTGGCTACTTTGACTTCTACGATGTGCTCACGGATGTGGAAGGAGCAGAAGCCCGTAGTATAGACTTTGACTTCGGTGATACTACTGGTATTCAGAAGATCAATGTCAATACTCAAAGCGATGGAATTTTCTACGACCTGAACGGTCGCCGTGTGGAGAAACCATCAAAGGGTGTATATATCGTGAATGGCAAGAAAGTGGTAATCAAATAATGGAGGACGTAGTAATGAAGAAGATATATATGACTCCTGAAATGGAGATGGTCCAGATAAAGGGCGTGGATTCCACGGTGCGTACTAATGTGGCAGAGCTTGCGGATGGCGCCACCCTTCTCATACACGAGGCGCTGATGACCCATGGTAATCAAAAGGCTACCAGTGAGTATACGGTTGCTTTAAAAGGCAAGGATTCCAGTGCGGATGTAGTATCGCGTTCTGTGGCTAAGGATGATTCGGAACAGATATTTGAAGTGGCAATCGAAGGCGATAATGCTTGCAATGGTCACGCTGCCTGTGATGCCATCATTATGGGCAATGCTCATGTAGTAGCTATTCCTCGTCTGGATGCTAAAAACGTGGATGCTGCCCTTATACATGAGGCGGCTATCGGAAAAATAGCCGGAGACCAGCTTATAAAACTTATGTCTTTGGGGCTGACGGAAGAAGAGGCTGAAGAGCAGATAGTAGCAGGCTTTCTTAGATAATAATAGTCATATTGGGTAGTTTTACTCAAATAGTTGGCGGCAGAGTATGAATGAACTGTCTGTGATTTTACTTTTATTTCTTTGTGACTTTTCGTTTTACAGGCAAAAATCGTGATATCATATCAAAACACGGAGGAGTATGATATGGCGATTTCACCTATTATGGGATTAAGTACATATACGCCGACTTCGATGGTTCAGCCCATGAATTACTCGGTAGACAATGATGCACAGTTTTCCGATGTCTATAATACTGAGTCTACAAAGGGTGCCGGCAGTGTGAATGGCGCCGCTCCGGTCCAATATCCTAACGCTACGGTAAAGGAAGTGGACGATAAGGCCTCAGTTATAGATCCTATGGAGCGACAGAAAAAGGCCATGGAGGTGTCAGGGCAGTTCAACAATATAGCTATGCAGTTTGCGTCAAACAATACCGGATACAGTATGAGAGGCGTAGGTTCTAATTATGGCATGGAAGGGTCCAGATTCGACGCATATGCCTAGGCGCAATCAAAACTTAAAAACGATTTTTAAGAAGCCGAGAAATTCGGCTTCTTTTGTGTTATTATAGAGTTTAATGATAAACGAGTTATAAGAGGGATAATGGAGGTGTAAAAATGGCTAAAGTATTGGTGTTTTTTGCAGAGGGGCATGAGGAGATAGAAGCTCTGACAGTTGTGGATTTGTTGCGTAGAGCAGATATCGAAGTGGATATGGTGTCCATTACCGGCAACAAAAGAGTGCCTGGCAGCCATGGGATTACCACCATCTGCGACAAGTTGATAGAGACGGTTAATTTTGACAGCGCTGATATGTTGGTATTACCTGGCGGTATGCCGGGCACACTGAATCTGGGACTGTGCGAGATGCTTATGGATCAGGTGCACGGTTTTAATGTATCAAAAAAGGGTCTTGCAGCTATATGTGCAGCGCCTACAGTGTTTGGCAAGGCGGGGCTGTTGGATGGTAAAAAAGCTACCTGCTATCCGGGTATGGAAAAAGACCTCAAGGGAGCTGAGGTTTCTTATGATGAAGTCTGCCACGACGGACACATTATCACCAGCCGCGGTCTAGGAACAGCCATTCCATTTGCACTTGAGATAGTAAAGACGCTGACAAGCGCAGAAAAAGCTGAAGAACTTGCGAAAAAAATAGTCTACAAGTCTTAATTTATTGTGATATCCTAAGCCACTCCTCCGAGTACACCGTGCTCCCAATGTAAGCTCCGCTTACTAGAGCAA
>CALAVC010000044.1 GCA_937892095.1 uncultured Bacteroidales bacterium | reverse complement strand
AGTTCAGACGTGTGCTCTTCCGATCTGTATCGAAGAGTTCTACGCAGAAGATTACACCGATGCCGAAATTGAAGCCATCTTCAATAAGGTCTATGGCGGAAAAGCCCTCTCCAACGAAGAAATACTCAAGTTCAAGAGTGCAATGATGATAATCTTCGCTGAGCAAGATGCCGAAGCTGGTTGGACACAACAGTTCCACTATGGAGCCATTCGCAACAATAACACCAAGATGTTCAAGCTCCTTGGTCCCGATACTGGCTTCGACTCTATCGGCGAATTTACCACAGCTAAAAAGTGTGCCAAGTTCCTCGATAAACTCAATACCGAAGGTAAACTCGCTAAGACCATCCTCTACAACCTCAACCCATGTGCCAACGAAGTACTCGCAACCATGCTCGGCAACTTCCAAGATGGTAGCGTACCTGGTAAGATACAACTTGGCTCTGGTTGGTGGTTCCTCGATCAGAAAGATGGCATGCAGAAGCAAATGAATGCGCTTTCTGTGCTCGGTCTTCTCAGCCGATTTGTCGGTATGCTCACCGACTCTCGCTCGTTCCTCTCATACCCACGCCACGAATATTTCCGCCGTACGCTTTGTAATCTCCTCGGTGTCGACATCGAGAACGGCGAAGTCCCATACTCTGGCTACGAAGAACAACGCGTCAATCAGATGGTTCAAGACATCTGCTACAACAACGCTAAGAGCTATTTTAACTTCTAAAAACAAACCTAAATCATCTGTGCCCACGCAAGGCTGAGCGCACTTTAACGTGTGTTCAGCACTTGCTTAGGTCAAGAAAAAAGACAACAATAAAAACCCCAATGGCAAAGATTGTAACTCTTGGCGAAATCATGCTTCGCCTCTCTCCCGAAGGCAACGATCGCTTCATTCAGAGCGAGTCTTTTCGCATTATCCCTGGTGGTGGCGAAGCCAACGTAGCCATCAGTGTTGCTAACTATGGTCACGATGCCTATTTCGTTTCCAAACTTCCTAAGCACGAAATCGGTCAGATAGCCGTCAACGCCCTTCGTCGCTATGGTGTCAACACGCAGTTCATTGCTCGTGGTGGCGATCGTGTCGGACTCTACTACGCCGAGACTGGTGCAAGCATGCGTCCTTCTAAGGTCATCTACGACCGTGCTCACTCTTCCATCGCCGAAGCCGATCCCAAAGATTTCGATTTCGATGCCATAATGAAAGGTGCTCAGTGGTTCCACTGGTCAGGCATAACTCCTGCCATCTCCGATAAGGCTGCCGAGTTGACTCGTCTCGCTTGCGAGGCCGCTAAGCGTAACGGTGTAACAGTTTCTGTCGACCTCAACTTCCGCAAGAAACTTTGGACAAGCGAAAAAGCCATCAGCATCATGAAGCCTCTCATGAAATATGTCGATGTCTGCATTGGTAACGAAGAAGATGCTGAACTCTGCCTTGGCTTTAAGCCCGATGCCGATGTCGAAGGCGGTAAGACCGACGCAAGTGGCTACGAGAAGATATTCAAGCAAATGGCCAAAGAATTCGACTTCAAGTATGTTGTCTCCACTCTTCGTGAGTCCTACTCTGCAACCTTCAATGGTTGGAAGGCCCTCATCTACGATGGCAAAGAATTCTACCAAAGCAAACGCTACGAAATCAATCCAATCATCGACCGTGTAGGTGGTGGCGACTCTTTCTCTGGTGGTCTCATCCATGGTCTCCTTACCAAGCCCACACAAGGCGAAGCTCTCGAGTTCGCTGTCGCAGCGTCGGCTCTCAAGCACACCATAAATGGCGACTTCAACCTCGTCTCTGTCGATGAAGTTGAAAGCCTCGCTGGTGGCAACGCCAACGGTCGCGTACAACGCTAATTCTAATCTTGTTAGAAACAAAGAAGAGTAGGGTGGGGAGCCTAATCCTCATCTACTCTTTATCTTAGAAATATATCAATAGCTACAATAAGCTCTAATGGCAAAATTCGATAAGTTGGCGGTTCTCGCCAAGATTCGTGAGACAGGTATGGTTCCTGTCTTCTACAACAAAGACCTCGACGTCTGCAAGGATGTTGTAAAGGCTTGCTACGAAGGTGGCGTTCGCGCTTTTGAATTCACCAATCGTGGCGACTTCGCTCAAGAAGTCTTCGGCGAACTCGTAAAATGGGCCGACAAAGAATGTCCAGAACTCGCTCTCGGCATTGGCTCTATCGTCGACGCTCCCACGGCAGCTCTCTACATTCAGCTCGGTGCAAACTTTGTTGTTGGTCCACTCTTCAACCCCGAAATAGCACCCATCTGCAATCGCCGTCTCGTTCCCTACTGCCCAGGTTGTGGCACTGTCAGCGAAATAGGCAAGGCACAAGAGCTCGGTTGCGATCTTACCAAACTCTTCCCTGGCGATGTCTATGGTCCCAACATGGTTAAGGGCCTCAAGGCTCCTATGCCTTGGAGCAAAATTATGGTCACTGGTGGTGTCGCGCCCGAAAAGGAGAACCTTGAGAAATGGTTTGCCGCAGGCGTCTTCTGTGTCGGCATGGGTAGCAAGCTCTTCCCCAGCGACAAAGTTAAGGCTGGCGATTGGGCTTACGTAACCAACAAGTGCCGTGAGTGTCTCGACATCATCAAGCCTCTTCTCAAGTAATTTTATGTAACAGCGAAAAACGTTGCACGCCGTCTTTAAGGTGTGCAACGCTTTTAGCAAATAAAACAAACAACAATAAAATGTCAGAAGCAACTCAAAAGATGACAAAATATAGGTGGGCAATTGCAGCCTTGCTGCTCTTCTCGACCACCATCAACTATATGGACCGAAATGTCATCGGTTTCCTTAAAGACTACTTCTGCTCACCCGAAGGATTCGGTTGGACTTCGCAGCAGTTCTCCTATCTTACGTCTATTTTTACACTTTTCTATGCTGGCTTCACACTCGTTGCTGGTTGGATTATTGACAAACTTGGCACCAAAGTCGGTCTTGCAGCATCTCTCATCCTTTGGTCCATCGCAGGCATTTGTAGCGCATTTATGGGCAAGAGCCTTTCTGCTCATTGCGTTGCTCGTAGCCTTTTTGGTGCTGGCGAAGCAGGCAACTTCCCTGCCTCTATCAAGGCTGTTGCCGAGTGGTTCCCAAAGAAAGAACGTGCTCTCGCAACTGGTATCTTCAACTCTGGCTCCAACATCGGTGCTATGATTTGTGCCATCTTCGTGCCTTGGTGCCTCCTCACATGGGCCGATGGTAAAGAGTTCGCAGGCTCGCTCCATGGTTGGCAAATGGCCTTCATCATCACTGGTATCCTTGGTTTCCTTTGGCTCATCTTCTGGGGCATTATGTACAAGGCTCCTAAAAAGATGCTCGAAGCTGGAAAAATCAACCAAGCCGAATACGACCTTATCAATAGCGATATTGAAGATGTAAAAGCGTCAACCGAGAACGCCGACGACACCAAGGTTTCTTGGGGCAAAATGCTAACGTTCAAGCAAACATGGTCTTTCGCTTTCGGTAAGTTCATGACCGACGGCATTTGGTGGTTTCTCCTTTTCTGGCTTCCAACCTACGTCAAGCAACAGTTCTGCGGTGGTATGTCTCCCGAAGAAACAGCACACACAGTCATGATTACCAACTTCATCGTTTTCGGTGTCGCCATCGTTGGCTCCGTCTATGGTGGTGCTCTCCCTATGCACTTCATCAACAAAGGTCTTGAGACCTATAAGGCACGCATGACTGCAATGCTCATCATTGCCGTTTGTCCTCTTATACTCCTCGCAACACAACCTCTCGCAGGGGCTGCAGGTATCATTGCTGCTGTTACCATCATCAGCATAGCTGGTGCTGCTCACCAAGCATGGTCTGCCAACCTCTTCACAACTGTTTCAGACATGTTCCCCAAGAAGGCCGTCGGCACAGTCACAGGTATCGGTGCAGCCGCTGGTGGTCTCGGTGGTGTGTTCGTTCAGCTTCTTGCAGGCTATTGTGACGGTGCTTTTGGCACCGAAAAGGCCTACACAATCATGTTCGGTGTTTGCGCATTCGCCTACCTCATCGCATGGTTTGTCATGAAGACACTCGTTCCTAAATACAAACAAGTCGTTCTCGACTAATCAAACCATTTGAGCGAAGCCACATCGTTGCATGTGGCGATTGTGGCTTCGCCTTTTATATCCTTACCCCTCCTTTAATCCAATCACGTTTGTCCCCCATTCCCTCTTTGATTTTTGACCACTCTGTTCCTCTCAACATAAATTCAACAAACAAAAACATAAAAAGACGTAAATAATATGGCAATATTTGGAACCGTTGAGGCCCTCAAGGCACAAGCCGACAACAAGCGCTATGGCAAAGTCTTCGATTTCATCAAGAATACCGACCTTTCTGCTGTCTTTGCTGGCATGAACGTTGGCGACAAGAAGACTATCGAAATCGATGGTAAGAACGTCTACGCCATTTTCCAAGTTTACAACACCAAGATTCACGCCAATGCTCGCCTCGAAGGTCACAAGGCCTACGCTGACGTCCAATACATCTTCGAAGGACAAGAAATCATTGGTTACTCCGACTATGCCAACGTTGACGCAGAGCCCGAATATAATGCCGAAAAAGACATATATTTCTGTCTCGCCAAAAAGCAACTTAGCCATGCTGTCCTCAGTGCTGGTGAAGGTGCAATCCTCGAGCCTTGCGATCTTCATGCACCCTGCATGATGGTTGGTGAACCAAAAGTCGCAAAAAAAATTGTCTTCAAAGTCAAGATGTAAAACTTGCAAACCAAGAAAGTAACTTCACAAAATTCTAACTAAAATGCTTAAAGCACTTAATAAGCGCACCGCACCCAAGAGTGTTATGCCGGAGCGCATCATCCAATTCGGCGAAGGTAACTTCCTCCGAGCTTTTGTAGATTGGATCATCTACAACATGAACCAAAAGACCGACTTTAATAGCTCCGTAGTCGTCGTTCAGCCTATCGAACGTGGTATGGTCGACTGGCTCAATGGTCAAGACTGCCTCTATCACGTCAACCTCCAAGGTCGTCAGAATGGTAAGCCCGTCAACGAACTCACTCGTATCGACACCATCAGCCGTGCTCTCAACCCATATAGTCAGAACGCTGCGTTCATGTCCCTCGCCGAGCAACCCGAAATACGTTTCGTCATCTCCAACACCACCGAGGCTGGCATCGCGTTCGATCCCGCTTGTAAGCTCTCCGACGCTCCTGCAAGTTCTTATCCTGGCAAGCTCGTTCAGCTTCTCTATCGTCGTTTCCAAACTTTCAATGGCGATCCTAAGAAAGGTCTCATCATAATGCCTTGCGAGCTAATCTTCCTCAACGGGCATCACCTCAAGGAATGTATCTACCAATACATCGAACTCTGGAAAGATGACTTCGGCAAAGATTATGAGAAGTTCAAGAATTGGTTCACTAAGTACAACTACGTCTGTGCAACTCTTGTCGACCGTATAGTTCCGGGTTTCCCTCGTAAGGACATCGCTCAAATCCAAAAGGCCATTAGCTATGCCGATAACCTCGTTGTTCAGGCCGAAATCTTCCACCTTTGGGTCATCGAGAAGCCTGAAAATATGAGCATTGCTCAGCTTCGCAAAGAGTTCCCTGCTGAAAAAGCTGGTCTCCAAGTCAAGATTGCCGAAAGCGAAAAACCCTACCACGAACGTAAGGTAACCCTCCTCAATGGTCCTCACACAGTCCTTTCGCCTGTCGCCTACCTATCAGGTGTCAACATCGTGCGCGACGCTTGTAAGCACCCCGTCATCGGCAAGTACGTCAAGAAAGTTCAGTTCGATGAACTCATGCAAACTCTCAATTTGCCAATGGACGAACTCAAGAAGTTTGCTGCCGATGTTCTCGAACGCTTCGACAACCCCTACGTCGACCACCAAGTAACGAGCATTATGCTCAACTCCTTCCCGAAATTCCAGACGCGCGACCTTCCAGGTCTCAAAACCTATCTCGAACGCAAAGGCGAACTTCCCAAAGGTCTTGTTCTTGGTCTTGCTGCCATCATCACCTACTACAAGGGTGGCAAGCGTGCCGATGGTGCAGACATCGTCCCCAACGATGCTCAAGAAATCATGGATTTGCTCAAAAACCTTTGGGCTACTGGCGACACGCGCAAAGTTGCCGAAGGTGTCCTCGGTGCAAGCGACCTCATCTGGAAA
>CALAVC010000043.1 GCA_937892095.1 uncultured Bacteroidales bacterium | reverse complement strand
TTAACTTCTTGAATCATAAACCTATCGGACAAGTAAAGTACGCTTTATTCTAATTTAACCAACGGGTTACGTAGAATACTTGAAGAATCTATTATAACTGATGTTTAAACTATGACATATAAAGAAGCAAGAGAATACTATTTAGAATTTTACTATATGCCAGTCTCTCCATCGGAATTATGTAGAAAATACGATGGACTCGAAAATCTGCGACAGATTATATTGACTGAATTTAGTGATGTTTTAAATGAATGGTACGAGCAGTTGCTAATATTCTAATTAAGGTTATTCAGCGAAATACAAATGAAGTAGTCCGCACAAGAAGAGTTCTGTATGTTGCTTTTGCTTAAAGAATTGAATTTAAATCTTGCTAAGGTGCAATATATGTTGCGCTTGGCAGGGGTATACAAAAATGGTCTCGAGGACCATACCAAACATTACAAATTGAATTATGCTTTGTTGCAAAACATATACGAATTTTGTGAGAAATATGATTTATCTGTATCTTTTGATGTGTTTGCAGATTGTGTCAGAACTGCTAATTTTATGGCAATTGTTCAAGAAAGTAACAGAAAGAATTGTTGGAAGTGTATGCTTATGTACGTATCCAAAGTAGTTAATGGTAGCCACAGAGATCAAGAGGAGTGGTATAAGAAAGCAACTTCGAGTATCGGTATAACTAAAAGTTATTCGCGCAAAGGTGTCGGCAACCTGCCTGTCGGATTCGACAAAGAACTGCGTAGAATAGTGTCAGGAAAACACATATAGTTTTTATTACTACTATTCCACTCCCCAAAAATACGTATTTCCTTTTTACTTAACCATTTCACCCTTTCGGACGTTTTATTCCCTTATCCGCTGAATACAATTTTTTATCTTTTTGTTGCAATATAATTTAGTTGTCAGAAAACAAAAGGATAATATTCATAGCCTATGAAAGCAAAAACTCTTTTGATGATAGCTGGCATCTGTGGCACACTCATTTTCAGCTCATCAGCTCTCGCCCTCCAGTCCGACCCCGAAAGCGAAGTCTCGACCATGCAAGCCGACACCACTCGTCGTGGTGGTCCTCGTCATGGTGGCAAAGGACGCCCCGATGGTCAGATGCCCAAAGATAGCCTCCGCCGTGGTGGCAAGGGTGCTCGTCCCGATGGTCAAATGCCCAAAGATAGTCTTCGCCGTGGTGGCAAAGATATGCCCATGGACAGCGTCCGTCGTGGTCAGCGTCCGCCCAAAGACAGTCTCCGCAATGGTCGTCACAACGGCAAGTTTACCAAGTCTGGCAAGCAAAACAGTAAGAAAAGCAAATAATTTGTTTCTCGCTCCGTAGATTTTCTTATGTCTAAGGCACACGTATTTTGTCGTGTGCCTTTTTTCTGCGGTAGGGTAGGGGGCTAATTGCCCATAAAGCATTCCGCAATCCGTAGGTCCGACGGTGTGGTTATTTTTATGTTTGTCGTGTTGCCTTCGCAAAGGTGTATGGCGTATCCTGCCCTCTCGACCACCGAAGCATCGTCTGTAAAGAGTTCTGTATATGGCTGTTCGTATGCCTTCCTAAGAATCTCGTACTTAAACACCTGCGGTGTCTGTATCATCATTACTGTGTTGCGGTCGATGGCTCTGTTCTTTTCTCCGTCTGTCAGTCGCACCGACTCTGTGCTCTTCATTGCAGGCACTGCCGTGCCATACTTTTGTGCTTCGTCATAGCATCGTCCGATAGTCTCTGCGCTCACAAGTGGACGCACTCCATCATGAACACCTACCAGACATTTTTTTTCGTCAATAGTCATCAATCCATTACGCACGCTCTCGAAACGAGTTTTCCCTCCTGCCACCACGCTGTGTTCCCTCTTGAAATCATACTTTTTGCATAGCTCTTGCCAATACCCTATGTGCTCTGCTGGTAAGACCACAACAATCCTCACCTCTCCCGTTTGGGCAAACTTCTCTATCGTGTGCATAAGTATTGGTCGACCACACACCAGTAGAAACTGCTTTGGCGTAGCAGACTGCATGCGCGTCCCACTACCACCAGCCACTATTATAACAGCCCTCTTCATGGCAACGACACCATTGCGTACATTACTATTGTCATTATACTCATACCCATCACGTAGCCCACAAGTAGCTGGCTGGGTGTATGTGCTTTCTCATACAGTCTTGCCCATGCTGCAAGCCCCGACAGTAGCAGAGTCCAAGCTGCTGCACTGCCAAAGTCGGCTCTGAACATAAGCCCCAAAATAACCACGTAGGACAACATTGCGCCCACACCCAAAGTGTGCAAGCTAATCTTCCACCACATGCTCACTACGGCTGCAAACAGCAATATTATGCTTTCGCCTATTATCATGTGGCCTATGGGTGTCCATGTCAACGCTCCGCCCATTATATACACGCCAATGAGCGTTATTATGCTTATTACCAACAGTGGCAATGAGCGTTCGCTGCGCTTGGGCATTTCCATGTCGCTAACTTTGCCAAGCGCAATGAATATTCCAAGTGTAACCAATGGGTTAAGGCATGCATATAGCCCCACGTTAATCATCATTTTCGCCTTAACCTCCATCGGCATGCCCGAATAGAGCGTCGGTCCGTAAAGCGTATAGATGGTGCAATACACAGGCATCATCAGTGGGTGTACGACAATAGATATTATTCTCGACAATGTCGCCAATAGTCGCGTCTGTTTGCCTGTCGTTTGCATCTGCACGTTAGTTTGTGCCTCGTTCATCAAGTGTTTTATATCTGTTTGCGTAGGCGTGCCACTGGTATGTCCATCTGCTCCCTATATTTGGCCACCGTCCGACGTGCTATCTGATAAGATTTTTCGGCGAGTATCTCCACAAGTTTTTCGTCTGTAAGTGGATGTTTTTTGTCCTCAGTTTCAATAGATTCTTTAAGTATTTTTTTTACCTCACGTGTGCTGACGTCGTCGCCGTCTGCATTTTGTAGCTTTTCCGAGAAAAAATATTTTAGTGGATATATGCCAAATGGTGTCTGCACATATTTGCTGTTCGACACTCGCGAAATTGTCGACACGTCCAATCCTGTGCGGTCTGCAATGTCTTTCAGAATCATAGGTTTTAGCTTCTGTTCATCGCCGTCCACAAAGTAGTCCCCCTGATAGTCGAGTATCGATTGCATAACCAGTGTCAGCGTATTGTGTCTTTGCTTTATGGCCTCAATAAACCATTGTGCCGACTTGACCTTTTCGCGCACAAAGGTGGCTGCGTCGCGCTGTTCTTTGCTATGGTTGGCGCGGTTGGTGGCATATTCGCGTAGCATATCAGAGTACGTCTGGCTAATGCGTAGCTCTGGCTCATTCCGATTGTTCAGATGAAAACTTAGTTGCTCGTTCTCGTAGTCTATAATGAAGTCTGGAATCACGTGCTGCGCAGTTCGCACCGAGCCTCCGCCGTATGCACTACCCGGTTTCGGGTTTAGGTGTAGAATCTCTTCCGTAGCGTCGCGTAGCTCCTCGTCGGTTATGTGCAGGCGCTTGGTTATTTTGTCGTAATGATGCTTCGAGAACTCTTCAAAGCAATTTCTAATCACTTCTGTTGCTATGCGAATGTTTTCATCGTCAGCATTGCGTGCCTGAGTCAGTTGCAGTAGTAGGCATTCTCGCAAGTCGCGTGCTCCAACGCCAGGTGGGTCCATGCGTTGCACTTTTGTCAGCACGGCTTCAACTTCTTTGTCTGTCAGGTCTTCGCCACTTGCAAAGCTTACGTCGTCCGTAATGTTTTCTATGCTACGCCTTAGGTATCCGTCTTCATCGATGTTGCCAATTATGTAGTGTGCCACCAGCTTCTCGCGTTCCGTAAAGTCTTGCAACCCAATCTGCTCTTCCAAGTGCTCATAAAAACTTGCAGCCTCAGAATATGGCACACGCTCTTTCTTGTCGTCGTCGTCGCTATAATTATTCTGTTTAAGCCTATATGCAGGAATGTCTTCGTTGAGCAAATATCCCTCTATCGTCTCGTCTTGTGGTTGCTCATCCTGTGCTGCGTTAATCTGTGGGTCGGTCGACTCTTCTTCGCCTCCGCGTGGCGCAAGGTCGTCAACTTCCAACACTGGGTTCACCTCCATCTCTTCTTTTATGCGTTGCTCCAATTGTGCTGTCGGGATTTCGAGCAACTTTATCAGTTGTATCTGTAGCGGAGACAACTTCTGTTGCAACTTCAATTGCATCGACTGATTGATAGACGGCATAACAATTAAATTTTATTTACGACTAATGACAAATATAATCATTTATGCTCGTCTTGGCTGACTTTACGCCCCATTTTTGCTAAATTAGCCCATCTGTAATACTCAATATTTCTATTTTTCCCTGACCAAATTTTTATCCGAACAAATCCTATGTACACATCAGATAACGGTCTGTGGGTTGCCCATTGCCAAAACGGACCTTTGAGCATTGTTGGCAAAATGGCCAATCGCCATGGTCTCATCGCTGGTGCCACTGGCACGGGCAAAACAGTCACCCTACAAGTCCTTGCCGAAACTTTCTGTCAAGCTGGCGTACCTTGCTTTATGGCCGACATGAAAGGCGACCTCTCTGGCATCTCGCAAGTCGGCAAGACAAGCTCTTTCATCGAAAAGCGCAAAGCCGAGTTCGGCATCGACGAGCCTCAATTCCAATCGTGCCCCGTTCGCTTCTTCGATGTCTACGGCGAACAAGGACACCCCATTCGTGCCACCATTAGCGAAATGGGACCACAGCTCCTCAGTCGACTCCTCGGACTGAATGACACGCAGACGGGAATACTCAACATAGTCTTTCGTGTTGCCGACGAAAATGGGCTCTTGCTCGACGACATTAAAGACTTGCGTGCCATGCTCGACTTCGTCTCTGCTCATGCCAAAGAGCTCACCACAACTTACGGCAATATTTCGTCGGCAAGTGTTGGTGCCATTCAACGCTCCATTCTCGAACTCGAAAATCAGGGGGGCGACAAATTTTTTGGTGTCCCATCGTTTGACATCGAAGACCTATTGCAAACCAAGGATGGCAAGGGCATAATGAACGTCCTTGCTGCCGACCGACTAATGCTCCAGCCAAAGCTATACTCCACGTTCCTCATGTGGATGCTCTCCGAACTCTATTCAACGCTTCCCGAAGTGGGCGACTTACAACTCCCTAAGTTAATTTTCTTCTTCGACGAGGCACACATGATGTTCGACGGCACATCCAAAGCTCTAAAAGAAAAACTCGAACAAGTCATTCGTCTTATCCGCAGTAAGGGTGTTGGCATCTATTTCGTCACGCAAAGTCCTGCCGACATCCCCGAAGACATCCTTGGGCAGCTTGGCAATCGTGTCCAACATGCTCTGCGTGCCTATACCCCAAAAGACCAAAAGGCTGTCAAGACTGCCGCACAGACTTTCCGTCCCAACCCACAGTTTAAGACCGATGAGACCATCATGAACCTCGAGACTGGCGAAGCACTCGTCTCTTTTCTTGACGAGAAAGGTGCGCCAACCATGGTCGAGCGAGCTCGAATACTCTTCCCGCTCAGCCAGATTGGTGCCATTTCCGATGCCGAACGCGAACGCATAATTCGCCAGTCGGACATATATGGCAAATACGATGAGCAATCCGACCGCGAGAGTGCTTTTGAAGTCCTCCTCCGTCAAGCCGAAGAAGCTGTTCAGGCCGAAGAGGCTCAAGCTGCTAACGCCTCTAAGACGCAAGCCTCGAAGTCGGCAAAAGAAGAGTCGGGCCTTTTTAGCAAGATTCTCAAAGCTGTCGTAACTGCTGTCATCGGTGCTGGGGCAAGCATGGCTGGTCAGGCTGTCAGTAATGCCGTTACGGGTAAGAAAACGAAAAGTAAAACATCGGCTGCCAGCACCATCACCCGACGTGCCACCTCGGCTGCCACGCGAACACTCGGAAAGGAACTCACTCGAGGTGCCCTCGGCAATCTGTTGAAGTAAAACACATTCTTCATAAACCTAAGAATAGGCTACTCGAATCTTTCGAGTAGCCTATTCTTTATTTACCTTGTCCGAACCTTAGTACCCATCGTTCTGCTTATATAGCCCAGGTGTAATGTTCATTTGGTTTATCGGTATGGCATAGTAGTGCCGTCCGTCTCGCAGATTAGACACGTCGGTCCCTTCGGGGTTGTTGTGGCGTGCAAAGAGTGCTCGCGTGTCTTCTTGCCATGTACCGTAGCGCACTTGGTCAAACCATCGGATGCCCTCGCCCATAAATTCTATCTTGCGTTCGTTGCGCACCGCCGCCGTCATCTCGTCTTTGTCGGTAGCCTCAATCTTGTCACAACCTGCTCTCTCGCGAATCTCGTTCACGATGTCCATTGCTTCCGAATTACCTTCTTCGGCCAGCAATTCTGCTTTCAGCAACATGATGTCTTCTATGCGAATAACAGGGAAGTTGACAGGCCAGTCGTTATAGTCTTTCAAATCCGAGTAGCTCATCGTCAATCCCAAATAGTCCATCTTAGGTTTCGACGGAAGCGGCTTATAGTACATCGCATTGCTTACCACTTCGACGTCTGTGCCGTCGGCAAGCGTCAGTGTCGATGTCTGTGTCGGGTATGCCACAGTGTTGCCTTCTGCTTCGTAGCCGTCTATGACCGACCAGCCTTCGCCTCGCAAATCTTTGCCTCCAGAGGTGTAGACTTTGTCAAATTCATATCGCAACGCCATATCTACATACACATCGTTCTGCATCAGTCGGACGCCCACTCCGTCGGTATACGATGGCGCAAGCTGTTTTACCAAGTTGAAGATGTATGGGTTGCCCGTTCCGCCAGTCCTATATTGTATGGCAAATATTGGCAACTGGTTTTTGCCTGTCTGTGGCGTCCAAATTTTGCGCCATTCGTCAATTGTCTTGGCCCAATAGTCGGCTTTTTTCTCAAGCACTTTGTCAATGTACTCTCGCGCTTTGGTCTTGGCTTGGGTGTCGCCAAATGGCTCGCCTGCAAGTGTCATGTATACGCGTGCCAACATGGCTTGTGCCGCTACGCAGTCGGCGCGCCCTTGCTCTGGCACTGCCGTACCCATGTCATCAGTTATGGCATTTCGCTCCGGAAGTTCCAACGCAGCTTCGAGGTCAGGTATGACCACCGTTTCAATCACCGTTTTGGCATCGGTCTGTGGTGTAGCGTTAGCCTCAGACGCACTTACAGGACTCAACACCACTGGTATGTTGCCAAACAGTCTCGATAGCTCAAAATATGCCCAGCCTCGTAAGAATTTAGCCTCACACAAGAATTGTTTCTCTTCGTCCGACGATGGGTTGATATTCTTTATTGCCATATTGGCATCGTAGATTACCTTATACCACGTATCCCATGCGCTTTCGGCTGTTGCCAGCTCTTCGCCAGCGCGAAAAGAACCAATGTCCGAATAATCTCTCTGACCATTGGGGGTGGGGTTGACCCACGAGTTGTCCGAACGCATCTCCGACATCATGCCATACTCGTAGTCCGAAAGGTAGCGCAAGTCAGCATATATGCCAATTATGCCCTGATTTATTTGTGCAGTACTCTGATAAAACGCACTGCCCGACATAAGGTCGGCTGGTGGCTCATCAAGAAACTCTTCGCACGACTGCACTGTGAGCGTCAGCAGAACTGCTGCTATATATAGTTTTGTCTGTTTCATTTTTTTTCTTTTGTTTTCGTTATCAGAACGTTATGTTCACGCCAAGCGACATTATGCGAGCCGTCGGATAGCCACCGTAGTCTATGCCCGTCGATGCAGCTCCGCCTGGGTTCGACCCACCTGCATTTGCTGCTTCGGGCGAATAACCACTATAATAATCGTCTATGCGTAGCAAGTTTTCGCACGATACGTATGCTCTCGCTTTCTTTATGGCTTCCACCTTCAGGGGGATTGTGTAGCCTATCGTTATGTTCTTCAAGCACAAGTAGTCGCTCTTCCATAGCCAACGAGAGTCGACCTGACCGCCAGTCGTGCTACTAAATATGTATGGCGTCTTGCCGTCGCCTTGCTCTTCTTCGCTCCACCATGCGTTGTTCCAACAGTCCATGACGTTGCTCAGTGCACCCATACTCGGGCGGTCTATTGCACGACCTATGCAACCGAATATCATGCCACCAGTCTGTGCAGTTACCAGTATCGAGGCATCCCAATTTTTCCATTCAAATGTATTCGTCAAGCCAAAAGTCCATTTCGGCTGGGGCTGACCCAAATATTTGCGGTCGTTGTCAAGGTCAATGTTACCGTCGTGGTTTACATCCTCATATCGTATGTCGCCAGGCTTGTTCACCTTGCCTTGGAACGTTACGTTTTCCACTCCGCATTCGGCTGCATAAGCATCCAACTCGGCTTGGGTGCGCCACACTCCAATAGCGTCGTACATATAGAATACGTTGACTGGCTGACCAACTTCAAGTATGTTCGACGCATTTGCTCCGTCGCCCTGACCATTCCAACCAGAGTGTATCGGAGCATCATCTGTACCAATCGACATCACTTCGCTCTTATTATACGAGGCGTTAAATTGTGTCGACCATTTCAGCTGTCGTGCCGAACTGAGGTTAATCGTGTTAACTTCTATGTCCACACCATTGTTCTTTATCTCGCCAGAGTTGCCCCACACTTTTGTGAATCCCGAAGCACCAGCTACTGGCACCTCATAAAGCAAGTCTTTGGTCCGCTTCGTATAGTAGTCTACTGACAGTTGGAATCTATTCTCTACAAATCCGAGGTCGAGTGCCACGTCGGTGCTATGCGTTTTTTCCCAACCAAGGTCGCTGTTGCCAGGCGACTTTGCATTATATCCTGCCGTGCCAGCATACGTCGTCGATGTCAGCGCATTATATGCTGCAGTGTTCGAGATGTTGTTATTGCCCGTAACGCCGTAGCTTGCACGAATCTTTAGCGTGTTCCACCAATACAAGTCTCTGTCTTTAAAGAAATCTTCGTTGCTAATCATCCAGCCTGCACTTACTGCTGGGAAGACACCCCATTTGTTGTCGTCTCCAAACACCGAACAGCCGTCCCAGCGCACAGAGCCTGAGACCATATACTTGCTTGCGTAGTCATATTGCAAGCGACCAAAGAATGATGCCAACGACTTAGGTGTCGCCTGTGTAACTGTGTTTGCATTGGGCGTAACAATGTTTCCATTAAAACTTTCCGTAACCACGTCGTTGGCAAACGGAGCCTTGTAAGTCTGATTCGTATTATGACCCACATTTTGCTTCTCGCGCGATGCACCAGCCATAAAACCAATCGTATGGTCTTCGCCAATCGTCTTGTCGTAGTTCAAGACGGCTTGCAAGAGTGTCTGCCATTTGCGCTCTGTCGAGTGTCCACCCGACGACTGACTGCCTTCGCCCTTCGTCCAGTTCGCACTCGTGCTCGTATACGTATACGACTTCTGGTCTACGTCATAGTAGTTCACCGCTGCCGACATCTCAATCTTCATCCCCTCTATGGGCATTATCCGGACAGCCGTATTCGTCAAGAGGCGAAGCCTGTTGCTTTCGTTCGTATTAGTTTTTAGCAAATACCATGGGCTCGAAGGGCTTCCTGCCCAATTATATTTCATATACGGCTGCACGTTGGTCATATAGCCAACCTCTGGCTCACTCACTGGTGTCGACGACAACACGTGGTGTATGCGAGAGTCCTTACCATTGGCTGCTCCTGCATTGTTGGTCGTAATGTACGTTGGTGCCAAGCTCATCGCGACACCTATATATTTGTTTATCTCTGCGTCTACGTTGGCTCGTAAGGTTATGCGTCTGTAGTCCGTGCCTGTTACGATACCGTCTTGTTTCATGAAGCCTGCAGACATTAGGTAGTTAACGTTCTCTGTGCCACCCGTAATGTTCATGTCGTAGCTCTGTACGGGCGCATGTCTAAACACCTTGTCTTGCCAGTCCAGCAGTGCCAGCTCTCCCTTGTCTTTCGCGTAGGTGTGTTGAGCCTGCATCTCGGGGCTCAGATACTGAAACCACCTATCGTCATTTATAACCTGATAATTCGGCTTGTCTATCGAACCACCAATCTTCTGCATACGCGTTGCACTATCGTCCGATATGCTTGCGTCCGACACTCCATTTTGTTTTGCCAAGTTCAAGTAGTTTTGGTCGTTCCAGCGTACTCTGAACGCCATCCACTCTTCTGCCGTCATCAAGTCAAGCAACTTCTCTGGTGTCTGAAAGCCTACATTTGCGTTCATCACCACCATGGGCTTGCCCGTCTTGCCGCGTTTTGTCGACACAATCACTACACCATTCGACCCTCGCGAACCATATATAGCAGCCGATGCCGCGTCTTTAAGCACTTCTATGCTCTGTATGTCGTTAGGGTTTATGCTGTTGATGTTGTCCATCGGCACGCCGTCCACAACATACAATGGGTCAGAACTTGCGTTTATCGACGCTGCTCCACGCACGCGTATCGTCTGGTCTGCACCCGGTTCTCCCGTAATCGTCCGCACCGTAACGCCAGCCAACTGACCCTGCAGTGCTTGCTCCGCACGCGCCAACGGACGGTCTTTTATGGCTTTGTCGTCCATCTTCGACACTGCCGAGGTCAACGTACCTTTCTTAACCGAACCATAGCCAATCACTATCAGTTCGTCCAGCTGTGTGTCTTCCTCGTTCAGCACAAAGTCAAGCGTCTCTTGCCCGCTCGCACTCTGCACCGCAATGTCGTAACCAATAAAACTTACTTCTATTTCAGCATTTTCTGGTGCGTCAAGCACGTAGCGTCCGTCCACGTCTGTTACTGTGCCTGTCGAAGTCCCTTTCACCATCACTGCTGCGCCTATGACTGGCTGACCAGCGTCATCGGTAACCCGACCAGAAATCTTTTGCGTGTTCTGAGCCCACGCCTCTGTGGCCATAATGGCCAACATTTGCGAGATCAGTAAGAACTTACCTCCTCGACTCGTTAATTTGTGTAAAAACATATACTAAGTATGGGGGAATGTAGTTGATTTTCTTTTTGTGGGGTTCCCCCTTTTGTCCCACAGGCTCTTTGCACAAAGTTATCATTATTTAACAAAAAAAAACAATTGTAGCATTACTAATATCCCCATTGCACCACACATAATAAAAAAGGACGAAGCCCATTATAGGGCTTCGTCCCCTCTGTAAAAAAAATATGTTTATTTCTTCTTTGGCTTTATGCCAATCGTATACTTATACTTGGGTATGCCACCAACAGGAACACTATAGAATGGCATCAGTTCGCCATATTGGTTCTCAAAATATATCACCACATTATTATTCTTCAGTGGCTTCGCCTTGTTCTTTATCATCTGTACGTCCCACGATGTGTTCTTTTCTTCGTCCACCACCTTGTGCGTACTCGTCTGCCATTCGTTATTATTGCTGACCACCATCAACTCGCCATTCTTTGCCACAGATATGATGCGCAATATGCCATCCTTATCCCAATCAAAGTTGCTCTGTTTCAGCGATATGGTCTTGTCATCAATATACGGATATATGTGAGACACTTGTTTGCCATCGTCATACAAACGGAACTTATATTTGAAGTAGTATGCAAACGCACCATCCACTTTGACGTTGTCGTCTTTCTTGCGCGAGAGGAATAGCTTATACATATTGCCGTCGTCGCCCGACAACCCCTCAACCACAAGCTTAAACGTCCTGCCACCATATTCTGGCAAGTTCTCGCCTTCCGATGGGTTGAACGGACCAAACGTATACCACTGATTGTCCGTTGTCGCGTCCACGCCAAACACTTTCGTAGCCAACTGAGTGCCACTCTTATACTTACCCTTCAAGTTGCCTTTTTGAGCGTCCTTGTTCGAGCAACTCTCTTTGCCACCATATATGCTAAACCGTGTCTTCGTATTGAACACTCCGTTTAGCTCGTCCACTTCGCCGCCGCAGTCTGGGTCAAACACCCTTATGTATATAGGCTCCGTATGGTCCGATGGCACCGAGAAAAATATTATCTGTACAAAGTTATCGTCGCCCCACTCCGTCTGGCTATCCTTGCCGAACGTCATCAAGTAGGGAATGTTCTCGTCAGCACCTGGCACGGGCTGAGCCCATACACTCTGTGCCGATGTCAGCAGAAGTCCGCAGGCCATCAGTGCCTTTGCGCTTTTCATTCTTGTCATTGCTATCTTTCTATTTTCTTTACTATTTCGTGGCTCGTGTCCGTCAGAAAGACTACTTCACTACTATTATTTCTTTCCACGTACAACGCTTATCGACTCTTGTCCTTGCATCAATCGTGCCACATTTTACCTTATACTTACCCGGAGCTTCAAAAGTTGTAGTCGCTTGCGTTCCTTTTATTTGGTCCCCATTACCCATGTCCCAATAAAAATCAAGCGGTGGAAAGTCCTTAAAAGGCTCTGCGTCCACCACAAATGTCGCTGGCTGACCCACCTTAATCACTTCTGGCTCCACAATCCTCAACTGGTTTGGCCACTCTATTTCAAGTTCAAACTCCGCAAGCGAAAACATCTCTTCGCCCGTCGTCTTGTCAAGCACACTAAGTTCAATCTGGTAATTGCCCACTTTCGGAAAACAATGGTCAACCTCCACGCCAGTTTGCAATCCGCCATCCGACGTCCGCCATATTATCTGATATTCCGTAGTGTCGTAGCTCTCTGCCGATGCCTCATATAGCGTATAGCACAACTCCGGAGCTTGTGTCTCTTCGCATTCTTCAAACGTTGGGAATGTCCGTTCAAAATAATATATCTTGTCAGTCCCATCCCTATTGCTCGTAACGAAGCCCCATTTCTCGTCCTGACTATAATACAGTCCATAGTCATCCCTCATGCCGTTTATCTCGTCGTCAAATTTCACTGGCTCAGCAAATCCATCTGCCGTCTTGTATGTGTAAAACAAGTCAAGACCCTGACTATCTTCTCGCCCGTCCGACGCAAAAAATATCTTACCCGATGTATGAAAATATGGCGACGTCTCTATGCCCGGTGTGTTTATCACAGCACCCATATTCTGAGGCTCTGTCCACCCTCCACTTGGTGTCTTTGTACAAAAATATAAGTCTGTCCGACCTTCTCCACCTCGCATGTCCGACGCAAAAATCATCATCTTACCGTCCATCGACACACTCGCCATTCCACAGCTCGCCTTGCTCGGCATATTGCTCAGTCGAGTCCCCTCCGCATTGTCTGCATCGCTCGCATATTCAAATATCGACACAGGAGCTCCACGCACCACCGATGCATTCATATTATTTTGCGACACGTAGGCTCCCCCATCGGGGTCAAAGCAAATTGCATACTGATTATATGGTCTGTTTGCTCTCCCAAAATACGGTGTCGGAGTCCCACTTGGCTTTCGCTCGCGTAGCTCAATCTTAAACAATTGGTAAAGGTGCTTTCCCCTCTGG